>JAAESQ010000322.1 GCA_024229275.1 bacterium | reverse complement strand
GGTTGGCGTGAGCGAAAACAGCCTCCGCAAGTGGCACAAGAAGCTCGCACCACCCCCCAGGCCCTGCGGCGAAGACGCCTCGGCCGACGAGTTGCGCGAGGAGAACAAGCGGCTGAAGAAGCAACTCAAGCGAGCCGAACTGGAACGTGAAATCCTAAAAAAAGCCACGGCGTATTTTGCAAAGGAGTCGCTGTGAAATACGCCTGGATCACCGAACATTGCGACTCATTTCCCGTGGCCGTCATGTGCGACGTGCTCGGCGTTTCATCCTCGGGCTACTACGGCTGGCGGGATCGCGTGCCCAGTACGAGAGCCAAACGCCACGAGCGGATCAAGCAGGCCGTGACGCAGGTCTATGCCGAATCGCACGGCATCTACGGCAGCCACAAGATTGCCCGCCAGATGCAAGCACAGGAGGAGTTGGAAACGGCCTGCCGCAACACGGTGGCCGCTGCCATGCGGGAATTGGGCATCCGAAGCCGTGTTCGCAAGAGGTTCAAGCCGACAACGACTCAAGCCGATCCCTCCAAGCAGCCGGCCGAGAACAAGCTCAGTCAAAACTTCACGGCCGACGAGCCCAACCGAAAATGGGTAACCGATATTACCTATCTACCGACCGCAACGGGCTGGGTTTACCTGGCCGTGGTGATCGACCTGTTCAGCCGCAAGGTGGTCGGCTGGTCGATCGGCGCGTCGTTGGCCACGGAACTCGTCAGCGAGGCGTTACGCAGCGCGATCGAAAACCGCCGCCCCGACGGCAAGCGACTGCTGCATCATTCGGATCGCGGCTGCCAGTACACCAGTGACTTATACCAGAAGACGCTCCGGATCCTGGGCATCGAGTGCTCGATGAGCCGCACCGGTTGCTGTTACGACAACGCGGCCATGGAACGGTTCTTCTGGTCACTGAAACACGAGTGGACCAATCACCAGACGTTTGCTAACCTGGAGGAAGCTAGGATGAGTGTGTTCAAGTATATTGAAATATTCTACAATCCGACAAGACTCCACCAAACCCTCGGCTATCTCTCACCAGACCAATACGAAGCCGAAAACGCCCCGGCAGCAGCGGCGTAAAACAAGCCCTCCCCGGAGTCCGCCAGTCCTGGGCCATCGCACTCGCGGTCGGGTTTCGCAAGCCGCACTTGCCGTTCTGCGCCCCGCAGAAGTATTGGGACCTCTATGACCGCTCGAAGATCCCCTTGCCCGTTACGACCGAGCATCCGCACG
>JAAESQ010000321.1 GCA_024229275.1 bacterium | reverse complement strand
GAAACCAAACTGCGCCTCGCAAGCAGTTTGACCTCATCTTGCGTTATGAATATGGTAGGCCGCATGACTTGTCAGGGAGTGTAGGGAACGAGAGCAGCGTATGATCTCGTCTCGCCTCTACTGGACTAGATGCGCAAGACGAGAATTGGAGGTCCCGAAATGCCCCGTGCTTCTCTGATTGCTTTGCTTTCCGCGTCTCTCACAATCCTGCTGTACTCCGGGCCAGTCGATGCCAGGGAGCCACTGAACTACGACGAAACTGTCACAGCCATTGAAAACGCGGCTCAGGCTGATTGGATAAGTGTCGAGCAGATAGGATCCTCGGTGGAAGGCAGAGCCCTTCACCTTGTTCATCTGTCGCATGGCCCGACGACCGCCGGTTGGAAGCTCCTTTTCTTCGGACAACAGCACGGTAATGAACCAGCTGGGCGAGAAGCTCTGACCCAGCTCATCTCAACGGTCGCGGCAGATCCCAATGCTCTGCCCGAGGATGTAGATCTCTGGATCATTCCGACCGTAAACCCGGATGGTGGCGAGAAGTCTGTCCGTCGAAACGCCAACGATGCAGATCTCAACCGCGATCATCTGCTCCTGGCGCAGCCGGAGACGCAGGCGCTGCACGCGGCGGTGCGGCGTGTGCAGCCCGACATCGTGGTTGATTGCCATGAGTTTGGGCGTGACAGCTCGGCTTACACTGCAAAGGGATGGAATCGGTGGCCGGTGATTACGATGGGCACAGCCAACCATCCATTCCTCCCGAAAAGCATTTTCGAAGTTGGTCTGGAGTGGGTCGAAGCCGCACGCGCACCGATGGCTAAGGCCGGATTCGCCTACGATCGCTACGTGGTCGGAGGCGCCCCTCCTGACGCTGAGATTCGACCTTCTACTCTCGAAGCCAACGACGGGCGCAACGGTCTCGCCAGCCTTGGGAGCCTCGGCTTCATCATCGAATCTGGAAGGTTCGCCAACACCGATGACCCGCATGCCGACCTAAATCTTCGTGTCGATGCCTATCTCACTTTGTTGCGACGCTTCCTCGACGACCCCTCACTCCGAAATGCCAGCCTTGAGGGGGTATTGGAAGCGCGGAATCGCGATCTGCCAACCCACATTCCGACGAACTTCTTCTGGGGCAATGCAGAAGCGAAGACCGCCAAGATCCGCGTCACACAACTCCCGGAACGCGGGACGTTGGAAGTCGAAAGCGGCAACATCATGCACGATCGCATCGTGAAGAAGTCGATCAGGGTGCCGTCAGGATACGCAATTGAGGCGAGTCAAGCAGAAGTATATGCGGAGCTTCTCAACCGCCAGGGCATCTCCTTTCAGAGGCTTGAAGAGGCCACTGACCTGCGGGCCGAAGGGGCGCGGTTAGTTCGTGTGGAAAAGGTGGACGATCCGGTTTACGAGCGCTACGCGGGTCTCCAAATCGTGAGCCCTCTCCCACGAGAGAATCACACCTTCGCCCGAGGCACACTGATCGTCGGGCTCCAGCAGCCGTTCGCTGTCCGCATCCTTCAACTACTCGAACCGAACCTCCTCTATGGGATGTACCAGTATCAGGAGTTCCAGGACACCGTAGCTTGGGACGGCACGATTCCCGTATGGCGCCTCGAAATACTCCCCTGAAGCTGAGACCGAGTACACTACTCGAGCGAAGCCGTATTGCGGCGGCCCGTTCCGCCTGACGTACCGGAGCTGCACACCATGACAGACAGTACTCAATCCCATCAGCAAAAGAAAAAGCCGACCCTTCTCCAAGCATCGACTCCTCTGGTTGCGATGGCACTCTTCCTTGGAGTCGGTTACGGCGTACTCCAACTGAACGCCGAAGTGCTACTGATTGCAGCTGCTGCCGTTGCTGGGGTGATTGCGCTGCAACTTGGCTACACCTACAAAGAACTCGAAACCGGGATTCTGACCAGTATGATGAAGGGCATGCCCGCAATGCTGATCGTGATCACGGTCGGCGCACTGATCGGATCGTGGATCGCATGTGGAACGATTCCGATGTTGATCTACTACGGGCTTCAGCTCATCTCTGCCAAGTATTTTCTGGTGACAGCTTGCATCGTTTGCTCGATCATTTCTGTAGTCACAGGTACGTCGTACGGAACCGTCGGCACCCTGGGCGTGGCGCTGATGGGAGTAGCACAAGGCCTTGAGATACCACTTGGACAAGCTGCCGGAGCCATCGTCGCCGGCTCGTACTTTGGCGATAAGCTTTCGCCCTTCTCGGACACAACAAACCTGGCTCCAGTCGCCGCTCGCAGCAATCTCTTCGACCACATCAGGCACACGCTTTGGACAACAACCCCGGCATGGCTGATCGGTCTTGCGGTATACCTGATCCTCGGATTGATGAGTTCGAGAACGGGTGCCGTTGACCTCAACATCACAGCCACAATCCTGACCGATGTCCGCGCTAACTTCGAGTTTCACTGGCTGCTGATTCTGCCACCGATGATCACCCTCTTCGCCGCAATTCGCCGCCATCCGGTCATACCTGGGATGTTGGCCTCCGCAGCTGTAGCCGCCATCCTGGCGCTTTCGATTCAAGGCATGGATCTCAAACCAGCTATTGCCTCGATGGTGACCGGTTTCACGTCAACAACCGGCAACACGGTTGTCGACACTCTCCTAACGCGAGGCGGCATGGTCAGCATGATGCACGTGACGCTGATTGCATTCTGCGCCTTCGCGTTTGGTGGCATCGTCCAGTGCGCCGGGATGCTCGACGTGCTGCTGGAACACTTAGTGAAGTTCGCCAATACCACCGCACGCATCGTCGCATCGACCGTGGCTGGCACGATGACGGTGGCCTTGATGACAGGGAGCTCGTTCTTGTCCATCCTCATTCCAGGCGAACTCTTTGCTCCGGTCTATCGCCGCAACAACCTGGCTGCCAAAAACCTCTCGCGTACAACCGAGGACAGCGGCACGGTCGTCGTACCTCTTGTTCCGTGGTCGATCGCGGGAGTGTTCATGGCCGGCACCCTTGGAGTCGAGACACTCCAGTACCTACCCTGGGCGGTAATGTGCTATTTGAGCTTTGTCATGGCGCTGATCTACGGCTTCACTGGTATCGGAATCGCACCCCGAATCAACGACGACGAAACAGTTCCCGGCAGCTAGTTCGCGCTACTGAGCCGCAGCGACATATGTTGAACCGCCAAGACGCGAAGATCGCGAAGAGGATCTTTCTTACCGATAGCTGATAGGTGGAAATGAGAAGTTCATCAAAGGCGATAGAGGCTATTTGCTAGTGTTTGGCCCTTCTCAATCGCTCAGCTCTGAGGCTCGCCCGCACGCAGCTCAATCAAACGATTCCAAAATGCTCTGCTCAAAGCCTTTAGGTGAGCAAGGCCAAAAACCAAATGACCTTCACACAGCTTCGACATTCGACATGCATTCGCTTGTTGGTGTTGTCTCGTCCAACCGCTACCCTCTTCGCGATCTTCGTGGCTTCGCGTTTCAATCCCAGGGCCGCTACAACTGAATGAGAAACTCACTCCTTGGCAGGGATCTCTCCCTCAACATCCCAGCGTTTGAACCACTTGAGCAGGCGGTCCATGGCATCGATCCTATGGTCGTAGCCCCGAATTGAGTGGCCTTCCCCCGGATATACGACCATTTCGGCCGGTGATCCATAGTGGCGTAGCGCATCATAAAAACGCAGCCCTTGCTCCAGCGGAACCCGCGCGTCTCGCTCGCCGTGAATGATCAGAAGCGGGGTTTTCACTCTGTCAACCCAGGTCAATGGCGATGCTTCGCGATACAGGTCGGGTTCGTCG
>JAAESQ010000320.1 GCA_024229275.1 bacterium | reverse complement strand
GCGCCTGGGGCCGAAATTGAATGTGATCAGGACATCGGAAGAAGGGGGCGTTTGAGCATCTCCCACTCTTCGGTTTCCGGATCCATGACGCAGTTGACGAAGCAGAGCCAGTTGTCGTTGTCCAGCTTGGGGAAGTCAGCGCGGAAGTAGTATCCAGGCCAACGAGTCTCTTCGCGGAACAGGATGGTACGAACGTGGGCCTCGGCCTGATAGGTCCGGTGCACGTTCTCCCAGCAACGCATCAGTTCGTGCAGGTCGGCCGCTCCCAAATGGACGGCGTCTTCCTTGAGGATACCAAGAAGCTCGAGACCTCTTTCGCACATAAACTTGGAGGTCGTGAACTGGGCACCCACACCACCGGCGTACTCGTCCATCATCTTCTGCAGACGGAACATGTACATCTTCGGCAGGATGTAGTTCGGGTTGACGTCGACCTGGGACGTGAAGTCCTTGTGCTCGGCATAGACGTCGAGCGGCTTCAGGGTCGCGGCCTTGAGGGCCTCGATCTTCGCGTCGTCGATGGTCGGCATCGGGGGGTTCTCGTTGACGAGGTAGCGGATCGCGGCTTTACCAGCGATACGACCCTCGGCGTGGGAACCGGAGGAGAACTTGTGCGAGGATGCGCCGGTCGCGTCGCCAGCAGCGAACAGACCTTTGGTCGTGCACATATTCTCGTAGCCCCAGAAGTAGTCTGCCGGAGCAAGATCTTCTGGACCACTGACCCAGGCGCCGGAGGCACCGGAGTGGGAACCGATGAAGTACGGCTCGGCTGCGGCGATTTCGGAGGACTTCTCTTCCGGGTGAACGTCACTGGCAGCCCACAGAATGGCCTGCGAGATCGTCATATCCAGGAAGTCTTCCCAAGCCTCAGACTCGAGTTCCTTCATCTTCTTCTTATAGGCTTTCGGGTCATCCTTGAACTCATCGGCGATCTTCTGGATCGCTTCGTCAGTCCGCATGTAGATGGGGCCCTTGCCATCCATCACATCGAGCATTCCGAGATAGTTACGGAGGTTCGCCGGGATCGGCTTCACCTTACCGTATGGGAGCCAGTTCTCGAGCTCGGGACGACGCTCGACCATGTACTCGCCACCGAAGGCGTTGGTCGCGCGGGACTTGAAGAGGAGGAACCACGCACCGACTGGGCCGTATGCATCCTTGAAGCGGACCGGAATGAACCGAACCTCTTGGCAGGTCATCTCGGCGCCGGCCTTCAAGGTGAAGTATGCAGAGGAACCGGAGTTCCACGGCGGATACCATGCGCGACCCAGGCCTTCACCTGTGGAACGCGGCTTGAACACGTGCACTGCGCCACCGAGGGCGCACATGATCGCGCGTGCCTTGAACACATAGAACTTGTTCTCGCGAACCGAGAAACCGTACGCGCCAACGCACTCGTCGCCGTTCATGACGGGACCGACGATGAAAACGCGCTCGTAGATGTTGTCTACGCCGAGATGGTTCTTGGCGGCCTCAGCAACGATGACCTTGTAGGACTCACCGTTGATCATGAGCTGCCAGCGACCCTCGTGCACATAGCCGCCACCCTCTGCCTTCCAAATCGGAAGACCCCACTTCTCAAAGAGGTGGACTGAGGAGTCGACATGGCGGGCGATGTTGGCGACGAGGTCGTCGCGGGCCACGCCCATCAGGTCCTGCTTCACATAATTGACGTAGTCTTCGACGGTGTTATCGCCCTCTTTAAGACCTACGTACTGGTTGATGGCGGACAGACCCATGGCGACCGCACCAGAGCGATCGATGGCGGCCTTGTCGACCAAAGTAACTTTCAGGCCATTTTTCTTGGCCCAGTGGGCAGCTTCGACAGCGGCGCCACAGGACGCCATGCCGCCACCCAGGATGAGTAGATCAGTTTCGATAGTGACTGTTTCGAAGTTAGCCATCTTCACCCTCCCCTACTTCGTCCACACGGGGCAACCGAGCGAGTCGGGCTCCGTGAACAGAACCGGACCTTCGAGGTCAGGCTCAGTGGCGAATCCGCCGGTAGGCTCGGCCGTACCTTCGGGGGTTGTGCGGATGGGAAACTTGAAGCGCTTCACCTGACCACTACGGAACTTAACCGTCCACATGATGGAATCCGTGGAACGCAGCGGAACCACAGAGGCACCCATCGGAACGAAATCCGCGTAACCGCGCACGTCGACCGCCTGTGTCGGGCAGATCTTGACGCAGTTGTAGCACTCCCAGCACATCTCGGGCTCCCGGTTATAGGCCTTCATGGACTCCTTTTCGAGAACCATGAGGTCATTGGGACAGATATGCTGACAGGCGGTCTTATCGAGCGCCTTACATCCGTCACACTTCTCTACGTTGACGAAACTCGGCATGAACAACATCCTCCTTTCGGTTTCGGGCCCACCGGCTGGCGGGCAAAAAATCTCATATACATCGCGCCTCATGAGAAGCAAGTCATGTGCCCACTTTCACAAGAGGGGCTAAGATACCAGAGGTCAGTATGTTAATCCACTGCAAAGAAGTGGAGATTTGGTAACAATGGGGCCCCCCAGAGACATCTCGTTACGAGTTGGTGACGCGACAAGAAAAGACCCTTAAATTCCACCACTTAGCCAACGATCACGCGTTACAGCCGAGAAACGAAAAAGTACGATTTCGAGGAGGAAAAAACAGCCACCGCTCGCAACAGTCCGACGAAGGGTCAAACCCGATTCAAAACGGCATATTTTACTCACCATCGACCTTGGATGCCAAACCCTGAGAGACATAGCTCAGACCAGGTATGATGGCCTCAGATCAGAGCACGCTAACTCTCTGGAGTCGCTCCACGCTGACGCGACCAATGTGATTTCGTGCCCTGAAGAAAGGAAGCGCTCGCGGGAATGCGGAGTAAGCCAGCCGTCCCAAAACTCCTCAAGGCGGCACAGTCCGCCGGACTCATCGACGAAATCACTCTGCAGCGTGCGCTTAGCGCGACTACCGATCCCAACGTGCGCACCGGAAGCTGGGGCCCAGAGATCGAGTTCCTCCTGCGTGAGGGATCCCTTGAGCCTTCCCAGATCGTCCGTTTGGCCCGTGAGATCGGGGATCGTGATCTCGAAGCAACCCGAGTCGCGGGCCAGGATTCGAGTCCAGAGCTACTAGGTTCGGCGACGCCCACACCGGACGCAGCTGCTCTTCGACCCCTTGCGGACGTAACAGACGACCCCGCGATCGCGACCTGGGATCGCTATCGCATCAAAGAATGCCTTGGACGCGGCGGTATGGGTTCGGTCTATCGTGCACATGACCTCCAACTCGACCGTGACGTGGCGATCAAATTCCTCCACCGCAGAGATCCTGACGTCGTGCGCAGATTCTGGCGTGAGGCTCGATCGCAGGCTCAAGCGGATCACGAGAACATCTGTCAGGTCTACGAAGTCGGCGAACATGCCGGACACGTGTTCATCGCGATGCAACTTGTCGAGGGCCAAAGTCTGATGGAAGCGGGCCTGTTCATGACACTCGAAGAAAGAGTCAGAGTCATGATCGCGGTCTGCAGAGCGGTACACGCTGCCCACCAACGTTCGCTGATACACCGCGATCTCAAACCAGCCAATGTAATGGTGGAACAGACAGCAAGGGGGTGGCGCCCGTTTGTTCTTGACTTTGGCATCGCTCGCGACCTTCGCAACGACGACCTCACTGAGACGGGGACGGTAATGGGCACGATGGCCTATATCTCTCCAGAACAGGCTCGCGGTGTGGTCACTGAACTCGATGCCAGGAGCGATGTCTACGGCCTGGGCGCGACGATGTACACACTATTTGCGGGAACTCCCCCATTCGCCCAAAGCGAAGGAGCGGACACTCTTTGGCGCATCGCACACGAGGATATTCATCCCCTGCGGCAGAGAGAGCCATCGGTTCCCAAAGACATCGACACGATCGTCATGAAATGCCTGGAGAAAGAGCCCGAACGGCGATACCAATCCGCGCGCCAGGTAGCCGATGATCTCGAACGCTTCATCACCGGCGATCCTATACTGGCTCAGCCTCCGACAATCTCTTACCGCATCAAAAAATGGACCAGAAAAAACAACCGGCTTGCCACTGTCGTCGCGACAGCGTTGGTGGCGCTCAGCATCATGGGCGCGGTCGCAATAAAAACAAGACTTGACTCTTCCAAGAGAGCGACTCTTGCCCATCAATTGGGTCAAGAAGTCCGCGAAATGGAGACCACCACATTACTTTCTGCGATGCTTCCCACTCACAATCGAAGTGCCGAAGTCGACGCCCTTCGCCAACGACTCGAGCGCATCGAAAGTGAGACCGAAGAACTCGGCAGCTTTGCTCGGGGGCCGGCTTCGCATGCGCTCGGCAATGGCTATCTTCTGCTTGACGACTACACCCGAGCAGTACACCACCTCCAAACCGCGTGGAACGAAGGTTACCAAGAACCGGCCGACGCCTACGCTCTCGGCCGAGCCTACGGCGGAAAATACCAACAGGCGCTGGAAGAATTGCGACAGGTCGAGGATCCGCAGACCAGAGAAAGCCAGCAAGCTGAAATTGAGCGCGAGTTACTCGACCAGGCAATTCACTATCTTCAGGAAGCGGAGTCGTCAGGAACCGATGCACCGACCTATGTGAAAGGGTTGATCGCTTTCTATGAGAAGCGGTATGACCAGGCCCTTGACCACGCAAAAGCGGTCACCGGGCAGGTCGACCTGATCCATGAAGCCAGGCGACTTGAGGGTGACATTAGGCTTGAGATGGCCACTGAACAGCATATCCGAGGCGATTCCGAGGCATCTCGCGACGCAGGGCAGCTGGCCGGAGACGCCTATGACTTTGCCGCGACCATTGGCCGTAGTGACGCCAAGGTCTTCACCGGCTTATGCGCCCGATGGACCCTCGAGATGGAACGCCTCTTCAGATCGGGTGAGCCGGCGAACCAAGCTTTCAACTCCGCAGTAGCATCGTGCACCATAGCGTTGTCGATCAATCCACAACACATCAAGGCTCTGAATCAACTCTCACGCGCCAACTGGAAATGGGCCGAGCATCAGATCGACCAAGGCGGAGATCCCGAATCGCATCTCGACAAGGCGATTCGTCTCGCAGAACGAGCTGCCATGATCGACCCAGAGAACCTCATGTCTCACTACAACCGAGGCTGCGCTCTCCGGGTCACCGGAACCCACACCCTTAGCCATGGCGACGACCCACGAACGTCTTTTGGCCGCGCAGTCACGTCCTTTCGCGAAGCCCTGCAAATCAATCCAGCCTACGTGCCTGCACACGACGACCTTGGCTTCTCGCTCGAACGCAAAGCAAAGTACGAACTCGAGCAAGGTCTTGACCCGTCGCCGTCGATCGAGGAGGCCCTCGCTTCTTATCGCGAGGCGCTAACCCTCAGCCCCACATACCCAAACTCTCACAACAACCTCGGCATAGCCCTGCTACGGCGCGGCCAACTCGAAGCCAAACGTGGCGAAGATCCCCGCGACACTCTGCAAGAGGCGATCGAGAGCTTCGAGAAAGCACTCATACACAATCCGAACTACGCTTATGCGCACATCAACAAAGGATTCGTCTTCCACGTCTGGGCCGACTACTTGGTCAGGATCGACGAAAGCCCGAGCGACATCGTCGAGGAAGGCCAAGCCGCCTTCAACGCGGGCACGTCCATCAACCCGAATCTATCCTGGGGCTACCGCGAACGTGCGCTGCTTGAACTCGCCGGAGCGCGTTTTGCGAGGACGCATGATCGTTCTCCTCGCTTTGCCCTGCAGGCCGCTACACGAGCAATTGATTCTGCCCGATCGCTCAGTCCCGACAACGCCTCCATTTGGCATGCAGCCGCCGCTGTCGCTCTCGAGAAGGCTCGATGGTTCCGTACCAACGGGCAAGATCCTCGCAATACTCTGCAACGTGGTGAACAGGCAGTCCATCGCGCTCTCAATCTGCAGCCGAATTCGGCTGAGGCTGTCCTCACACTGGCCTTCCTGTGGCAGGAGCGCGCACTCACCACCTCCGAGGAAGCATCCCGCATAGCTGCCCAGGCTGAGGCCGAAAAGCACATTCTTCACGCCCGAGAACTCGACCCGATGTTGGTCGATCTTGAGTTGGGGAAGAAGTAGAGACCTGGTAAACGGGATCGACTCCCGGGGGAGTGAACCCCTCCCCTGTAGCGGCTCTTCAACGCTCCATTGGCGACTGACCTTCGAGCTTCAACCGATCAATCACTTGTTTCAGATC
>JAAESQ010000319.1 GCA_024229275.1 bacterium | reverse complement strand
TTCCTCCTTCTCCTCGCCACTCGAAGGCTCTTCGCTGCTCGGGTCACCTCCTGCTCGTCGCTCTAGCAGCCGATCAATCAGATGGCGGTCGCGCTCAAGATGTCGTTGGCCATCCTCTTCTTTCTCCGCGAGATCTTTCAGAGCCTCTGGGTCGGCAGCCTTCAGCGCCCTGCTGACCTTGACGACACCCTTCTCCTTCACGTATGCATCCAAGGCGGGAAGAAGTCGAGCGAGAACGCAGTCAGCGAGTTCCTTCACCTTGTCGACCAGCGTCTGCGCCACCGCCTTTGAGTCGTTCTTGTACAGCTCCATCGGGACGTCAACTTCCGCATCAAGGTCGACCCTCGCCCAGAGTTTCACCCGGCGCTCCCCTTTCGGGTCATGATACTCCTTCCGCGTGAGTGCCACGAGCACCTCCTGCCGACACGTTCCAACGTCCAAAACAACCCCGCCGAAGTCTTGCGAAATCTCAATCAGATTGTCAAGGACCTGATCGATTTCGGCATCTCCATCATCGCCTCTATGCAAGGCCAATGCCTTACGACACATGGCTTCCCGATGGTCATCGGTCACGCGATACTTGATGTCTCCGCCCTTCTGCTTCCGCTCCAAGTTCGCGAGCGTACGGCGAGCATTCCGGTCGGCAGTCTTCTGGTGCTTCGACTTCAGCTTCTTGTTCGGGTGACCACTCGCGCTGACCGCCGTTGAAGCTGCAGACGAGTCCTTCGTGGACGCGTTGGAACCGTCGTCATATCCCCACGCATCACGATCATCGCCCTGGT
>JAAESQ010000318.1 GCA_024229275.1 bacterium | reverse complement strand
CCCGCGCCTTTGTGTTCTGCCTGTCTTCTTCTTTCACTGCAAATGAATCGGGCCGCCGCGGCGCTGTTCATTTTGCACTACATGATCGCGTAGAACGGGGCCTTTTCGCCGGAGCGAATCGCAGCAGCCTTGGCCGGGACGGTTGGCAGGGCGCGGTATGCGAAATGGATCGCCGTTTGGACTTTATTGTGGTAGAAGGCGGCCTCGTCGTTGTCCTTGAGAAACTCCTTGTAGGCCTTCTTGTCTTCTGTACCGACGCCCTTGTCTTTGAGAATAGCGGCCAGCTTCTCTTTGGCGAGCATTGCCTGGTCAAGGAGCATGTGAGCGCCGAGCACAGTGCCGACCATGTCGAGCACGGGCACTGCGTTGAGCAGAGTAAGGTGAATGCCGTCCGGTCTTTTGGGGAGTTCCTTGGCGATAGACTCGATTTGCTTCAGGCCAGCGGCTAGCATCCATGCCGGTTCCATGAGCTCGGGATCACCCTTCGCGCGTTTGAAGGTTGCTTCGGCCATGCCAAGAAGTTCGCGGATGGCGTCTCCTCCCCGGAGGTTGAGCTTGCGGGCGACGAAGTCAAGTGCCTGGATACCGTTGGTGCCTTCGTAGATTGTCGCAATCTCGGCATCACGGACATATTGCTCGGCTGGGTACTCGCTGGTGTAGCCGTAGCCACCGTACACGTGCAGACACCACCGGGCGGCCTGAACGCCCCATTCGGAGCACCATGCCTTGCAGATTGGGGTCATCACCTCAAGGTAGGACGCAAACTTTGCTTGCTCGTCACCTTCAGTGATGTGCGTCATGTCGGCAAAGTATGAAGTCTGCATGAGAATCGCACGCATCGCTTCAGCGTAGGCTTTGGCGCCAAGCAGCATGCGGCGAACGTCTGGATGCTCGACGATCGCTACCTGCGGAGCATCCTTGGCCTTCATCTGCTTCCAGTGGCGACTCTGAAGTCGCTCTTTGGCATAGGCCAATGCCTGCTGATGGGCAGCAGCAGCGGCGGCGCAGCCCTGCAGACCGACCTCGATGCGGGCGGCGTTCATCATGTGGAACATGAGCTTCATGCCCTGCATCTCATCGCCCAGCAGGTAGCCTCGGCATCCATCGTTCTGACCGAAGACGAGCGTGCAGGTCGGCGAGCCGTGGATGCCCATCTTCTCTTCGATGTTGTTGCAATAGACATCGTTGAGTTCCCCGGCGCTACCGTCCTGGTTAACCCAGATCTTCGGGACCACGAAAAGGGAGAGGCCCTTCGTTCCTTCAGGCGCGTCCGGGGTGCGTGCGAGCACAAGATGGACGATATTGTCTACGAGGTTGTGATCACCGCCGGTGATGAAGATCTTTTCGCCGGTGATTTGATATGTTCCATCATCGTTCTTGATCGCCTTGGTGGAAGATGCGCCGACGTCTGATCCTGCCTGGGCCTCAGTCAGGCACATGGTGCCGCAGAATTCCCCTGAGTATATTCTCTCGACATACAGCTGCTTGAGTTCGTCAGTGCCAAAGTGCTCGATCATCGCGCCTGCCCCTCGAGTGAGCATGAGCGTCAGATTGATCGAGACGTTGGCTCCGTTGAAGAACTCGTTGACTGCAGTGCCAATTGCTTCAGGCAGGCCCATGCCACCGAATTCTGGACTCGCGTGCATTCCGATCCAGCCGCCCTCAGTGATGGTCGAGAAGACCGGTTTGAAGGACTCGGGGAGAGAGACAACGCCGTCGTTCCATTGGGCTCCGACTTTGTCGCCCTCTTCGTTCACCGGGGCGAGTTGCTCCTGCGCGAGTCTGAGAGCCTCATCCACGACCATCTCGACGTTTTCGAGGTCCCAGTCCGCAAACTTCTCTGCTTCCAACAGCTTCCCGGTTTGGAGCCATTCGAAGAGCTGAAACTTTACGTCACGAAGATCGACTTTGTAGTCCAATGCGGCTCTCCTTTTCATGTTCCT
>JAAESQ010000317.1 GCA_024229275.1 bacterium | reverse complement strand
GGCGTTGAACCGGTACTGGTGAGTTCCATCGAGGAAACTGCCGAAGCGGTGATGAACGGAACCGCCGACGTGACAATTCTCGACTCGATCCTTGCTCCCTCGCTCCTGAAAGCTTACCCGGATCTCCAACCCATGTTCTTCTTGCCCCAACGAGGCGACATTGCATTCGCTCTCCAGAAAGAGTGGCCTCTACGTTCCGCGCTCAACGCTCACATCGAGCAACTGAGACAAGGCGATGAGTTCGACCAAATCCTGCTTCTTCACTTCGACCCGGAGATGGTCGAGCTTCTCATTCCGCCATCTCCCTCTCAAGAATCAGAGACTGACGAGTAATCCGGCTGACGACCAGTCCTCCTGAGGCGTCCACGATAATCCAGGTGCTCGGCACGGTTTTTTGAAGAATTTGAACCACTAAGAGCACTAAGCTCGCTAAGACAGCACGAAGAGAGGACTAGGGAACCTTCGGTCCAGAAGTCCGGCTGAGCGAGGCGAAAACGATCGCCATTGCTATCGAATCGCGTTCGCCAGAGTTTTCGATGACGATAGGGATAGAAGCACATCCCCTCTCGATCGCCTTTCGCTTCGAAAGAGGGCGTAGGGTGGGCACTCGCAACAGCCATCGTCATCGCTATCGTCATCGTCATCGTGTGGGAAGGCGCGTGAGTTTCTGAACAGGAGCACGCAGAGGTAGCAGAGAAGGAAACTGGAGCGCCTCGGGAGAACCTCACGTTCGGCGGCGCGTGCCTGGCTCTGGTTTCTCGTTCCCAAAACCGCTTCGGCATAGTAAGCCTTGCGCTATCGAGAAACCGTGCCTGGCAACGCTCGGGAAGCGCGACAGGAGAAGCTACCGGTAGGTGGACCTTGGCTTCGGAAAGAACATCCGAGGACCCTAGAACTCGGCACGGATGCTCTCGATCGCTATTCACTTCGTAGGAGGGCGTCCAAAATGCACTCGCATTCAACATCGTCATCGCCATCGTCATCGACTCACGGGCGCCGGAGTTTCGATGGCGATTGCGATGGCGAAAGCGATGGCCAGCATAAGTGCTCATTTCAAGGCTCTCATCCAAAGCCACCGGCATTCACAAAGAGCGGGTGCTTCCTCTCCTCATCGTCATCGTTATCGTCATCGTCATCGTGTGGTGGAGGCGCGTGAGAATACGATGACGATGAGGATGACGAGGGCGAACACGAATCCACATTACAGGCCCTCCTTCGAAGCCAGCTACCTCGACAGAAGAGGGGCCTCCACACCCCTACCCCCACCCCCTCAGGTAAAAGAAAGTAGTC
>JAAESQ010000316.1 GCA_024229275.1 bacterium | reverse complement strand
TGGTGGGCACACCGGCGTACAAGGCAGGCGTGATGTCTGGAGACTACATCGTCAAGATCAACGGCAAAAGCACCAAAGGCTTCAAGGTGGACGACGCCGTCAAACATCTCAAGGGGAAACCGGGCAGCGATGTAACCATCACCGTGATCCATCCCGGCAAATCAGCGGAGGAAGAGATCACCATCGTTCGTCAGATGATACAAGTCGAGACGGTAGTGGGCGATCATCGTAATCCGGACGACAGTTGGAACTTCGTCCTGGATGAGCAGAAACAGATCGGCTACATCCACCTAACCGCGTTCAGCCGCCGCACGGCCAGAGAACTCCGCAAGCCGCTGGCCGAACTGAAGAAGGCGGGCATTCGGGGGCTGATTCTCGACCTGCGATTCAATCCGGGCGGACTGCTCAGTTCCGCGATCGAAGTCAGCGACATGTTCGTCTCCAAAGGCCGAATTGTCAGTACCGAAGGCCGCAACACCAAGCCTCGATCATGGGATGCGCGGGAGAACGGGACTTACGACGATTTCAAGATGGTCGTTCTGGTCAACCGCTATAGCGCCAGTGCCAGCGAGATCGTCTCGGCCTGTTTGCAGGATCACAAACGGGCCGTAGTGATGGGCGAACGCACCTGGGGCAAAGGAAGCGTCCAGAACGTAATCGAACTGGAGAACGGCGGGAGTGCCCTCAAGCTGACTACCGCCTCCTACCACAGGCCCAGCGGCAAGAACATCAATCGGCT
>JAAESQ010000315.1 GCA_024229275.1 bacterium | reverse complement strand
CCCGTGTATGCACGCCTCGGCGACGTGCGATCGGAGGCGGTGACGCAGGGAAAAATCGCCGACATTATGCAGGTACGGGGCAAGCTAGATGACGCGCTGCGCCTACTTCGAGAAGAGGTGCTCGAGGCATTTGAGCGCCTCGGCGACGTGCGTTCGAAGGCGGTGACGCAGGGACAAATCGCCAACATCCTGCAGGCGCGGGGCGAGCTGGATGAGGCGCTGCGCATCCGCACCGAAGTAGAGCTGCCCGTGTACGAGAGCCTCGGCGACGTGCGTTCCATGGCCGTGACCAAGAGCCAGATCGCCGGCATCCTGCAGGCGCGGGGTGCGCTGGACGAGTCGCTGGGCATCCGCACGGATTTGCAACGGGAGATCGACCTGACAATCATGTCCACCTTTTGCACAAACGGGCTAAACGCGGCGATTTACTCCTGCAAAAACCAATGGCGACACTGCGAAGAGCTTACTCCCAACGCTGCACTGGCCGGGATTCGTCAAATTCAGCTGAGTGAGCTTGGCGGTGGGAGCTTGGAAAGCGTCCTGACGACTGGAACTCGTTGTGTCGGTTTCAACGCAGAATTCGCTGGATACTGGTTAGCCGTAACCGTTTACCCCCCCTCTCTCTAAAAGGCCAATAATTCTAGACGCCCCGCTTCGTTTCTGAGATCATAGGCCCCCAAGAACCGTTCACCCGCGTGCCGAATTCGTGGGCAGCAATCGGACTTGGGATATGCAACTCAGCGAACATGACCTGAAACAACTCGACGAACAGACGATCCGTTCGTTACAGGCGGGGGCGTTGTGCACATTATCGTTGAAGTTGCTGGCCGACCTGAAGGAAGCGCGTG
>JAAESQ010000314.1 GCA_024229275.1 bacterium | reverse complement strand
GTAGTCCATCGGTTTCACGGCTGCGTTCTCGAGTTGAGAAAAGAAGTTGGGCCGGACATCGAGCATCAAATCGAGGGCGCCTTCAGAGAGCGCTTTGACCGCCAGCTCCGGTGCTTCCATACGTTGGAGAACAAGCCGCGGAACTTTTGGTGGTCCGAGGAAGTAGTTCTCGTTGCGGTCGAGTTCGATCCGGTTACCTCGCCGCCTTGAGATCCGGTATGGACCGGTGCCAACTGGCTGATAGTTGAAATCATTGACGACGCCGCTCTCCTCCCTGAGGTCTAGCGGCAGCTTGCCCTCTTCGCCACGAGTGCCGTCAAACACCCGTGGCAGAATCTTGAAAGTAGAGAGGATCTCGTTGAGCGCTTCTTCGCTGCGCTCCACTTTGAGGGTCAGATGAATCTCGTCGTCATCGACTTTGTAGATCTCTTCCACCAGCGAATCGAGCCAGCCAATGATCGGCGAGTTGCTGGTGTGCATCGCATCCCAGGTAAAGAGCACGTCGTCAGCTGTGAATGGAATGCCGTTGTGCCAGATCGCTCCCTCGGCCAGTTTGAGGGTGATTTCCCGACGCCGCGTTGCGCTTTCCTCCTGAAAACGCTGGCACAATCCTTTGCTGTACAGCGCACGTCCGGTGCTGCTGATAACCGTGCGGTTGATCAGGCCATCGAAAACCAGCTCTGAAACGTAGACAGACTCCTCGGTCGCCGACAGGATCGGAATCAGCGAGTCCGGCTCTCGTGACAGCGAGAAGACCAGCCCAGATTCTTCTGTGGGCGGTGGCTGCATCGGCCAGAAGAACCACCACGCGACGACAAGAGAGGCGATGACTATCGTGGATACAAGTAGAACTCGCATTCGAACTCCGCTGTACTCGACTGCTTGTTGTGCAGAGTCACTTCAACCCGGGTTCCGGGTGTCAGCTTCTCCGCGTAATAACGGACATATCTCACATCACTACCTGAGAACGTCTTGAATTCCTTAGCGACGATGAGTCCCATACCCTCAGCACGGAAGCCCATCGGCACCAACACCTCGAGATCACCATAGCCGGGCATCTC
>JAAESQ010000313.1 GCA_024229275.1 bacterium | reverse complement strand
GGCGATGACGCCGTAGCCCAGTTCGCGCAATAACACCAGATTGTCTTCACGGGCCGGTCCGCGGTCCATGAGGAGGGTCACGTCCTCCTCGTCGGGATACGGGCTCCGCAGATCCATCAACGCTTGCGGGAAGCGCTCTACATCCGTCTCATTCCCCTCGTAGCTACGCCCATAGGGCATCCACCCATGATCGACATCGACAAACAGATCCGTACCGATCTGCGGACAGTCCGACCGATGGTCTCGACTGTAGCCATACTGCACCAGCTCATTCGTCTGTCCTTCGAAGTAACAACTGCTCGAATCCCACGCCAGGGTGTGCAACCGCAGGTGAAAACGCTGGCCCACCTCCAGCGTCAACTCGGTCTCCACCTGGCCGATGGCTTCGTCGGGCCAATAATCCATACTCGACAGCAGATCCGAATAACTCACCATCTCCGCCGGCAACCCACTCAGTTCGGGCAACGCCGTCGTCGGATACCACTCCAGAAAGGAGACTTTACTCCCTGGATCACGGTTGCGATGGATCGCCATCATCACCATCGCCTGGCCCACCGAGATCCCTTGATCCCGTTTGCCGGCCACCCGATCCAACAGACCCACCAGACCCAGCTGTTCGGCCAGGTGATACTGCAGCGCCACATCCCCGAAGTCCTTACTCCGCTCTTCGGAGACGGTGCGAACTTGATACCACAGGTCGGCCAGTTGCGCCGATTCGACGGGTAAAGAAAATTCGACGGGTAAAGAAGTCATGAGCAAAGTCCACTCCTTGTTCCAAGTGCTTGATAATGAATCGCTTTTATTCAAACCCTTGGAACGCAAACTGTCAATCGCTAACTCTTAAACTTGGG
>JAAESQ010000312.1 GCA_024229275.1 bacterium | reverse complement strand
CCACCGAAGTGAGGCCCCTGAAAGGCTTAAGTCTTGATTGCCTAGAACGACCAACCTGCTGCGAGAGTGTAGAAACTCACAGATCCAGTCGTGTCGTACATGTACGGGGCATCATCCTGGAAGTCTGCATAGCGCCACGCGCCATACAGCCAGAACGCATCCCCGAGCTTCCACTTGGCAGTGACCTCTGCATCAACTCGTGTTGTGTCGAGATCTGAGTAGGTGTGTGAACGGGAGAAATCGTAAAACATCGTTGGAGTGATGGCCACATAGTCGTCCGCCGGCAAATCGAATGGGTCGAGTGCCGCTTCAGACTTAGTCCAGGTCAGATTTAGACCAAGTTTGAACGTGTCGCTGGGCTTGATGTTGATTCCACCCATCAGAACGTTGTTGTCAATGTTGTAGGAGAGCATGTCACGAGAGAAGCCATCCTGGCCTCCCATTACTGTGCCTGCTCAACCATCAAAGATGGGTATGCACACCGGAGAGTCGATTTTTGAGTCAGTCAACGCATAGCCGAGATACCAATCCCAGGTCTGTGCTGGTGCGGACCAAACGGTGAGTGTGGCGGAGTTGTTGTTCCTCGACCAATCAGTGAGGTTACCGTCAGTATTGCTGCCATCAAAGTAGCGATATGTGCCGGTGACAGTCGTCTTGCCAGTGACGTATGAAGCACTGAGCTTCAACTCATCCCAGCTCGAAGCCGAGGCGGTTGTCTCGGCAATCCGAGTGTCATGCTGATCGTGGTACTGCGGCGTCTCAGGGAACCACGGTACGGTGTAGCGAGGCGATTCCAGAGTCGAGCAGGCACCGTTGATCAGAGTGAACGCATTGGTGACATCGGCATGGCGTAGATTGGCGTTAATCTTCCAACCTTTGGCCGGACGGGTTCGCCATGAGACACCCACGAGGTTCTTGGTGGTCTTTTTCTCACCAGGAAGGACTTCGTAGTGCTCGCGGTCTATGTTCTGATAGTCCCATTGGAACTTCAGAGTCCCGGCCTTGCCGCCGAAGCGTTTGGCGAGTTCTGTCTTCGACTGGAATACGTCTCTGTTCATTGCCGAGTAACGCCAGTGGTCGAAGTTGACTCCGTAGATGTCTTCATAGGTTTGCCCAGCGTGAGGTCCAGCTGGAGTAACACGCTCGTTGGTGTCGACGAAGACGTTGTCGTTGTCGATCGCGTAGACCTGACCGCGCCAGCGGAGACCCCAACCCGATTTCCACCGTTTGGCAGCATTGAGAATGTAGCCGTTGTAGTCCGACTTCAGACCGGTGTAGCGATTCTCGGTCTGGGTCCACACTGCACCGCCGTTGACCACGAATCCACCGACATTTGCCAACGCGATGTTGAGCTTCATGATGTCTTTGTCGATGTCGGGCCAGAAATCGGCCGCCATCGGACCTTCTTTGGAGTCGTACTGCAGGCGATTGTCAAAGAGCGGCTTCTGTTTCTCAGGGTGAAGCGCGTCGTCGTAGAGATGCGTTACGGAGGAGTAGTCCTGGCGCAGACGCCGGCTCGTGGCTGAAGCAGTCAGGCTGCCGCCTTTCCAAGCAACATCCGCGGACAAAGTGCCGTCTGTCGTCTTTTCCCGAATCGGATGGGAACGGCTGACGATGTGGCAGTTGTCACAGTGGTTATTGGTGTAGGCCTGCATGTGGCCGGAACGTTTCTGCTCCCGATAACCGACGCCAAGGGTCAGAACCGAAAGTTGCGGGAACTGAAACTCGGTCCAGTGATCGAGTACACGGTACTGGAGTCCGTATTCCTGATCGGGATCGAGGTCCGAGTGACGGACAGCCTTGCCGTTGAACGAGGCACCTTCAAGATTGTGCATAGGATCATGGCCGAAACGGTGCAATAGGGTTGAGTACGACGTGTGTGATCGAACCATGCGCTTGATGTCGAAATCAACTTCGAGATCGGTGTCGTCCTCGTGTCTGTAGAGCGACTGGATCTCGAAAGCACCGACTTCTCCATGGCTTTTCAGGAAGAGGCCGACAACGGCACTACCGTCAGTGGGCTGGTACTCACTGACCATGTCCTGACTTTCAGAGGTGTTGGCGCCCCATCCACCGAATACAACCTTACCTTCGGTGTCTTCCCCTTCGCCGGCAGATACCATCAGAGGCACAGTGGCGAGGGTGAGGGCGAGAACGATACGAAACATTGTTTTCATTTCAATCTCTCCCTTCTCACCGAGTCATACCGTGGCCGCCGCCGGCCAGGCTGTTGGACGGCAGGTCGGAGCCGTGTACCTGTGAGTGGCACTGGCTGCAGCGCGTCGTAAATGTCGCGTTCATGCTGTACATGCCTTGGGGATTCTCATACTCGCGGGGGTTGATCAATCCGATCTCGATCGATCCCTCCGGACTCTTCAGACCGGCGTGGAAATGAATCTCATGGCATTGCAGGCATAGCATGGGCTCGTTTGCGGTGAGCAGATTGTTGGCGACTGAT
>JAAESQ010000311.1 GCA_024229275.1 bacterium | reverse complement strand
TGCGAGCAATTGCACTGCATATGATAGCGAGTTCGTTGTGCTGGCTCAGGATCTTGGAGTTAAGCTGGTGACCCTTGACCGAGCAATCTTGCAGGCCTTCCCGGATCTAGCTGTTCCGTTGAGCCATTATTCCACCGACAATTCCGCCTAACGCCTGAGTTCCGTCGAAGAACTCACGTGGAGATTCCTAAGGTGTCACCGTACTGGCCTATCCAAGTCTGAAGAGTCTCTGCTACACCATCATCTAATGAATCCTCAAGCCTTGAGATGGCGTTTCCTTCAAAGGTCGCTTCTTCAGTTCCACAGAGAACGATGTCCGGTAGACCCTTCTTCTCATACACCGCTCTCCACTGGATGGTCACCCGACCCGCAGTGACGACTGGATCGGAAACGAGTTCCACCCGACGCAAATCGAACCGTCGATCGAAGGAATCCAAGCTCTGCTTGAGGTGAGTAAGAACGTTATCTCGCCCGCGTAGTTCCTTGCCATCTCCAGGAAGATAGACGGCGTCAGGTGTGAAGAACTCTTCCAATCGGGACCAATCGTCATCTTCAAAGACCCTCTCGAAGGTCTTTGCGTACTCGAGGAATATCTTCGCAATGCTCATTCTTTCCTCCAGGAGTGTCCTTTCGAGCCTAAAAGCCTTGTGAAATATGGGCAACTTGAAAACAGGACCTTTGAGCCAGGGAGAGACGTCCAACGGCGTGAATCAAGGACGACACGAGTTCGAAGATTGATCTGAGTACGTTCCG
>JAAESQ010000310.1 GCA_024229275.1 bacterium | reverse complement strand
TCCCGATGGTTCGTTCAGCGAGTTCGGAACGTCGTCCCAAGATGAACTGATGGAAGTACTCGGGATGGCGGTCGATGCTGAACGCCGTACCCTTTGGGTGGTCACCGGAATTGGTGAGTACAACGAACCTCTTGAGGGTCCGCCGCGCAAGAATGAGTTGGTGCGCTATGACCTCGAAACCGAAACCATCGAAGCGCGTTTTTCAGTCCCCGATGATGAACTTCGCCTTTTCAATGATGTTGTTGTCGGCCCAGACGGCACAGCGTGGATTAGCGAAACACTGCGCGGAGAGGTGTACCGCGTTTCTCCAGGCGGCGAACTCGAACTCTATCGCAGGTATAAGAACCTCTTCTATCTCAACGGTATCGCCATCTCCGGTGACGGACGAACCCTCTACCTCGGTCACTACGACGGTCTCAGTGCTGTGAATCTCGAGGATGGATCGATTCAACTCGTCACGGGCGAGCACATGGCCCTTGGAATGGTCGACGGTCTGAGCTGGCTCGACGATCAGCTGGTCATCGTTCAGAACAACCGTCGCGTCAATTTCCGCGTTATCCGCGTTCAACTGAATTCACAGGGGCGACACGCCGAAGAACTCGAAGTGCTGCCAAGCGGTGTCCCCGATGGACTCATTCCTTACACCTGTGCAGTGAGTGATGACGAGGTCTTCGTGGTTGCCGGAGCGAGCTTTCAGATCCAGGGTACCGATGAAATTCCCCAACCGCCGGCAGTTGTGAAGATGCCCTTGTCGCAAACGCATCACGAGTGAGGTTTTTGTGCATGCGGGCACAGCGAATAACTGGATGCTGAAGCGCGATCCCGGAAAAGGGAAGAGCTACCACGAAGAGACGGGTACAAGCTTCTGGCCGTGACCTATTCCGGGGTGGGCCGCTCGATTCCGAACTCTGCCATCTTCTGATGAAGGTGGGTGCGATGAATGGCAAGCTGACGAGCCGCTGCTGCGACATTCCACTTGGTGTCTTTGAGAACCTGCAGAATGTGGATGCGCTCGGCGCGATGCCGAACCTCGCGAAGAGTCAAAACTGTTGCAGGTGAGCCATTCGTGCTGGCGTCGGGTTTCTGAATCGATGACGGAAGTTGATCGATTCCAATCGGGTTGTCACCGAGCACCGCGAGTCGTTCGCAGAGATTCTTGAGCTCGCGGACGTTGCCTGGCCAGTTATGGCTCTCGATGACACGCATCGTCGCCCTCTTGACCTCGACCTGCGGCCGGCGATGGCGCTCGCAGGCTTCATCCAAGAAGTGGCGAAAGAGGACTGGGATGTCCTCGGGACGATCGCGCAGCGGCGGCACCTCGATCACCAACTGCGCTAGGCGATAGAAGAGGTCCTGACGAAAGACACCCTCTTGAACGGCAACTTCAAGGTCGAGATGAGTGGCGGCAATCACTCGAACGTCAACCGTGCGATCGAGGGTCGAACCAACTCTCCGAACTTTGCCGTCTTCCAACACGCGCAGAAATCTCGCCTGAAGGGCAGGTTCCATTTCTCCCACTTCATCCAGGAACAGAGTGCCGCGATGTGCCTCCTCGAAGAGGCCGGAACGATCGGTCCGAGCATCAGTGAAGGCGCCGCGAACGTGACCAAAGAGTTCGGCTTCGATCAGCGACGCTGGAAGGGCGGCACAGTTGACCGTAACTAATGGTCCATCATGTCGCGGACCGAGGTTGTGCAGAGCACTGGCAACCAGCTCCTTGCCAGTACCGCTGTTGCCACGCACGAGGACCGTCGCTTCAGTGGCAGCGACCTTTGCCACGAGATCGCGGAGAGCTTCGACCTGTGGCGAAACTCCGAGGATGTTCTGTGCAGCGTGCAGTTGCCGACGCAGTCGACTGACCTGCCGTTCAAGAGCAGTGCGCTCAAGCACGGATCGAACGGTGTGTCGAAGGCGATCACTCGAAACCGGTTTCTCCACGAAATCGCAGACCCCGTGATGAACGGCCTCGAGCGCCTCCGCAACCGTAGCCTCCCCCGAGACGACGACCGTAGGCGGTAGGAGGTCTCGTTCGACCATCAGCCGCACGAACTCAATGCCGCTCATCCCGGGCAGTCGGATATCCAGGAGCACCAGATCGGGCGTATCGGTAGATTGGCTTTCGAGAAGCTCGGACGCTTGCTCGGCGCTCGCTACCGCCATAACTTGGTAGCCGTCGCTCTCCAGCTGGAGTTGCATGGAGGACCGAGTCGTCGGGTTGTCCTCGACAACCAGAACCATCTTCATTGAACGTCTCCTGGATCTGAAGCTGCAGGAATAGTTAGGCGAAAGGTGGAGCCCGCGTCGGAACTCTCAAACAACCGAAGGTCGCCGCCGTGATCGAGCGCGACCTTGCGAGCGATAGCGAGCCCGAGTCCGGTTCCTTCGCCGATCGGCCGGCCAGTGAAATATGGCTGGAAGAGCTGGCCTTGGAGATGTTCGGGGATACCGGGACCGGTGTCGGTGATATCGATGGTGATCCACTGATCGCGGGCCTCGACGTCCAAGCTCAGCGTGCCTCGGCCGTCCATGGCGCGGGCGGCATTGTCCGCGAGGTTCGTGAGTAGGTGGTGCATGAGGTCAGTGTCGATCGCTGCAGGCGCCGGCTTTGCGAGCTTCATCTCAATGGTGATTTCGGACCACGCTTGTCCAAAGACGGTGCAGAACCTATCTACCAATTCCGCAACATCGTCGATCTCAGGCCGTGGCTCGGGCAGACGCGCGAAGCTCCCGAATGACCGCGTCCAGCGGCCAAGTCGCCTCAGTTCAGCTGTGACATTGCCAACGCACGTGTGGATTTCAGAGGCGGAGTCGACGGTGAGGAGTTGCTCCAGTCTCCCGAGTTCGAGCTGAGCAGCATTCAGCGGACCGTTGATTTCATGCCCGATGCGCCGAGCCGCCTCTTGCCAGCGCTCGAGCGCCTGCATCGCCGCGAGGCGCTGACGTTGGCGGCCAACCATCCGAGAAGTAGTTTCCACCATCCGTGCCACTTGGCCGATGGAATCGCGGCCTCCAACGCCGACCGTGAGATCGGCGCTGCCCGTTGAGAGCTGCTCGAGTGCATGTTGGAGGGAACTCAATCGGCGAGCGTCTCGTCGCCCTCCGACGATTGCTGCCAAAGTACCGGCGACGACGACAAAAGCAAGGACTGAGAACAGAACCAGCTCGTATCTGAGGAGGATGCGGTCTCTGCTGTGCTCGACAATGTGAATATGATTGACCGCCGATCTGATCTCGTCGAATCGCTCTCGTCGGAGATCGTCGCTGTCGGGTAACACTGCAGCGAGTTCCTTCTGGTCTTCCATCGATCGTTCGAGCAGACCAACAACCTCGGGGTGAACCCCGAGGCCAAACCAGGCGGACGACAGCTGGTGATTGACAGCGATCATCAGCACTGTTGCCGCACTCAGCATCACGAGCACAGGAACGACGACGCGTCTCAGGCTCACCTCAATCACCTCCGATGAGTGGCACTGTCCAGCGTTTCTCGAAGATCGATTCGCTCACAATTGAAGTCGCGACCACCAGATCGATCACCCGGCCGGGCTCAGCTCCACCGCCGGGTTCATTGGGTCCTTCGGGGTCGTTACTCGAGCCACTCATTGATTGGGATAGCCAACTGCGAGCGGCGTTGCTCTCGGAATTCGAGAAGGGCAGGAATCCGACCGTGATGGTCACCAAAGGCTTGGCCTTGGAATCGCGAGGCGGCGCCGGCGCTACGGCGAAACGTGCGCCGTTCCACCACGCCACCAATTCGTCGAGAGAGGTTGCCGTCAGTCGGTTGATTGTTCCTGTGAGATCGATCCACGAAACCAGGAACTCGTCGTCCCACAGCTCCCATCGCACATCAACTCTGGCGGCACCGCGCGTTGCCACTCGGCGTCCATACCGCACGGCAACCTCGATGACAAAGGTGTTGGTTAATCCACTGGTAAGACGAGAGCTTACCTCTTCCGCGTCAAGCATGGATGTGAGGCCTTCGACTACAACGGTGTCCGAGACCACGGTCGCAGTTGGTTCCTGGGCGAAGCCGGCAACGGACAAAGAAAGCGCGAGAGCGACCACCGCGGCTCTCATCGCAAGCCCCCATCGCTGACTCTGCCCTGCAGCGAGAACCGGAATACACCCCAGCGGTTGCGGAGTACGAGTGAGGTTGTCAGGCTGGCCTCATCCCAGTAGGTACTGGGCAAACCGGTGTCGAAGCGCGCTTGGCCGTAGCGCCCGCCAAGTGTCGTTTCCCAGCGCAGATCGCTGAGGTTTCGCGATGCGGTTGGTCGCCAGACAGTTCTGAGGTATCCGATATAGAATCCAGCCAACGCGGTATCCGCCACGTAGTCGATCGGATCATCCCAAGTCCATCTACTGCCATTCCAGAATCGCCCTTGAGCATCGCTTTTTCCGAAGCGCACTTCGCCACCCCAGGACAAGGAACTCCGTCTATTCAGAGGTCTAAACCAGGCTCCAGACAAGTTGGCGAATAGTGTCTCTGATCCGAGGGTGTCTTTCTCGATAGGAAGGCTGGTTCCAAGTTCCGAGTTCTTCGGGGCTTCGCTCTCTCGATCTCGGAAGCGTAACCCGGCGGATAGTAGGCGACCCGCGGTCGGAAAGAGTGGGTCATCACGCGAATCGATCCGCCACTCGAGACCCAGGTCGAGTCGGTGATCACTCAGTTCACTCCAAATCTCTTGGGAATCTACAGAACCGTAATACCAGGGTCTGTCCCTCTCAAACCCGTCTATGAGTAGGCGTAGCGAGTGATTGCCGCCGATCGGAATTCCGGCCTCGAGGGTGTACCACCATTGGTCGCCATCGTTACTGATTGCAACCCGCCCACTTGCGAAGGCGCCGCTGCCCAGAAGGTCGTACTGGGTGTAACCGAGTTCGAATGCGGTCAAATCGTCGATTGATGATCGCGCTTGTGCGGCGCCCCACAACACGCCTGTCGAACCGATCGGTTGACGGATGCCAACGCTGGCGAAGCTGAAATCATCAGCGCTGTAGCAATCGTGAGCGATACAGACCTCATCATCGAATCCAGGAACGCTAGGCACGTTTGGATCCTCGTCGTGGAAGTAGTTGACTTCGGAACCTCCGAGGCCGAAGCCAAAAAAGAAACGTCGCGTTTCCTCGACAGAAACGATCAGTCGATATCGCCCGCGTTCGGTGCCGCGGTCGAGCCGGAAGTCGACTGTGAGCACAGATGGTAGCCGTCGAATTCGGCGAACCGCGTGCTGAAGTTCAGTTTCGCTGTAGGTCGAGCCGGCTTTGAGCAGTGACTCGGCCAGCACGATTCGTTCTGAGACCAGGTGCAGGCCCTCGAAACGAATCTCCTCGATGAGGAAGGAAGCCTCTTTGACTTGAGCGCCGCAAATCACCGCCGGTGCGATGATCAGAAGCAGCGCTACAACCACCGGGGCCGAGACGGTGACTAACCTATTGTGTGAATGTCTCATGCTCGCTCCTTTCGGAGATCAGGCGCTTCAAGTGCCCGTCGCCGGGGAACAGAGACAGCAAGGCCAGTGCCAACTCGCAGAATCAGTTGATTTCTCGACAAGGCGTTCTGCAACCTACCTTTTATCAACATTATAAGTCTCAAGACTGTCACTTTGCGCGATCGTGCTGATCTGGTAAATATGTAGCAATAATTCTACACATGTTAGAAATATTCTACACTGCCAGTGCGTGTCTTTTCGGCGCAGGGGACTGACTCTCTAGATTTGTTAAGGAATGGCGCTGCAGGTGCCGGGGTCGTGTTCTGACAATGAAGCCTCCGTTGGTCTCCGGGATCCTTCATCGAGCATGCCTACTGTCTGACAGAGATTCTCGCGTCGCGAGTTCCGGAGTCTATCGACACCGTTGACCAATGGTGCCCGACTCAACAGGTCCACCCAAAGGGGACTGGAGTCCGATGGGCGCGTGTTGCAGCAAGGATCCGCTAGTCGAACCGCCGGTGTCCCGGCGGCGACCCTATTTCGAAGCCTTCGAGGCCTTTCTAGCGGCCTTTGCCGCTTTCTTCTCTTTAGGAGAGAGTTTGGGTTTATTGCTCTTCTCTTTTTTGACTTGACCTTTGGCCATCTCGTTGCCTC
>JAAESQ010000309.1 GCA_024229275.1 bacterium | reverse complement strand
GCGCCTGTCCACCACATGGTGGTCCAAGAACACTTTGATGATCTCGTGGTCGGAACCTATGGCCGTGGTTTCTGGATTCTGGATGATATTACCCCGCTCCAGCAGCTCACCCCGAAAGTCACAGAATCTGATGTGTTTCTCTTCGATCCACGACCGGCGTATCGTTTCCACGATGTGACGGGAGGCGCCGACGGGGATGCCACGGCACATATCAACTACTACCTGAAGTCCTCCCCCGAAGGAGAGGTCGAAATATCGATCGTCGACAAAGATGGGGTGACGGTCAACACCCTCGAGGGAACCAAGAAGGCCGGCATCAACCGCGCACCTTGGAATCTCAGGTACGAGCCTGCCAAAGGAGCCAAGTTGCGGATCAAACCTACAGGTAATCCGCATGTTGTCGAAGAGAAACGATTCCGCAAGACCTGGGAGGACGAGGGCTGGTATCCGGTGGAAAGCTGGGGAACCGGCGGCGGATTTGCAGGCATTCGAGTGCGGCCGGGCACCTATTCAGTCAAGCTCACCGTGGACGGAGAGGACCACAGCACCGAGCTGGTCGTCAGAAAGGATCCACGTTCGGCCGGAAGCCTAGCCGACATCGACCAGCTGGTGAGTATGCAGCTCAAGCTGCGCGATGACATCAACGCAGTAGCGGACCTCGTCAACCGGATGGAGTGGCTGCGTAAGCAGCTACAGGATCTTCGCGACGTCTTGGCTGACGAAGAAACGGCCGAGCTGGTCTTGAACGCTGCGGACGAGTTCGAGGCCAAGATCTCGGCCTTGGAGGACCAGGTGCTTCAGCCGATGAACCGCGAGGCTGACTCCAAGTCGTTCCGCTTCCCTAACCTGCTCTACGCCAAGTTGTCTGTCCTTGCGGGTGACGTTGCCGAGAATGTAGATTTCACTCCTAACGAGCAGCAACGGGAGGTCCACGCGCTGCTCAGAGAATCGCTAGAGAAACACACCAAGGAACTCGATGAACTGGTCGAAACAGAACTGTCTGCGTTCAATGCGCTTCTCCTTGATCTGGGATTTTCTGGAGTTGTTGCACCTCAGCCGGTTTCTTGATCCACTTCATCTCACTGTATTGGTTCCGGGCACTGAGATTCTCGGCATTCAGTAAGAATCTGACGGTCTTAGTGCTTGGAACCTACGTGAGCCTTTTGCAGAACTCGCCGGGCGTCACGCTCGTGCCACGCCTACCGAATCTGTCATCTTGAGCACTGCTACGCCGCGTTCGCGGCGGTAACTCATGGAATGACTATGCCGCTGAAAGGTTGTCATCCTGAGCGGAGCGCAGCGGAGTCGAACGGATCTCCCGTTCCAGTAATGATCGCCTTGATCGCGGCGAATCACTCGGCTGCATACTGCTGGTTTCAAGGGGAGATTCTTCGTCGCTTCGCTCCTCTGAATGGCATATTTGAGAGTTTTTCTAGCGGTTCACGTGGCGCCATCCTCCGACTGAGCTGACTCGATATCTCTTCGAGTGAATCAGGCTTTGTCTCCAGGAGTAGCAGAGGCAAAGATCCCTTCCGGATCGGCTCTGGTGTGAACAGCCTTCTGTTGGTCCGGCGGCACGTCGGCTGCCTCGTCAGGTGTGTAGCTCATCACCTGTTCGAAGTACTCCTGGCGGAATCCCAAACTCTCCATGTACTGCCACTGCTGTTCGTTCTTAGCTGATCTCTGCGCCGCGAAGATGTGGCTGTGCTCATCAAAAACACCGTCGAGGTCGGGAGCACCCAGGCCCATGGCACCTGCCAACTTTTGCGTATCTCTGTAGATCTCCTCTCTATCTGCATCTCTCGGGAACACTACATACATTTTGGCGCTGCCCCCGAGGTCTCTCACCTCGTCGTTGACAGCTCGAACGGCCACCTGGAAGAGAGCTTTGAATCCGTCGATACCGTACTCCGGCAGCACGCAGGAAGGGCCGAGGCGATAGACGTGATCCGGTCCCTCGGCAAAGCCGCCGTCGGCTTTGGACAGGAGTCTTCGTCGCAGCATGAGAAATCCCACGACCCTGCCATGATCCTTCAAGCACAGGCAGCTCTTCCTCAGCGAACCTTCGTACAGCTTCGTCAGGAACGGGAGTCGTCGCGACTTGAAGAACTTGTCATCGAGCCTGTCCACTGCCTCCAAGTCGGCGTCGGTGAGTATTTCGACCGATGTGGCTCCACTGAGTATCGGTTCCTCCTGAGGGAACTCAATGGGCAGCTCAGCTTCTTGGGCAGTGGTGAATGCCTCCGGCCGAAATCCCACTCGCTTGTAGACCCCTATTGCCAGGGGAACCGATCCCAAACGGAAGGTGTGGATGTGCTCCTTCATGCGCAGTTCATCGACAACACCTCTGATCATCTCGGCAGCGAGTCCCATCCCTCTGTGCTCTCGTTCGATGATGATGTTGCCGATCCATGCTTGATTGCTGTAGTTCGTGGTGAAGATGCTTCCCCTAATGCGCTCATCTTTCATGAGCGCATAGCAGACCTGGTTCAGGCTCAAGTACCTCCTGAGCTCCTGATGGTCGTAGTAATACCAGCCCTCTTTGTTCATCAGCTCGAGGACGCGGTCCAGATGTCCCTCTTGGAGTGGAATCGCTTTGAAGCCAGGTCTACCCATGGTGAGCTCTGACACGCTGATTCTCTCCCGTCTCGCGTTCTCGCACGCGACTGATATGGACCATCCTACTGTTTCAGAT
>JAAESQ010000308.1 GCA_024229275.1 bacterium | reverse complement strand
TTGGCTTCGAAGCATGGTCACTCCAGGTTGTTCATCTGAAGGGCTATGCGGGACGGACGGGGCGAACGGCTGGACGGCAAGGTCCCGACCCCGGTCCAGCGACAGCAGCAGAAAGCAGCGGTTGGATCAACCAGCAGTAGCGGATCCACCATAAGTCGGCTGGACCAGTTTGCAGCTTGAAATGTAGGCGCGTGACTTTCACGCGCCCCCAGCGGCCATGGATACGAGGCATACGTTGGGTGTGCAGTCTCCTGGGGATCATGTGGGCAACGGGTAGCTGATGAATAAGCCGCCAAGGTCAAGCGAGGGGTAGGTTCTTCCATCGCGCTTCCCGAGCAGTGCCAAGCTTGTAGTTTTGAGGACTGAGAAGGTCGAGCAGTCTCGGCGGTATTTCACCTCAAAACTAGCAAAGCATGGACACGTGCCGACTAAGAGTAGATTCTGCGGAGGGTATTTGATATCGCCATAGGCGAGATGCTCGCGGTTTCCGGTCCCCGTCGCGGACGCCGCCGCCGTCCCGGACCCGGTCTCGGTTTCGGTCGCGGAACTGGTGCCTGTCTCTGCCTCTGCCTTCAGAATGCCCTGCCATCACCTCAGCGCCATATTCGATAGCGATGACGATGACGACCTGTCCCGGCGTAGCCTTCTGGCGAAGCCGGATGACGATGTGTTATCCCTTGCCCGTTCGCCCCGCACAGCCCTCCTACCACAAATCAAACAACAAAAAGTCCGACGGTGCGTTGGCCTTCAGGCTGACTCGCTTCATCTCGCTGATCGCGGCGCCGTCGCCTGCGTTAAGCGCGACCTCACCAACGCTGACCGAGCCGGCAATGACCTGCAACCAGACGTGGTGTGAAGCTTCCACAGAATGCCCCAAGCTTTCTCCAGCATCGGTCATTGCTCGATAGAGTGCGATGTCGGAGTGAATTTTGAGCGAGCCATTCTTGCCTTCGGATGAACCGACCAATTGAAGCCCTTCACCTGGTGCAACGGTGGCAAATGTCTTCTGCTCGTAGCCGGGCGTGACTCCGCGCCGACTCGGCTCGATCCAAATCTGGAGGAAATGAACATCGTCGGTCGTGGACGGGTTGAACTCGCTGTGCATGATCCCAGTACCGGCGCTCATGCGTTGGACGTCACCGACGTTGATCACAGAGCCGTTGCCGAGGTTGTCTCGATGCTCGAGTGATCCCTCGATAACCACGCTGATGATCTCCATGTTGGCGTGAGGATGAGTGTCGAAACCCTTGTCCGGCCGAACTCGGTCTTCATTGATTACGCGCAGTGAACGAAAGCCCATCTGCGTCGGATCGTGATAGCCGCCAAACGAAAATGAGTGTTGACTGTCCAACCAGTCTAGAGTCGTTACCCCACGGTCTTCGGATCGTCTGACCCGAACACTGTCCTGTGCCATTTTGCTGCTCCCCATCTGAACAACACTCGACCGAACTCAAAAATGCCAAGTGGAACACCCATTATATACCCTAATTTTGCGATGAAGTTTCATTTTCCAGAGTTTGGTAGGTTGGAGATCTCATGGAATTTGCCGTATCAGGCGTTTCGGTCTCGCCCCTGGTTCCTCTGCTCGTAGCATTCGTGATTTCCTTCTTCACCTCAATGGGCGGGGTGTCGGGGGCTTTCTTGTTGCTGCCCTTCCAGATGAGCGTACTCGGCTTCACTAGCCCAGCGGTGTCGTCGACCAACCACCTCTATAACGTGGTTTCGATTCCCAGCGGTGTGCTGCGCTACATCAAAGAAGGACGAATGCTGTGGCCGCTGACGTGGGCTGTCGTGGCCGGCACTCTGCCTGGGGTCGTGATCGGGGCATGGGTGCGGATCCGGTTGCTGCCCGACCCGCAAGCGTTCAAGATCTTTGCAGGCTTCGTCCTGCTTGGCATTGGCCTCAAGATGGTCCACGAGCTTTTCTCGAATCGATCCGGCAGTAAGGCTCCGACGAAACCTGATTGCGCCGAAGCAACCTTTGAAGTTGGAGTGCAGCAGGTCGGACTGCGACGAGTGAGCTATACCTTTCAGGGTCGTGAATACTCGTTCTCGACAGCTGCCGTACTGACACTCAGCCTGGTAGTGGGAGTGATTGGCGGCATTTACGGGATCGGTGGCGGCGCTATCATCGCGCCCTTTTTCGTCGCCGTCCTCGGCCTTCCGGTCCACACCGTCGCCGGCGCCGCCTTGATGGGCACTTTCGTAACCTCCATCGTTGGGGTTGTCGTCTTTCAACTCGCCGCTCCGATGGCCCCGGAATTGGCCATCGCTCCGGACTGGATGCTCGGCCTGCTCTTCGGCCTCGGCGGTGCGGTCGGCATGTACTGCGGCGCCCGGTTGCAGAAACACGTC
>JAAESQ010000307.1 GCA_024229275.1 bacterium | reverse complement strand
TCGATCTCTTCGAGAAACTCCCGTTCTTCGTGGCTCCCCTCGAGCCATCGAGCAAATCTACTCCAGGCGACCAAAAGTGATTCGTGAACCAGTTCGAGGTCGGCGGAACCTTGTTTTGTCGAGCGGCGAACGGTAATCAACCGGGCACCAACTAGTCGATCAAGCACCTCGGCGGCAGATTCAGGAAGGTCCTGCAATACCTGGGCGCGAGTCGCGATGCGGCGAGTAGCCTCCGGCGTCACGAGTCGCAAGAGAATCGTTCGAGCCAGACTCACGTCGCGATCCGCCAAACTTGCGAGCACCCCATCCGCATGAGTTGCGAGAGCCCCGGCGACACCGCCCATTTCTGTGTAGACTTTCTCGAGGAGGAGACGACGATCTCGATCTCGTCCCTCCCATAGCTTCTGGCCCGCAAACTGCAGAAGTGGCAGAGAAGACAGCTCGTGCTCGACCTCGTCAACCATGCGATCCACGAGGCCCGGATCGTCGTAGTCATAGCCGATTCTCGTCACCGATCGGGTCAAGATTTCACGGAGCTGGTTGCTGTCCGGACTGCGCAGGATGGTGATGTGCGCGAGGGCATCACGCAATTCTGGACCCTCCGCTAGACGACTCAGAAATTCCTCGCGAACCGTAAGTACCACCTGTACGGGCCCTTCGACATCATCTGCCGCAGCAACCAGAGCACGAAGAAACCGACCTCGTACCACAGGATCAGCAGCGAGTGTGTACAGCTCCTCCAGTTGATCGACGAAGAACAGCACGCGCGTGGAACGCGCTTCCGCAAGGTTGTGCGCCAGGAGGGCGAGTCGGCTCGGTGAATCCTCAAGTTCGGTGGCGAGTGCCTCAATCGTCTTATCATCCGCCAATTCCCGGGAGGAAATCGCGCCACTCGATCGGCCACGCTCCACGGATATGAGTCGTCTGGCAAGGGCGTGGAAGGGTTGCGGACCCGGTCGAAGCTCGATCGTGGTCAACGATGATCCCTCACGAAGGCGTGGAATGACACCGGCCCGCACGAAGGAACTCTTCCCCGCACCTGATGGCCCGACTATGGCCAAAACAGGTACCTCGCGGAGCCGCTCAACAAAGGCGCCTATCTCATTGTCCCGACCAAAGAACATGTGGCGATGGCTCTCGTTGAATGGGAGCAAACCTCGAAACGGGTTCTCCTCAGCGCTATCGTCCCCGCGCCGCACATCCAGAGTTCCTTCCAATACGGATTTCACCTCGACGGCGGATGGGCGCTTCTTTGCCTCCTTCTCGAGGCACTGCATCATCACATCGCGCACATCGTCAGGCACGCTTGTCGGCAGTACTGGAGTCGTGACGGGATCCGGGAGTCGAACAAGGCGAAGTTCTTCAAGCGTTCCGGAGCCGGCGTAGGGCCTCTGACCCACGAGTAGCTCATACAGAATGACGCCGAGTGCCCAGACATCTGCCGCACCGCTCAGGTCGAGCCCGCGCCACTGCTCGGGTGCCATATAGGCCGGCGTCCCGCTGGTTCCTGCAGTCTCGATGTCGATTGAGAGCGATTCCTCTTTGTCGACGAGTTCCTTGTTCGGCTCGGTGCCATGACGGCTCATATCGGCGCTGCGGTCGGTCTCGAGCTGCGTCTTAGCGGTGTCGTAGTTCCGGCCCTTGGAACCCTCGAGTGACGCCAGTGGTCGTGCAAGCCCGAAGTCGAGTACCCGGAGGCGCCCGTCCTTGGCCAACAGTATGTTCTCCGGCTTGAGATCACGGTGGAGCACGCCGCCGGCATGTGCCTCCGAAAGAGCGTCGGCTATCGCAGAGGCCCACCGAAAACACTCGCCGGGTCCCGGACTCCCCTGCTGGATTCTTTCGCGCAGCGTCTCACCTTCGAGATACTCGAGGGCGAGATACGGTTGACCCTGATGCTGCCCCACGGTGTGAATGGTGACGATATTGGGGTGGTTGAACTGGGCGGTCGTTCGCGCCTCGAGGAGAAACCGTTCGGCTGCGTCATCGGACTCGAAGGCGCCGGGTTGAATGACCTTGAGGGCCACCTTGCGACCCAGAGTCGTATCTCGTGCCAGGTAGACCTCGGCCATACCGCCACGATCGATGGGCCGCAACATCCGGAAATGATCCACCATGTCGCCCGACTTGAACAGCCACGAATGCTTGTGTTCGTGATGGCCCATCACTCCAGAGCCTACCACGCTGAAACAAACCTCACCGAGGTTTTAACCACAGATTGGACTCTGGCTCCGATTGTTCTGCCGGCCTAATTCTGATTGGCCTTGTGGCGCTGGTGAAGCGACCGCATTTTCTCCGATCCGCTCTAACGATGCGTGGCCCGTTGAACCATCACACTCTTCAGAGCTTCCAGGCGGCGGTAATCAGGTCACAGCATCGATGGCGTGTGCTTCAAGATCGTCGAGGGAAACCACATCGAGGGCCGCGATGCCGGTCGCAACAAGGACCACTTGAGGCGCCATCCCAGCCTCAAGAGCCTCCCGCCACCGTTCAGCGCAGAGACACCAACGATCACCAGGATTGAGTCCCGGAAAGCCGTGAGCCGGGGCTGGAGTTGACAGGTCGTTGCCTCGGGAGCGAGAAAACTCGAGAAATTCCTCGGTCATCACCACGCAGACCAGGTGACGGCCTAAATCCGCCTCGTCGCTGTGGCAGCAGCCATCCCGAAGCCATCCGGTCATAGGATCAGTAGAACAGCTAACAAGGGCACCACCAAGTACGTTTGAGCCGACCATGATCACTCCAATCGTTAAGGCACGAAATCGAATATCTTCAGATCATCATCAGCTTGGACCATCATCTCGATCAAACACTCGAGATCTCGCAAGTCAACCTCCCGGCCCCGCGTTCTTTGCCTTGCCTGACCCAACGCACACAGCTTCCGTGAATTCCCATCCCTTCCTGAGCATTTCTGCGCCGCGTTCGCGGCGGAGACTCAGGGGAAGACCCTGAATAACTGTCACCCTGAGCGGAGCAATGCGAAGCCGAAGGATCTCCCGTTGAAATCAGCAGCACGTATGTTGTTGTAATTCAGTAGATTGCTAATTTGAGCGGGAGATCCCTCCACTCGCCCATGGCTCGGTCTGGATGACATTCTTGAAGGGTTCTGTCTTTGGGAGCGGAGCGCAGCGGAGTCGAACGGATCTCCCGTCCCAGTAGTGAGCGCCTTGATTGCGGTGAACCGTTCGCCCCGTTCGCCTCTCTTCTACTTCAATACGTCAAACAGATAACTGTACTTGACTACCAAACTGCGGTTTGGAATCACGATACCGGTCCCTTGGATATCCTCCACCTCGTTATAGACCACGTGCAACCCGGTGTTGGCGCTACGCAGCCAGGCAAAGCGGAGATTGGCGGCCCAGAGGTCGTCACGATCGTTATATTGAACCAGCGCCTGGAGAGAGATTAGGGTGGAAAAGCTGTAGCTCAGACGAAGCCTCCCGAGGTTGGTGCGGAAGGCGCCGCCCGGAAGATCGATGTCGTTGGTGCTCCAGCTCAACTCGGTGTTGAAGGTTTCGCCGAGCCTAAAGCGAAATGCGGGAGTTGCAGAAATCCTATCGCCACCGAAGAACCCACCGATCACGGTGCGAATATTGAAGGCCACCGGCGCTCCTTGATCAGTCATGAAGACGATTTGGGCCTCGGAGTGATCGTATGTTCCCGGGGGCACAATCACGTCGGGGTAGATTTCGAAGGCGTCTTTCACTCCCTCGCGGGTGAAGTTCACCCCCGTGTGGAGTTCGTACGCGCTGCGCCACTCCCAATGAGTGTCGACATGGAGGTAGCCCGTTTCCTGAAAACCCTCGAAGTCCCAGTACCCTCGGTACGAGACGTGAGGGCGAATTTCCAAAAGACCCCAAAAGTCCTTCGGCCGGATCCGGTGGAGAATGAAGGCATCCGGCTTGCGGTAGCCGCGCCGACTCAGGAATCCCACCTCAGGGTTGAAGTCGTCGGCAACCTCTGTGTAGTTGGTCGAGAACGACCACTTAGCCGAGTCATAGCTACCACCTAGCCGGTAGGCGTACTCGTCGCCCTCAACACCGGGGGTCTCGGTCTGGGCTACGAAGCCCTGAACCAGGCCATACTCACCGATGCCCCACCGACCGTCGATCCCATACGTACGGTTAAAGTCGTTCTCGGAATCAACGCCGCCCCGTCCTTCACGGCTGACGATGATGCCGCCAAACGAGGAACGGTTGGGAAAGTCTCGGCTCACTCTCACGACGGCAAAGTCATTCTCATTGTTGACGCCATCAATGCCCTCAGTCCGCATATAGAGCGCTCCTACGTTGTAGCGTCCTGCAGCTTTGCCGGAAACCCGGGCGCCGGCTGTGATGGGAATGATCTCACCACTGGGACCGATACCAATCCTCCGGCTGAAGAAGAGCTCCACCTCCTGTGGCACGCCGACCGAGAAGGAGCCGGCATTCTCCAAAAAGAACGGTCGCTTCTCGGGGTAGAAAAGGTTGAAGCGATCAAGGTTGACCTGCAGCTCATCAGCCTCGACGTGAGCAAAGTCGGTATTGACGGTGGCGTCAAGGGTTAGACTAGGCGTGATGCTGTACTTCAGGTCGATGCCGAAATCCAAATCCCGTTCGACACCTGCGCCTTCACTATCCACTGTGCTCCCAACCACGAATGGCATCAACTTGAAATTGCGTTGGCTCGGAACGGTAAGGCCGGAAAGCGTACCGGCCAGAGCCAGCCGGTAGAGGCTGAACTGGACAGGAACAGGTGCCCAGAAGCTCTGCTCGTTGCGCCGCCGGATGTTGCGTTGCATGTTGAGGGACCAGCTCTGGTTGTCACCGCTGGGGTAGCGAATGGTCCTGAACGGGATGGCGAACTCCGCCGTCCATCCTAACTCCGAGGTGGTTGTTCGGACTTCCCACACACCATCCCAGTTCTTGTTGAATCCCCCGTCTGAAAAGACACCACCTTCCCCCTCTCGAGTGACCTGCCCGTCGTATTCGATACCCGCCGGATTGGTGCCAAACACGAATCCGGTGAGCTCGTCGCGGTAAGTGTCGAGAATGATCTGGAAGCTGTCTGTCTCGTCAAGTGGGGAGTCACGACGGCTGTCGGCGACAATGATGCCAGACGGGTCACGGTCGTAGCAGACGACGCCAAAATAGAGAGTATCGGCTGTGTAGGAGACGTAGACCTCGGTTCGCTCAGAGGCGGGCTGGCCCTGATCCGGAGTCTTCTGGGTGAAGTCTGTAGTTGGCGCAACATTGCTCCATGCTGGATCGTTAAGCACGTCACCGTCGAGAGTGGGAGCAGTGTCGGAACGCACAGAGTCCAAGCTCGGTCGCGACACCATCTCCTGCGCGGCTAAACCAGGAACGTGGGCGAACGCAGCGATAAGTACCGCGAGGATGATGGGAATCTGCAGTGTGGGACGATAGTGATCCATGACTGAGCATGGTAAATCAGATGACATAGCCGTGTACGTCAAGTTCTGCAAAGAAAAACCATGAAGCCCAGACGTCGCCAAAGCTGAGTTTATGTTGGGAAGGCACCGTGTAAAGACAGTTGCTAGAGGGCGACTATGCCCACCACTCAAGCGCAAACCTCAATGCTGTCGCAGACAATCTCATGGCACACAGATCACGGTTGTGTTTGCGACCAAAAATAGGTGCCCCCACTCTCAAAGTTGCCCGCAAAGACGAAGATGTCGACTGGGTTTACACGTGTAATCGTAGACAATAGGTTGACAATTTCCTCAGCAAATACATCACCGGCATCTAGCGATGCGACCTCACCAGCTGTCATATCGCAGTCAAAGCTGAAATTATTATTATTGGGGATCGAGGAAAACTCACAGATGGTCGGGCCGCCCAGGCCCTGCGTGATGAGCAAGTCAACAGTCGCGCTACCCTGCGAACCCCTCAAGTAGCGTGCATCCCAGTTTGTGGCCAGTGGTTCGCGCCCCATAATTTGGCTGCTGGTGGCGCTGTACCTTCCGTAGAAGGTATAGCCATTGCACCCACACCGGCGGTATTGAGGGTTGGGTTGCCGGTCGTGCACGGGCCTCCAGAGGCACATTCCAGAAAAGGCTTGCACAAGAAGGCTGATAAGAGTTACGGTTACTTTTAGAAGGTCAGTGTCAGAAAGGAAATTGAGAAGAGCTTGGAGGCCGTCGCCAGGGCACTTTCAAGTAACGTGGTGTAACTTAAACAATTGCCCAGGTGACCTACCTTCAAAGAAAAGGAAAGTCCGATGCCTGCAACGGGAATTCGGTCGGTCCGCCTTCCAACGTGCGAAGCTACCATCCTCACCTTCAACCCCAAGACATTCAGAGTTACCTACAAAGACAATAGAATCAGAATCTTGGCTGACGAGGACAACTATGTCACTATCGGCCAGAAGGACCAGCATGTGGCCTACAAGGCTCAGCTCCTCGGTGGAATGGTCCTGGAGGAGGAGCGAAAGGGGAATGTCGCCTTCGAAGAGAACTTCTTCATTGATTGGGAGGATGAGATGGACCTCCCTACGCTGATGTTGAACCAACCGGCCACGGACATCGTTAGAGAGTACGTCAGGGGACAACGGATTGAGCTGGCCACAGAGGACGTTTCCGAATATCACGTGGTCTACGGCGATGGCGTGGAGGCCAATTTCGAGCGCATCGACAACGGTTTTGATTTCTCGTTTAGTACAGGATTCTATGGCTCATTCTGGAAAGAAGCCGACGACTCATACACGATTAGATTTAAAGGCGATCGGCTCAAACCAACAGAAGAGGCCTACCACTCGCAGTCCAAATTTGTCGTATCGAGGTCAAAGTTCAGCGGCAACTTATTGTTGGTCCTCCAAGATGAAGCGACTGTTCATCTGCGTTGATCCTTTTTACATTCTGCAAGAAGACCGATGCTGTCAACGAGACTCGATAAGAATTCGGCTGCAGACTCTATCTGCTTTGCGTATTCTCGAGCCGGCCCTAATACTGTGAAGGCGCTTCCCTACCTGGTATCGGGCGGACGATCCGCGTATCTCGTGGTGTAGAACTCGAGAGCCTCTGCAATCGCACCGTCGAGGAGGTGCTCTTTTTTGTGGACGCGGACCACCGGCAGCACCTTCTCTCTGAGAATGGCGAGGATTTCGACTGCGGTCTTCACCCGCGCAGATTTCGTTGCACCCACCTTGGTCTCTGTCTCGGCCGCAGTCATGTTGATTTGCTGCTGCCAGGATATGACAGCCTGGGCATAGAACCCCCGCATCACCGGCATATCGAGCGCACCGCCGAGCACTTCACCCATGTCCGAGATGAGTTGCCTTTGCGTTCTAGTGATACGGAGCTGTTCTAGTTGTCGATTCACCTGATCTTGAGAAAAACCGTTCTGCATAACAAGAATTTTAGCAAACCTCTCCAATAATTGCGCTAGCGTGGACAATAGTTCTCTATCTAGGCAGCGTGAAAGGACTGTGACCACACCAGACACCCATATCCAGGAAAGCTGTCTTTTTACGTACCAGTTACTTTCATTGATTGCGCTTGATTCATGGAACTCCCGAAACCGCCGATGATCCTACTCTGCAGGAGGCCCTCATTATTCTGCAAAGAACCGGTCGATCCGCAGACCAACGGCAAAGGACCTGCGTCGACGGTGAAGTGCTGAATTCGCTACCTATTCGTAGTCTGCCCAGCAACCCTCGTCGTTGCAGCGCAAGATCACTGTCGAAACTGTGCATAGATTGAGGCCATTCCAAGTCACGTTGCCTCCTTCATCGTCGGTGACCAGGATGTCCCAGAAGCATGCAGAACGACCAGAAAATGAGATCGTTATCCGACTGCCGTGAGGCAAAACGTCTTGATCAAGCACGTCTTCTTCCCAGTCATCATTGTTGGTCTCGGAAATGAAAAGACTGTAGATCTCGATTCCAGTTTCGTTGACCAGAAGGAAATCCTGAGTCCCTGCCTCGCAAGGGGCGCTCAATCCAGCAATCACGACACCTACTACCACACACAGAAACCGAACTCTCATCTCGTCTCCCCCCCCTTAACCAACAGGATCTATTTGACGGTGACCGTGGAAGGCCACCTTTGTTGCATTCTACCAGTACTGTGTCCTGTTCTCAGATCACGGATGAATTCTCCTGATCCTGATGGTTATTACGGTTTTCCTTTGAGTCTAAAGTCTTACCCTCGAGTCGCACCTAGTATCAAAATGAGGCATACCCAACACGTACAATGGGATATTGCGAAGCGCAATGATTCGCGCACTACGAGGGGGTTGGACAGCATATGGTCCCAATTGAACTCCAGGTATCATGGGACAATAGGCGATCCCCTTACGAAAGGAATAGTCATGATTCGTTCCTTGCAAGAGTGTCGTCGATTTGCGTTCTCCGTCTTTGTATTTCTCGTTCTCTTACTGGCCTCAGCGGTAGTGACCGCACAGACGGGCGGCACACTCCAGGGCATTGTGACCAGTGCTGAGACAGGGAGGGCGTTGCAGGGCGTCACAGTTCTCATTGCCGAGACCGGTGCCTCGACTGAAACGGGTGCTGACGGGTCTTTCGTCTTTCAGTTGGCGCCTGGTGACTACTCCATTTCGGTTATCGCTGACGGCTATGTATCCACGCAAAGGGCAGTCGCGGTGCCGAGCGGTGTATCGGTAACTGCTGACTTCTCGCTGACCGAGGCTCTTCTCAAAGCGCAAGGTACGATCGTGGTGCTCGGTTCTCGAGTGGAGCGCACCGTTGTGGAGACTGCTGTCCCAGTGGACATCTTGCCCGCCGAGGACCTCGAACAAACCGGAATGGCTGAGACGAGCCGTATGATTCAGTTCCTCGCGCCGTCGTTCAACTACCAAACCTCGACGATCTCGGACGGTACCGACATCGTGCGTCCGTCAACCCTCCGCGGTCTCGGGCCGGACCAGACGCTGGTGTTGGTCAACGGCAAACGCCGGCACTCGAGCGCGTTGGTCCACGTCAATGGCTCGATCGGCCGCGGCACGGCCGGAGTCGACCTCAACGCCATCCCGGCCACAGCCATCGAGAGAGTCGAAATCTTGCGAGACGGCGCAGCTGCCCAGTACGGCTCCGATGCCATCGCTGGTGTGATCAACATGAGGCTCAAGCAAGGCGTTAACCAAACGAGCGTCTCGTTCAGCGCCGGCCAGCATCTCGAGGGCGATGGCGAGGTACTCCAGGCTGGATTCAATCATGGCTGGGCAATCGGCGAAGGTGGTTTTCTCAACCTGACCGCAG
>JAAESQ010000306.1 GCA_024229275.1 bacterium | reverse complement strand
TTCCAGTAGTCTCGCGCCAGGTTGGTCAAGAGGCGGACCTGCTTGTGGAGGAACTTCTGCTTCAAGGCGTCGGACTCGAGCGTCAGCCATTGGCAGAATCGGCGCACGACCTTCTTGGCCAAGCCTTGTCCCCTGTAGGCCCATTTGAAGGGGTGGGCGAAGTGTTCGTTCCAGGTCTCCAGGAAGCTGAGTATCACCTCGCTGAGTTCGTCCACCGAGCCAAAGCTCCTGCCTTTGAGGCACTTTTTGTGGAGGATGGCGAACCAGATCTCGATCAGATTCAGCCACGAGCCGTGGTAAGGGGTGAAGTGAATGATGATCCGTTTCTCATCGGACTGTAGCCATGTCCTCCTCAGCTTGGCGGTCTTCAAGTCCGGATAGCTCACGCCTGAGTGTTCGGCCACCGCGCGGCAGAAGACCTCGGTCGAGTGAGCCGCGAGGTTGTCGCAGATGTAGTGCAAGACGGCGTCGGCAGGCTGCCGGGCGACATGCTCGGAGAAGACTTCGGTGATGGTCTCCTTGAGATGGTTGGGGCGCACGTGTCCGAACATCTGGCCGGTGGCGACCTCGAGGAT
>JAAESQ010000305.1 GCA_024229275.1 bacterium | reverse complement strand
TGGGAGGGCCGAATGACACCGGACTTGATCCTGTTTCTGTCGATCATCGCTCTGTTCTTCATCCTAGGTTTGCCGTTGATCATCAAGAAGGTGTGGTTACCCGTAGTACTCGAGATAGAGGACTATGAGGAAAGCGATTTCACAGACCGTCAGAGGATCTATCTTGACGACCTCGACGCTGAGATGGCGGCCCTCTACTTCCGCTCAGCACGAACGTACTCCGTCACCAATCTCCAGGGACCGAACCTGGTTCGCACCTATCTGTCCGATTCCGACCCCGCGTTGGTGCATGCCATGGCCTTGCGCAGTGAAGCCGGCGCGGTTGAGACAAATGCACTGAACTACATAGAAGTTGCCACGCGGTTTTCGGACGGAACCTCAATATCAACCCGCAACGGCGACATGTCGAGCGTCTTCAGCGAACCACCCCACAACACCGTGGTTATTCGGCGACTACTACGTAACGCGACGGATCTCAAGGCGGATCACGACAGAAGAGTATCCAAGGTGCAGGAGCGCGGCCCCCTCTTCATGGGCGCTGACAAATTGTTTGATGCGATTCAAGAGCATCATGAGCGCTGGTGCAGGTTTCAGGTCGCAACTAACTCGCTGCGACTTGACGCGGAAGCAAACCTCTATCGTCCATCGGTACGAACTGGACTGCGCGGCATTTTCAACTTCCTGAATCCACTTGCCGACAATTTCACGGTTGCGCGCCTGCTCATCGGCCTGATTGCCGGGGTCGCGATTCCGGTGCTTGGGATTCTCTACTTGAACGATCCGTCCGGGCCGGCGCCAAGCTGGTTGGTCGCGGCTTCAGGATTGCCGGCACCTGTCATCCGATGGACGGCGCTCAGTGCTGTATTTGCGATTCTTGGCCTCGTTTCAGGGTCGTTATTCACGTCGAAGTCGTTTCTCTGGACATTCCTGCTCGCGTGGTTCCCCCTCAGGATGCTCGGTCCATCGATCGGTCCCGCACTTGGACTGTCGCTGTGGGCCGGGGCAGTAGCCACAGTGGTTTGCTCTTGGAAAATGAAGAGGCAGAGTCTGGTGTAGGTACGATCTCCGGGGGAAGGACCTTTCCCTCTTCCGGGTCCGGGTCCGTTAACGGTCGAGCCTTCCCCGCCACTGTCTCTGATTCTGAGGCTGTCACTGTTATCTGCCTCTGAATCTGTCTGCGACTTCTGAACCTGTAGTCACTACCTCAGCGCCATATTCGATGACGATGACGAAGGCGATGGCCATCGCAGGTGCTCGCATCCAACGGTGTCATTCGACAGGTACAGACTCTGAGACGCGAAATACCCCTTGCCCCTGACACCAACACCGTCACCGAGTTCCCCGCTCACCACCGCTCCAAACAGCCACCAACCCCTCAGCACCGACCGCAACTCCCAGCGTCCCATCGTTCGAGAAGGCTGCAGCATGTATGCGTCCCGTGCTTGAAACCGGCCGCCATGTCAATCCGGAATCATCAGTGATATCCACTCCGGTAGGACCGACGGTCATCAGCTGACCGGAATTCTCACCCATCGGCACCACACATTCCCGAAATCCAGGAGGCCCCGGTTCTACAAGCAACCAAGTCTGTCCACCATCTTGGGAAAATGCTGAGTTCGCAGTTCCGTCTGGTTCGTTCAGCCAGTCCCCGCCCACGACGATTCCGTTGCTTTCATCGTGAAAAAGCACCGAGTAAATCCCCTGAGACGCCTCCTCTGATCGCAGCGGAGTCTTTGATGCTTGCCATGAGTGTCCCCAGTCGCCCGAACGAAACACCCGCGCTACCACACCTCCAGTACCGAACCAAACGCGCCCCTCACCCTGTACGGCCAGGCAGGTTCCGGACGCCGCGAAGTTGGCTTCTCCCTCCAGTGCCATGGGCCGGCTGTCAAACGGGATTTCAACCCAGGTTGCACCACCGTCTCGAGTCTCGATCAGCATGAAACGACCATCGATTGGATCGCCCACGGCGATCCCACGATCTTCGTTCCAGAAAGCCATGGAGTTGAAGAAGATTCCCTTGGTCTCGTTGGTGTAAACCTCGCGCCAACTCGCACCGGCATTCTCGGTAAGGAAGACCTTTGCCGGTAGTCCGGCGCTGATCACCAACGCCCGATCAGCATCCCACGCATGAACATCGCGAAAATCGAGCGTCTCTGCGCCAGAAATGGTGCCAGCGAACCACGTCGTCCCACCATCCGTGGTACCAACAACGGTCCCACCAGACCCACTCGCCCAAGCGGTGTTGGCATCCACGACGAACACCGCTCTCAGACTCGCTTCCGAAGCGATCTGAACCGGAAGCCACCGTTCTGAAGCCGCAATCTCGCGGATTGGATCCGACGCACATCCTAGAATCAGGATCGCTGTCAGCTGCGCTACAACTACTCTCATCACACCTCCTCGGTATCTGAGCGATACCGAGAATAGCGTGGATTCTTTACGCGATCGTTAGTGAGAACAGCCTGCGGCCATCGGTGGCACGTCGCCAGCCACTTGCCGATCAACAAGAACATCACCCCGTACACCAACGACTACTGCACGAATCGGAATGCTTCGCTGCGCTCGTTCAGCGGCAGCCTGTGCCAACTGCATCAATCCGCCACAGCAAGGAACTTCCATGATGACGACCGTGAGGCTTTCGATCTTGGCCTGATCGATCATTGCGACCAGTTTCTCGAGATAAATCTCCTGCTGACTGTCGAGCTTCGGGCAGGCGATTGCGAGGGAACGGCCCTTGAGGAACTTCTCATGAAATCCACCGACAGCAAAAGCGGCGCAATCGGCGGCAAGCAGCACGTCGGCACCCTGAAAGAAGGGTCCTGTCGGTGGCACCAGGTGAAGCTGGATCGGCCAATGACCGAGCCTTGAAGGTTGCGGTCCTGCAACTTCGTCCGCTTCATCAGGCGCGGCAAAAGCCGTTGCTCGCGACCCAGGGCATCCCGAGGTCGGCGCGGGGTGCATTGTCGGCAGTGGCGTCTGCGGCGCTGGAGCTTCACTCGTAGCAATCTTGCTCAAGTGAACGTCAACAGCTGCCTGGTCAAACTCTTCGGAGTCGCGCTTGATCACCGTCAAGGCGCCCTGAGGACAGAACCCAAGGCAAGCCCCCAGTCCATCGCAATAGACATCGCTGACCAACTTGGCCTTACCATCGATCATCTGAATCGCACCCTCTGCGCAGGAACTCACGCAATCGCCGCATCCATCACACAGTTCTTCGTCAATTTCAATAATGTCGCGAACAGCCATCCTCTACTCCTTGTCTTTCGGGGTACGCAGCATGACTAGCAGGAACTTCGACGCACCAGGAGCACGCACTGCATGCGGAATCCCACCCGGCATCAAGATGGCCGACCCAGTCGGAACCTCGAAGTCCGTCCCGTCGATGTTGACTACCAACTCGCCATCGATGACATTGACGAGCGCATCGAACGGCGCAGTGTGTTCGGCCAGGGATTGGCCAGCGTCGAAGGCAAAAGCGGTCAGGGAGCCTCCATCAGTGCGCATCAGAGTTCGGCTCACAATCGCACCTTCACCAATCTGAACCGTTTCAGTAATTTGTTGAACGCTACTGGGCTCGAGCTGTCCGGAATTCGATGTCATGCGTGCCTCCTTGCGAATCCAAAGATAGAGCAGTCAGGTTCAATGTTCCTTGATCTGGGTCAAGGCTCCAAAAACGAGATTGATCAAGTATCGTCAAGGGAGAGAAGCGTGAAGCCACCCAAAGTTGTTCCAGCTCGGCGAATCGCACAGTGGAGTTCGACTGTAATCGTCGGACTCATTGGCATTCAATTCACCCTTTGGGCTTCGGCCCATATCGCAGGTCGCTGGCCATCTGTATCTCGCCCCGCCGGCGTCGAGGCCTTTCTGCCGATCGATGCAATGCTCGCACTTCGTCATCTCCTCTACACTGGCGAAATCGACCCGGTTCATCCCGCCGCACTGGCAATCTTCCTCGGCATCTGCCTCATGTCCGTAGTTTTCGCCAAATCCTTCTGCTCTCACCTCTGCCCCGTCGGGCTGATCTCTGAATTACTCGGCAGATTCGGGCAACGCCTCACGGGCAAGACTCTTACGCCGCCGCGCTGGCTCGACTTTCCACTGCGTGGGCTCAAGATCCTGCTCCTCGGTTTCTTCGTCTGGGCTATCTGGTTCACGATGACTCCCGCCGATGTTGCTGCGTTCCTCAAGGGTCCCTACGCTCGCATTGTTGACGCCAAGATGTGGCTCTTCTTTGTCGGCCCTTCGCGGCTCACTATCACCGTGCTTGGAGTTCTCATCGTAGGTTCGGTCTTTGTCCGCGACCTATGGTGCCGCTACCTCTGTCCCTATGGCGCACTGGTCGGTATCCTCGGCCGGTTCGCCCCACTTAAGGTCACTCGAGATCCGTCTATCTGCACCGACTGTCGGTCATGCACCGAGGTTTGTCCGGCGCGCATATCAGTACACACCATGAAGCGTGTCGGCTCGATCGAATGCTCTTCATGCCAGGACTGTGTCGTTGCCTGCCCCGTCGAATCGTGTCTCGTTACACGAACCTCAAAAAGCAGCTCGCGCTTCCTCCGCCCAGTCCTG
>JAAESQ010000304.1 GCA_024229275.1 bacterium | reverse complement strand
GCGGCTGCGGTACCAGGGCTGACGAAGGTGTCAAACTTTGACAGGGTGTTCGCGGAGACGAGATGCCGCGTCGACCACGAGTGTTCATTGAAGGTGGGACTTTGACGTCTACAACCGGTTTGCTCGAGGGGCGGGGCTCTTTGCCGAAGAAGGCGAGTCTGAAGCTGGAGACGGATTTCGAGAGACTCAAGGGGCCAGGTCAAGGCCTCGAGATCTGCAACGTGCGCTATCTGGTAGCCACCCTTGCGGTCGAAAGATGGAAAGTGTCAACCAAGAGTCTGGCGGACCTTGTTGGCCGCAGGGCGGATGTCGTCACCAGGTGGGTTCGAAGTGGGACCGAGATTCGCCTCACGGACGAGCAGTTTCGAGAAAGATACGAAGCTCTGGACGCAGCAATGGCTCGAGCGGCGTATGAGAGGTGAGAAGGTGATTCAGAAGTTTGCCAACTTCGTCGGCCCTGGCACCGCACTCATCTTCGGTTTGGAACATGATTGCGGGTTTAGCCCACAACCTCCGCGATAATCGACTTGCTGTAGAGTGCGCCGGGCCCTACAGGTCTGGGTCGACCTGGTCGAGTATCCAGTTCATGGCCGCCTGTTCCCAGTCGTCTTGGGAGGATGCGTCGAAGTATCGTTCCCACTCGTAGATTCCCGTCTCGCGGGCAATGCGTTGGAACTGCATCTTGGTGACTGGGTGGGCGACAACCACGGCTGATCGATCCATCCCCTTCTTCCGGTAGTGCTTCTGCCCAGTATGTACATGTGCTTGAGCATCATCAGGCAGAGGCTTCAGGGTTCGCATGTCTATCAGAACACCGAACTTTTCAGGAGCATGCATCAAGACTGTCTGTGACTCTATGAGCCAGGCTTCCATCTCCTCTGCCTTGATGAATCCCTCGAATGTCAGTTCGAAACCGTATTCCCTCACATTTATCGCGTACATTTGTCCCCCCCCCCGATTCCAATGGATATCTCGACTTCAGCCGTTGCCAGATGAACCTCTGGCAGTTTTTCAATTGTACGTCCGCCATTGTGGAGAACCGACGAGAATCTTGATTGCCTACAACTGACTCACAACACAGGGGGCAGATCCATCTTCATCTCCCCCGCATGTGAGAGTGTTCGGTGCCGAGTTCATCGGGACTGGACTCCAGAATCTGGAGGAGGCCTGACGTGACCTCAGCACTTGTCCGCGCGTCGACCTCCGCTCAATCAGTTCGAGAGCAACTGTCCCTGATCATGAAATCCACAGCGCGATCCGTTACTCGGAAGCGGCGATCGCTGCCGGCACCGGGCAGATATGAGTCCTCCAGGAATCCCTTCTTCTTCAGTTCCTCGAAGGCTGTCCGGATCTCAAAAGGCGAGAGCGAAGGAAGACTGAGTGCGGAAAGGGTGAAGAGTTGAAAGCGATCTCCAGGCAACCTTCCCAGGTATCTCAACAGCAGGACTTCATTTTTGGAGAGTGTCTTTGATGCTACTGGTGGATGCGTGACTGCAGTTTGAGATACCTTGCTTCTGGTTGCACTCGTTGATGACTGGAGGAGTTTCGACGCGAGCGAATTAGAGAGCAATCCCGCGTTAGAAAAGAGCCGGTCCTTCTTATACGTGATCCACTCGAACACAGTCCGCTGATCCTGTAGCGTTACTACTTCATTGCTATCACTTGGCAACTGAATCAACTCCCTGCTCTGCGTTCAGGTTTGACCGGTTGGAGATGCATGCCCCTCTATGGTGGTAGCTTCAATAGCTACCGCAAAATCAAAGAGTTGAACGCTCCTCCGCATGGAAACCCCCAAGTACTGTACAGGGATACTACCAGAGTCTGTTGTCTGGTCGCACAGTCAACTGTGACCGGGGCTCTAGAGAGGTCGAGTGCCTTTCCCCATACCTGCATCCCGACGTACTCAGGGTTTGTTGAAGGGAAGTCGGGCTAAGGGAGTTCGTCTTTCAGTTTTTTCACCAAGTCCAACGCCTCAGAAAGTGATGTGACCACTGTTCTGAAAGTGGGCGCTCCTGCGTTGCGAGCAGCTGCTTCGATGCTGAGACGTGTTGTGGTCTTAGGAACAACTTCGACTACATTCCGACCGTTGTGTTGTTTGAAGATGGTCATAGCCTTCGCTAGGTATTCCTTTGCCTTGTCAGTCATCACTGAACAATCAGACCAGTCCGTGAGCGTAATGAATGGTCTCCCATTGAAGCTCTTCACGGCGTCTTCCCATAGTTTTAGGAACTCGGGACCGATCTCGTCGATTATTTGGTCTGACCAGAACCCCTTGAGTTCGTCGTGGATCACATGGTCGTCGATGGAGACAATGTTGTAGTAGTCAGATATGTCGATGGAAGATGACATCTCGGCTTCCCCCTCCGAATCAGCGAATTTAGTGCCAATTATTCCTCCTTCGACTATACCAAGCACCTCCGGTTCCCCTGCTATCCTAAATAACCGTACCATAACCGCATAACCGTGCCAGGCACCGCACTACGGATTTGTTAAGCTTGCAGCGGAGGTACGAATGCCGAGAGCAGGCCGCAGTTTCGAGGAGGGGAGGGTGTATCACGTCTACAACCGAGTGGGAGGTGGGTTGAGGTTGTTCTCGGACGAGGAGTTGGCTGGGATATTTGTCGGCTTGCTTCGTAAGGCAGTAGAGCGAGACGGCACCGTTGTCTTCGCCTGGTGCCTTCTCGGGAACCACTACCATTTGGTCGTTCGGCAGGGTCCGGTGGATCTGTCGCGAACCATGAAAACGCTTCAACAGGGGGTGACGCGGGCGCGGAATCTGCGGGATCGAATCTATGGTCCGCTGTGGCAAGGGAGGTTCAAGGCCAAGGATGTTGGTGACGAGAGCTACCTGATGCAGCTGATCGCCTATGTTCATTTGAACCCAGTGACTGCAGGTTTGGCCGATGAGGCCGGCGGGTATCGATGGAGCGGGCATCGGGACGTCATTGGGCGGAGAAGAGCTCCCCTGGTCGCGGTCGACGATGTGCTTCTGCTGTATGGCGAAACGAGACGTCGGGCATTGCGGTCGTACCGAGCGGCGATGGCCAGTGTGAAAGGGGAGAAATGGCGGGGCGAAGGTCCGGGAAGGCTGCCGTGGTGGAGGACTGGTCGTCCGACCGAGGAAGAACGACTACGGCGGCGAGAGGATGCGTTCGTCGACGAGCTGGGGAGGAGTACGGCGAGGTGGCGGCCACGATTCGGGGCGAATGAGTGGCTCGAGCTGGCGTGTGGATACGTCGGGGTTGATCGAGAAGCGCTGGGTGGGCGGGGACGCCATCCGGATGTTGTAAGGGCTCGGGACCTAGTCGGCCTGGTAGGCATCGAACGCTATGGAGTCAAGGTGAAGGAGCTGGCCGATGAACTCGGGAAATCGCACGACGGTGTCAGTCGATGGTATCGCCGTGGGACGATTCGGCGGGCGACAGATCCAGTATTCGCCGCATCCACAGAGGCGCTGGATAAAGCTGCGAGCAAGGAACCATGAGTACGCTAATTCAGCAAAGCGGTGCCTGGCACCGATAAGTGGATTACCGTGTCGCAGGATTTGAGGCTTCGTTGGGAAGTGCCTCAGTCGCGGGGTGTCGAGGTGTGTAACCAGCAGGTCACAGGCCTCCAGACACTGCCCGACCCTTCCCATCACTGAATACTGCTCGGTTGCACGCCCTAAAGAAAGTACCTACAACTCTTCTGTTGACTGCAGGGCCGACTCCTCTCAATTGATAGAATCATCTCGGAGTCGACAATGTTGAATCAGGGGATAAGCCAGGGCCGAGGGACGAGAGCGATGCTCCGTCGAATCATTCGCATGGGCGACGCGGCCGGATTCATCATCGCTTGCTCGCTCGCGTATATTCTGGATTGGAGCGCTCCCGACCTCGTCTGGGGACTGCTGATTTCGAGCATGGTCGGTGGATCCTTGGCCCTCATGCTCCCTCTTTGGACGTTACTTCTCTTTCCTTCGCTCGAGCAAGCACTCTTCCCTGATCTAGCCAAGCCGAACCTCTCCCCGATGGGCAGAGTGGCCGCATGCTTCTTCTTTACTATGGCCTTCCTCGGTCCGTTCCTCTTTTCCATGCTCATATTCGTGGGCTTCCTCGTAGAGCGCGTCCCTATCGAAGGAATGCCCCCAAAGGACGCGCTCTGGATATCCCACGCCGTGTGGGCGTTCTTTGCCTACCTTCCCATGGTACTGGTCGTCACGATTTCAAAGGTCCTAGAAAGTGCTCTGCGAATATGGCGTGGCGACGCTTCTGTTGTGCTTCGTCCGTTCGCGCTCTTAGTAAAGATGCTCATATTCGTGGTGCTGTCGAACTTCGGCATCGCGCAATGGATGATCGTTCCTCTAATCGCGTTGATCTACCTACCGGAGGACACCATCCTGTACTGGATCGGCCGGAAGGAGTACGAGCAGATCAACGAGTAGCATCGCTGGCGGCACCGT
>JAAESQ010000303.1 GCA_024229275.1 bacterium | reverse complement strand
TTGGCGGAAGCTGAAGGGGAAGCTGAGATCTGGAGGGATCTTCGGATGAAACTGTTCATCGATCCTGAGGAGATGATGGCTCTCTACGAGGAGAGTCCAGCCTGGTTGAAGGATTTGATGGACGCATGGGCAGCTGGGCTGAACTACTACCTCTACGCCCACCCGGAGGTGACACCCAAGGTCATTTCGCGGTTCGAGCCGTGGATGGCGCTGACGTTTAGTGAGGGCAGCATTGGCGGCGATATCGAACGTGTAGACCTCGAGATGCTTGAAGCGTTCTACTCAGTTCCCGCCGGGGACCGGCTGGCCTATGCCTTAGGTGGAGACGACTCGACTCCCTTCAAGATTGCCGGCGTTGCCCCAACCAAAGGGCGCCGGGTAGAAAGCAGTCTGGCGCCCACAGCAATGATGGCCGATGCGGCCGGTGGCATGCGTGAGCCCTCGGGTTCCAACGGCATCGCCATTGCGCCCTCCAACAGCTCAACCGGGAGCGCCTTGCTGCTGATCAATCCCCACACATCCTTCTTCTTCCGGCATGAAGCCCATGTCACCAGCAACGAGGGCCTGAATGCATACGGGGCCCTGACCTGGGGTCAGTTCTTCGTCTATCAGGGCTTCAATGAGACCGCAGGCTGGATGCACACTTCCAGCGATGTGGACAACATCGATGAATTTCTCGAGGCCATTGTTGAAAAGGAAGACGGCTTCTACTACCGGTACGGAGAAGAAGAGAGGCCTGTGGATACCAGGCAGGTCACGGTTTCCTACAGGACCGATTCCGGGATGGCTCAGAAGGATTTCACGATCTACCGCACCCATCACGGACCGATCGTGAGAGAGGTTGGTGGGAAGTGGGTGGCTGTGGCCCTCATGGAAGAGTCCCTGAGTGCCTTGATTCAGTCGTATACCCGAACCAAAGCCAAAAACCTCCAGGAATACGTACAGATCATGGACCTGCATACCAACTCATCCAACAACACGCTCTTTGCCGATGCTGAGGGCAACATTGCCTACTTCCATTCCAACTTCGTCCCAGTTCGAGACACCCGATTCGACTGGAGCCGCCCGGTGGATGGAAGCGACGCCGCAACAGATTGGCGGGGAGTTCATTCATTTGAGGAGAGCCCCAATGTGGTCAACCCGTCGAACGGTTGGACCTTCTGCACCAACAACTGGCCATACTCGGCGGCGGGGCCCAACAGCCCCAGACAGGAAGACTACCCCCCGTATATGGACGTGGGCGGCGAGAATTTTCGGGGTGTTCATGCCATCAAGGTCCTTGATGGCAGGACGGACTTCACTCTGGACTCTCTGATCGGGGCAGCCTACGACAGCTACCTCAGCGGTTTCGAAGACCTCATCCCGGCCCTCCTCCGAGCCTACGACAGCATCCCGGCTTCAGACTCTTTGAAGGGACAGTTGGCCGAACAGATCAACGAGTTGAAAGGGTGGGACCTTCGCTGGTCGGTGGAGTCTGTCCCCACGTCGTTGGCAATTTTCCTTGGCGACGAGCTCAGAGCGATGTTTCGGGACGAAGCCGAGGCCGCTGGAATAAACGTTTACGATTTCATGGTGGGCAAAGCTACTTCAGGACAACTCATCGAGGCGCTGTCGGCCGCTTCAACCAAACTTGAACAAGACTTCGGTGCCTGGAAGACTCCGTGGGGTGAGATCAACCGGTTCCAGCGCATCAACGGGGACATTGTGCAGCCGTTCAACGATACCGAACCGAGCGTTCCAGTTGGATTCACGACATCTCGCTGGGGCTCGCTGGCCGCCTTCAACGCTCGCCGCTACCCGGGGACCAAGCGCATTTACGGGACTGGCGGGAATAGCTTCGTTGCTGTGGTCGAGTTCGGAGACCGTGTTCGCGCGCGGGCCGTTACGGCTGGGGGTCTGAACAACGATCCGGATTCGCCTCACTTCGACGACCAGGCAGAACGCTACGCCACCGGCGATCTCAGAGAGGTCTACTTCTACCCCGAGCAGATCCAAGCGCACATTGAACGGGAGTACCAACCTGGAGGCTGAAGGCTCGCTGCGCTC
>JAAESQ010000302.1 GCA_024229275.1 bacterium | reverse complement strand
CGCCGTCGCTTGAACTGCGTCAATGGTGGCCAACCGTGCCCCACCATCCTCGATGAAACGCCATATCTCACCCTCAAATCCGGTACCAACGAGAACACCGTCTCCGTCGCTAGCCAGCGCAGATGCCACTTGACCAGTAAACCTGTGAACACGAATCAACGCGCCTTCAGGGGTCAAACGAATGAGTTCCGAGCTGGCAGTCGCGCCGTTGACCTTGGGAAGTTCAAGGTCTTGCGGAGCCGCACTCGCCTCCACGGTCACTTCACCTTCACCTTGTTTGGCCGGTGCCGAACGGGGCGGCTCTCCCACCAACGCAGTCGCCCACACGGTGCCATCGTCAGGCGTCACGAGCGCCGAGATTTCGGTAAAGGGACTGTCGGCTACAAGCGAAACACTGCCGTCTGTACGTACTCCAAAAATCAGCCCTTTCCCTGAGGTCCCTACGAGTAGCACGTCATCGGCCACTGTAAGACACCTAGCATGGGCGTCCGGAAGTTCTATCCATCTTTCGAGTCCGCGGTCTGTAAGCCGAAAGAGCGAAGCGGGTGGGCCTGTAGCGATGATGATTTGGCCATCAAATACAGCCAGATCCCACATTCCCCCTTCTCCAAGCTGTCCAACCACCTCCCCCTCACCATCCCTGATTCTGTAGAGCGAGGCGGGCGCCACGGTAGCAGCAAACAACTCGCCCGCCGAACTCTGGAGAAGGGCGGTGACCTGTTCTTCTTCGAACTCTGCTAGAACCTGTTTACCAGAAGGAGTTACATGGTAGAGCCGTGCAGGGAAGCCTGTCCCGACCACGAGTTCGTTCTCGCCGATCTCAACAACGGCCGCCGCAATCGGCTCGTCGAGCGAAACCCGCCGACTCCATCGAGCAACTGGCTT
>JAAESQ010000301.1 GCA_024229275.1 bacterium | reverse complement strand
CCCCTGCGGCAGGATGACCAGCGAGGACTGCACTGGCGAGTGCGCCGTGGACGGTCACTGCATCGTCTGCGGCGCTCGCAGTACTTGCCACATCAACTCCGTGCCCAGCTGCACGGACCACTTCACCGATGTCACCGACCGCGTTGTTCGCCGCACTCGTTCCATGCTGAGGCAGGTGTTCGAATGAGCGACGTCTACATCATCGCGTTCTACGTCGCAGTCTTTGCCGTCCTAATCCTACTCTCAAGGAAGCATCGCCAATGATGACCATCGAACAACTGGTCCGCGCCCATCGTGAGCTTGCGCTCATGATGGGCTACCGGCCCCAAGGGCCGTGGCAGGAGACGTACAGCTACGAGAAGTTCACCAACGATCTCAACACCATGCTGCCGCATTGCGTGAGGAACCACCAGCAGATGAAGAACGCCATGGCGGGCCGCTGCGAGATCCCACCGCATTGGGAGCAGCCCATCGACCAGCTGCTTGAGCTTGCAGTCAACGCCCACACGCACCCACCGACCCCAGGCCCCCACTGGCACCCGCAGCCCATGACCCACAGCGTCCGCGCACTCGCCGCACGACGGCTGGGCGACTGGTTGAAGGCCTCTGGGATGCAACAGCGTCAACTTGCAATGGCGTCGGAAATGACCCGACATCGTGTCAGCGTTGTCCTACAAGGCAGTCAGCCGATGCTACCGACAGAACTCGATCGGATCGCTGCGGTGTTCGGCACCGATCGCGATGGCTTCCTGCATGTCACCGAGGAAGGCCTCGACGGAGTCAGGGAGCGCCGAGACTGTCAGCTCATGGAGGCGCGTGACTCACTTGACGAACAGAGCCCAGATGATGACGCCGGCCACGATAGCCCAGAAGGGGCTGACGAGTAGCAGAGCATTGAGGATCCCGCGCATGGTTCGCGTGGGATCCTCGACATCGTGCGGCTGAATGGCCCCAACGACAGGCCTGGAAGAAGCCGCTCCTTTCTTGGTTAACCTACCGCCAGGACCATCCATTTTTCACCTCGAGAAATTGGCAGGGGAGGAGCGTCTAACTGATGTGTCAGAGTCGCCCAGGTGCCCACCCCGTATCGCCCCTGCCATCATATCGACTTGAATCCCATGTCGCCCTCGATGCCCTCCTCGAAATGTGGCAGGAGGCCCTCGGGCTCGCTGTAACAGGCCCACCAGTGCAAGCAGCTGGGATGGATCGACACGTACCGTGACTTCGGCGGTGCGATCATGTAGGCCTCGATGTCGTCACCGATGAACTGGTTCTTCGCGTACATCATCTCCGTCCACGTGGGCAGCTGGCCCACCTCGCGCTTGCTGACTGACACATGGATCCACTCGTGCTCTCCGTATGGAGCGTGCGAGTAGATCACCAGCATCCCCCGGACAGCGTTGTTGGCGACGATTCCGTAGGTGCCGATGTTGTCCGTCTTCTTCTCGATCAGCGTCCAGTGCTTGGTCAGCCGCATCAACGTGCGCCGTGCGTGACCGTAGGCCTGGGTGCTGACTCCCTTTGGTCTGCTCATAGCCAACGCCAGATCACAGTCCAGACGATGTGGTAGGTCATGAACCACACGATCAGCTCACGCCGCTCGATGGGTTTCATGGCTCCTCCGCTCGCGGGTCGTCGTCGGCGTACCCTCGCAGTTTGTTGATCGCCCTTGCGTGACCAGTCAATGCTCGGCCGACGGTGAGGTTCCGGTTCTCCAGTAGCTCCACTCGCTCGCGGAGCTTGTTCAGCAGGTAGTCGACTTTGTTGAGCCGTCCTGTCAATTCGTCCTGCGACTCGTTCATCCCCCCAGCTCCTTCATCCGATTGCGGAGCGTGTCCTCCATCCCCTTCAACTCAGCCAGCCGCTGGTGAGCATCGTAGGCGTCCTTGGCCTTCATGCAGATGATCTCGAACGTCATGCGAGCGTGTTCCGAATCGGCCATGCAGATTTCCCACGCTTCCTGCGACTCGACGATCTTCTTGCTCATCTCCACGTACTCCGGAGCCAAGCGGACCTGGTCCTTGGCTGCCGTCTTGTTCGTGCCCTTTGAGATCAGATCGGCGATGGTCTTCTCGCGCCAGGCCGTGCGGTCCCGCTCCATGTCCGACTGCGCCTTCGACAGCTGCGCCGCCAGTACTCGCTGTTGGTGGAATGAGTCGACCACGGCCTGCGCTCTCGTCGACCAGTGCTCCGGTTTCATCATCCCTGTCAATCCCTGCTTCGCTGCCTCCATCTTGGCTGCCTCCTCTACTACGGTCATTGTCACACCCCTCTGGTAAGTTGGTTGGTTTGTCAGTTTTCCAGCGCCTTCTTCCTCGCTCTCGCTCTCTTCTCTGCGACGTCCTTGATGTAGGCCTGTAGATCCTCGGTTGATTGCTCCATCGCAGCTGCGCCGGCCATGGTGATTGCGATCCGTGCGGCGAACTCAAGCCGCTCGGTTTCGTCCATCGCCAGCCAGTCGTGCATGAACACTTGCTCGGCCCCGTCGACGAGCTGCATCTGCTTCTCATCGGAAAGGCCCAATCGGTCCAGTGTGGTCAGCAGACCCAGGCACAGCAGCTGCGCCTCGATCTCGTTCTTGAGAGGGATGATGACCCTCAACTCAGGATGCGCCATACTCGGGATACTCCAGTCGGGCGATGATGAGGTCCGCAGACATGAACGCAAGCTCGGGCAACTCGCCCTCCGTTGGCCGAACGAACAGCACTTCGTCGTTAAGCTGGATCTCCTCTGTGACATCCGGAGCCTTCGCGACCACGGTTCCCTGCAAACACTTCTCGCTCATGGGAACGTCGTGAATGACGAGCTGCTCACCTTCTGTGTTCAGTCCGATGCTCGGTCGGACGATGACGAGGACTCTCCCTTTGCAGAGTCGAACAAATCCGTTTCCTTCGACTGGCTCGGGAGTGAATCCCTCAACGTCGGCTGATGCGATGACAGGCGCTTGAGTGCGCCCAACGTGATTTTCCGTCCCACTTTTAGACTCTCGCATATGTACTCGCACTGATCCATGTTGAGCGGCCCGAACTCAATCTCCTTGAGACGCGTGGCTGCTTTGCTGCATATCGTGTAGTACTGCCCCTTCTGCTCCGGTGTGAGCAGCATGAGTGCAGATGCAAACTTCTTCGACCTACGCCCCACGTTTCATCTTCCCACTCAAGCGATTTGCTGCTGCGAGCTTCTCTATCCGCTCGATCTCGCGCGATCCCCAGCTCCACTCATGCCGTAGGTGTCCGAGAGCGCGGTCCAGGGGAGCGTTGATCTTGAGCAGCCCGAAGGCACCGCGCACTTCCTGCGGCTGCACAGCTGCCAAGCAGAGCAGGATGGCTTCGGCCTCGTCGTGCGTCATCGGCCGCTCTTTGTAGCGAAGCAGCTTCGCGTAACCAGGCCACAGCGCATTGACCAGTGCGACGGAATTGTCTTTGTCCTGGGCACCTGCGCCCTTCCATTCCTTCACGCTGATCCCGTGGACAGGCACCTTGAGGTATCCAGCTGCACCGTACACCGCACCGATCACCAGCAGCACCTTGAGTGCCTCAATCGAGCGGCCTTTCTTCACGTACAAGCTCGTCGGCGTCTCGACGATGATCCGCTCGACGTTCCACTCCTGCGTGATTCTGCGGAGGCCTGCGGCCACCGCTGCAACCCGCTCCCCGTCGGATCCGCTCCTCGGTGCCTTGATGACGTAGGAGTAGCGAACGAAATCTTCCATGCCGGCCGATGGGCAACAGACAGCCACGCCGCAGTACCCCATGCTCGGATCGCAGCCGACTAGCACTGGCGTCCGGTCTGTTGGATCCGGATTGAACATGCTAATCCAGCTTCCGTGTTCTCAGGGTCATGTCGCTCGGCAGCCGCGTGGTTTCGACATCCGTGTCGACATCCTTTGCTGGATACTTCGCGACGATCGCGTCCCGCAGCCGTGGCCGTACCGTCGCACCAGCTCGCACGACGATCTTCTTGCCGGTTGAGTCGCCAGTGAAGCCGTTGTAGCACTTCTCTATCTGGCTCGACACCTTCACGCGGACGAATCCCTTGAGTCGGAGCTCGCCCTCGTCCACTAGGAGCTGCTCCATCGCCGTCTGCACTTCTTCAAACAGCGCCCGCGCTCTCGGGACAGTGAATCCGTTGTCCCTGAACACCTTTACGAGACAGTGTCTCAACGTGTCGTCAGCCATCAAAATCCCATCGCTTTCTGCCAGGCTATGTAGTTGGTGAACGCCGTCCGCAGGATTGCGTCGACGTACTTCTCGGGGTGCTCGTTAATCATCGTCTCGCTCAGAGACTTCCCGCCGTCCAGCTTCACCGGATCGAAGCAGTTGTGAAAGATCAGCCGTGCGCGGAAGAATGACTTCTGCAACTCCGCGGTGCGGACCATCGCCGGTACACTGCCCTGGTACGTCTCTGCGATCAGTCGCTCGACAGTATCTTCGGATCCCTCGAGATCGGGAACTGATTTGTTCGTCTCGTTCGCATCCGGCAGTGCGAACTCGTCGTGCTCCTCCGGTTCTGGCTCCACTGCGGGCTCGGGCTCCGGTTCCACTGGTGTCATCGTCTTCGGTGGGTACGCCTCCTCCTCGGCCTCGCCCTTGGTCTGGATCGCGTTCATCACCTCGTCTGCCTCGGCCTCGCCCTTGGCCTGGGCCTCCATCTCCTCTGTCGCGGCCTGCTCTGTCGTGTCCCAATCTTCGCCGGCCGCGCACTTCGGGAGATCGAAGCCCTCTTTGTCTTCCGGTGTGTTGTCAGTCATAGCGACCAATCCGATGTCAGCTTCCGCAACTCGATGACCTTTTCGAGTCGTGGATCCGTGTCGCACAGATCCCTCGCGATCACAGAGCGGAAGTTGTTGTTGATTTTGAAGTGGAATTTGGAGCGGGCTATCTCGACCATGGCGTAGGCAGAGACGCGGGCCTCTCCGCGATGCAACAGCTGCCGCGCTTCGGCCAGACACCAGCTCATAACCTGACGCCCTTCATCCGTTTGCTTCCACCTGATATACTGCTGCCGCTTCTTCTTCTCCGTCTTGGGAATCTCGGTCTTCGGCCCACTCGGACCAGCCGGATTCGGCGTGAACAGGTCAGGTTGTGTGTTCGCCATCGAGTCCCTCCATTTTCAGCAACTCTTGCAGCTCCTGAGTGCGCTTTTGCAGCCGTTCGATGCGTTTATCGAGTAGCTCGATCAGGTCTTTGTCGCCCTTGATCTTCTGGCTCTGGCAAGTGATGCGGTCGGCAAGGTCGATTTGGTCCCGCGCAGCGGCCTTCCGTCGGGCCTTCCATATCTCCGGAGCCATGAGCTGCTCGGTTCCCTCCGCATGGTAGAAGGGGAGATACCACTCGTCGTCGACCAGTCGCGCCTCGACATGGTGGGCCAGCTGCTGGAGGATCTTGAACGCCTCGATCGCCTCGGCCAGCGTGTCCATGTTCAGAGGCTTCCGCCCCGGTTTTCCGTTGAGCTTGCCCCTGACCTCATGCCACGCTTGCAGCTCGCGGATGACGTCGTCGAACGCCATCAGTACTTCCCTTTGTGGGCGATTGCCGCGTTCGCCCACATCTTCGCTTCCTGCAGCGCGTCCAACGCCTTCTGCCGTGTATGGCAGTTGGGAACGTGCTTGATGATGTCGAGCCCGAAATCCATGGCGCTCGTCTGGATCAGAATGTGCTTCTGTTGGGCCTCAGTGTCGGGCTTCTGGTAGGCGAAGGCCTCCACGACGTCGTCTTCTGTGGTGATGTTCATCGCGCACCTCGTTTCCAGTTGTTGAGCTTGGCGTACTTGTAGACGGTGGCGTCGCTGGCGTTGACCTTCTTGCAGATGTCACGCATCGAGACGCCGTTCTCGAACATCTTCCCCATCGCGGCAATCTCTAGGTCGGTCTTCTTATTCGCGGCGGTCTTGCCGCTGCCGCGTTTGCCCTTCTTCCGGCGCTTCGTGACTCCGAGCTGCTCTTTCACCTTCCTGCTGACCGGGATGAGGATCTTCTCCGGTGTGGTGTAGTGAGTCAGAAGGTCGTCGATCGCCTGCATGTGTCTGGTCAGCTCGTTCCGCTGCTGGTGCAACCCTCTGACCAGCTCGTCATTTCTCTCAGCCATTCCGTTTCTCCTTCTTGTAGCGGTCAACGTGAGGACAGGTGGTGTGGTGTGCGACGTAGACGGGGAGGATCTCCCAATAGCTACCGGCCTCGTTCCAGACGTAGGCCTTGGCAGCTGGGACGTCGACGGGTGCGGCGCTGCCGCGCTGGGTGCGGACAAAGCCAATGTCCTGTCCGCAGGAACAGGTCTTTTTACGCTCGATTGTGGGGGCCATTAGAACCCCAGGTCTTCATCGTCCTCCGACTGCTGCTCGCCCTCCTCTGCCTCCGCTGCGGATGCAGCTCCATCCTCGAAGTCGTGCCAGCGCGGGAACATCTCCTTCTGCGCGTCGGTGGTGTGCTCGCGGGGCTGGGCCATTACCTCGATCTCTTTGAACTGGTTCCTCTGGCCACGCTGCATCCCGAGGAATTTGAACTTGATGAGACAGCCGATGTGGGTGTGCTTGATTCTGCGGGAGAGTGCGGCATTGCCGGTGACTTCGTAGTCCTCACCGTCTTTGCCGACGCAGACGTAACGGACCTTGTCCGGGTACTGCTCGTCAGGGACGATCCCAACCAGTAGGCCGCCGAACGCTTTCGACTGGCCCTTCTTGTCGCCTAACACCACTAGGTTTGCTGGCTCTAGCTTCTCGAAACTCTCGTCCTTCGGCATTGGGTTGCCTCCAAATCGGGTGGGTGGAGCGGTGGCCTGACTACGCGGGTGACTACAGGCCGTACCGATTGCCTCGTTCCCGCTTTCTCAACGAGTCGGTAGCACCGCTCCTGCTGTGTTGTGGGGAGTGCCAGGTCCCGCCCTACAATGTCGGCCCGTGGCCGCTCATCGTCAAGGGTTGACCATAAACCGAAGATTCACCGAGGGTCGATCGCGTCCTCGACCCAGCTGTAGGAGCATCTGTCCGGCAGGGGGAACCGATCGGGGAGTCCTTCGGGGTACTCCGGCACCTCGCAGCGGGACAGTCGGTGAGCGCCATCGGCCGAGATCATCAGCACCGGCATCCGCTTGATGCGCTGGTCGTAGATGGCGCAGCGGGTGAGTGTGGGGCCGAACAGTTGCAGGTGTT
>JAAESQ010000300.1 GCA_024229275.1 bacterium | reverse complement strand
ACGGCGATAGACGGGGCGAATGAAGGAGACACTGTCTCAGTTCCGGCCTGCACGACGACCTGGACAACAACGGTGAGAATGGTCAACAGAGCGATTACACTTCAAGGCGCCGGGCCAGACCAGACCGTTATCACCGACATGACCGGGAACGAGTGGAACGAACCTGCGCTGTGGATCGAGGGGCTCGATGGGCAGACCATTCGGGTGACAGGATTTGGTTTCATCTACGGGCTCAACGGCAGCGTCCAGGACTACAACGGAGCGATTGCAATTCGCGGTTCGAGTAAATCCGTACGCATCGACCACAACAAATTCGTAGATTTCTGGAATCGGGCCTTTCAGGTCTCGGGGCATACCCACGGTTTGATCGATCACTGCCTTTTTCAGCGCACTGCTGCCGCAGCGAATTCATTTCAAGCCATCAACATCAACTCGGACGGCGACGGCTCATGGACTCGTCCGCAAGCACTTGGGTCGGCCAACGCCTTCTACATCGAAGACAACGAATTCGATTTCTACGAGTCCGGAAGCTCAGCAGACAGCCACTCAGGCGGTCGGTTCGTCTTTCGGAACAACGTCAACCGCAATGCCTCGATGCTCAATCACGGGCTCGACACGTCAGACCGGTCCTCACACAGCTTCGAGATCTACGACAATCTATTCGAGCGTGAAGAGTACACCTTTAACATCATCACCATTCGGGGTGGAACCGGGACTATCTTCCGCAACACGATTTCCAGCCCAGACAGCATCGACATCCCCATCATTGCCCAGCTCTATCGATCGTGCGTTGATTACCCGGATACCCACGGCGTGCGATGCAACGGAACCAACCCCATTGACGGTAACGAGGACCCCAGTGGCTATCCATGTAAGGACCAACACGGACGCACGACTGGACAGGTATATAGCCCCATTTACGTATGGGACAACACCTTCGAGACTGCGGGCGTCGGGATGACACTTTTCGATCCTTGGCAGTGCAGCAATCCGGGAATGGCCGATCATGTGAAGGAAGGCAGAGACTATTTCAACGACACGTTCAGTCCTGGCTACGTACCCTATCCCTATCCGCACCCGTTGACCCTGGGCGACTATCCCGGTCAACAGCGCTCGCTAAACCTGCAGGCCAGCTCTGACGTTGGCCAGGTTCTGCTCCAGTGGCAAGCAGTAACCGGCGCTGACTCATATTCAATTCTGCGCGATTGGCAGCCAGTCTGGACGACCTCATCGACTAGCTGGGTTGATGTACCTACAGCCAGTGAGCATGTTTACATGGTCTATGCACTCGATGGAGCCGGTGAGATTCTTGCCGCAGAGGGACTGCTCGCCGATCCGAACGCGAATACCATCTTCATTGACGGCTTTGAAAGCGGAGACACAGCACCCTGGTCGAACACGAATCCATAGGCGGCGAGGATCTCTCAGCTTGTCGTCCTCGTGAGCTCACAATTGCGTACCTGACACAGTGTTTTCAACGGGAGATCCTTCGGCTCCCTACGGTCGCTCAGGATGACAGGAAATGAGAGTTGCTGCTCAGGATGACAGGATGTGAGAGTGGTCGCTCCCAAAGACAGAATCCTCCAAGATTGTCATGTTGAGCGGAGCGAAGCGGAGTCGAAACATCTCCCATTGAATCGAAGAAACTGATGCTTCCAGCAGCGGTAGGTCTACTCGAGTCGAGGGATCTCCCGATGACCAAATCAAGCAGTTCGGTTGTGAGGAAGGTGCTAGCTGAACGCTGAGACTGTTGGAGCGCTCTGTTCCTTGCCTGGGCAGAATGCGGTCGCGTCTGGAGGCACCCTGAGTACTACTCTGTCAACCAATTGAGCGCTTGCTCGAAATCAGTAAAGACTCTCACTTTGTGCCCCCGGTTGGTAGACACTGTTTCGAAAAACTCGATGTCGTCCGATGATTGGTCGTAGACAAGGGCTCTTTTTGCAAATCGATTGAAATTCTTTTCAATCATCAGATTCGGGAGGCTGACAATATCGACCGACGACAGTGAGATATCAGCGCCCCGCACGTCGTTCAGAACGCGGGAACAGTGATGTTGTTCCATCAGTGAGACAACCTTATCTATGTAACATGTGATCAGTTGGATGTCTATTGTGCCAGACAGCTTGCACATCATGCAGGCTCTTTCGGAGTCGTACTCAATCGTGAAAGGCATCCGCACTTCCTCTTGAAGACAAGTAAAGCTGAAAAACTCGATCTCCAGACTCTGAAAAGCGTACCAGAGGAATAGAATCCTGCCACTCTAATCCCGTCCCAGCCGCCTGAAGCCAGATAGAAGAGGGTGAGTATTCAGAAGAATGAAAAGAACTTCAAAAGACACACTCTTCAAGACTGTCATGTTGAGCGGAGCGAAGCGGAGTCGAAACATCTCCCGTAGAAATGTGCCAACTGATGCCACGATGGGCGCCGGGCTACTCGAGCCGGCGGGAGATCCATCGACTTCGCTCCCAATGACACGCGCCCCCAGAACTGTCATCCTGAGCGAGCCTGCGAGCCGAAGGATCTCCCGTTGAAATCAGCAATATGCAGCCGAACGATTCGCCGCAATCAAGGCGCTCATTGTTGGAATGGGAGATCCGTTCGACTCCGCTGCGCTT
>JAAESQ010000299.1 GCA_024229275.1 bacterium | reverse complement strand
GTGTCGGGTGGCGGAGAGGCCCGTAGTACCGTTGACACCGGGTAATGCCGGTCGAGGGAAGGGGCCTTAGTTCAAGGTCAACGCAAGAAGTAGCGAGAGCCAGGAGATTGGCCATGGGCCTACGACCTCCGGAAAAGGTTCAGAAGTTACAGGCGGCGTTGCACGCCAAAGCGAAGGGATCACCCACGTATCGTTTCTACGCCCTGTATGACAAGGTGTACCGCGAGGACATCCTGTTGTTCGCATACCGGTGCTGCAAAGCCAACGGCGGCGCACCCGGCGTGGACGGTCAGGACTTCGCGGACATCGAGGAATACGGGCTAGCTCGTTGGTTGGGTGAACTGGCGGAAGAACTCAGGAGTAAGACGTATCGTCCGCAGGCCGTGCGACGGGTGTTGATCCCCAAGCCCGGCCAACCGGAACGCACAAGGCCCTTAGGCATTCCTACGACCAAGGATCGCGTCGCGCAGACAGCGGCGTTGTTGGTCATGGAGCCAATCTTCGAGGCCGACCTGCAACCGGAGCAGCACGCCTACCGACCGGGGCGCAGCGCTCTGGACGCTGTTCGCAACGTCCACGCGCTGCTCAACACCGGGCATACCGAGGTGATTGATGCAGATCTGAGCGGCTACTTCGATAGCATTCCCCACGCCGAACTGATGAAGTCAGTGTCACGTCGTGTCAGTGACCGACACATGCTGCATCTGATCAAGATGTGGCTGCAGGCACCGGTGGAAGAGCTCGACGAACGGGGACATACGCAGCGAACGACCCGCAACAAGGATCAGGGGCGCGGCTGCCCTCAAGGGGCGCCGATCTCCCCGTTGCTCAGCAACCTCTACATGCGCCGGTTTGTCCTGGGATGGAAGGTACTGGGGCACGAAGCGCGACTCCGTGCACGAATCGTGAATTACGCTGATGACTTCGTGATTTGCTGTCGCGGCACCGCGCAGGAAGCGATGCTTGCCATGCGAACCATGATGCAGAAGCTCAAGCTCACGGTCAACGAAACGAAGACGCATTTGTGCCGCGTGCCGGACGACTCGTTTGACTTCTTGGGTTACACGCTCGGCAGGTGTT
>JAAESQ010000298.1 GCA_024229275.1 bacterium | reverse complement strand
GCAGCCGTAGCGATGTCTTTGTCTGTGATGTAGCGCCATTTGCCGTCGACGCGGAATCGATAGCGCCCCGGTTTATATTCCTCGGCCAGTTGCGTTTCACCGCTCTCACGGTCGGTGACCACCACACCGTCTTCGGTTCGCTCGTAGTCGTATCGCCCTGGCTTACCAGGAAAACCGGTGTAGTGGATTTCCTTGTCCTGCTCCTTTGCGTACGTCTCGTTTTCTTCGCTGTAGTAGGCCCCATCGGCAGAGATTTCCTGAGCCTCGCCTTCGAGTACGCCCTCGCTGTTTTGAACCGCTTCTTTCAAATACGCGTTGTCTGCCGCCGTGGCCGGCTCGACCTGCACGTCTACGATCAGGTTGAGCTCTTCCTCGCAGGTCTCGGTCACGTTGGCGCTGTAACCACGCACCGTCTCGTCTTTCTTCTTGCGGTAGGCGGCGTCTTCGTCATGGGGTGACTGCAGCGAATCGGCGCTGATCTCCTTGGCTGGCTTGAGCTCGACGCGTTGCTCCTCGCCCTCGCCCTCGATCTGGTACTGCTCGAGCAACAGCCGCTCGATCAGCTCATAGCGCGGGCTGCTCTGCGCGCTGTAGGTCTGGTGCAGGCGCAGCAGCAAGTTGCCAAAGTCCTCTAGCCATGCCTTCTTGGTCATCTCGTCCAGCCCATAGATGATCTGGCTTGCCCGCTTGGCGCACAATCGATCCAAAAGCTCTCTGTCCGCTTCGGTAAGGCGCACCTTCCGTTCGTCCGTAAGGCTCTTCCAGAACTCTTGCAAGCACCCAATGATCAGCTGCAGCCGCGTACAGGTGGCCAGGTTGCTATCCAACAGTGTGCTATCCATCCGCAGCTTCTCGCCCACCACCCCAAGCCGCTTGGCCTGATCGCGGGTCAGCTCCTGAAACACCTCATGGAGCAGGTTGATTCCCGTCTCCAGTTGGTAGCGATACAACCGCTGCTTGAACAGATAGTAGGTCGACTCGACAGGTACTTCGTCGGTGAGATTCAGCAATCCGAGTGCGCGCCGTACCAGCAGGTTGAAGTGGATTGCCTCGAACAACTGCTCGTCGCTCCAACCGAAGCCTTCCTTGAGGATCAGCATCGCCACCAGCAACCGAATCGGCGCGTTCGGGCGACCATTCTCTTCATCGAACAGCTCGGCAAAGCGCTTTTCGGGAATGCGCTTGGTGACCTGATCCAGAAAGACGTTGTGCCAGGCGTTCGGATCGTTGAGCTTTTCTTGGTCGCGCTCGCGCAGAAACTGTTCGATGTTGCTGAATAGATCGATCTGGCTGCTGTCAGGACTGGCTCGGAACATCATCTGGGGGGATCAGCTGGATACTT
>JAAESQ010000297.1 GCA_024229275.1 bacterium | reverse complement strand
GGGGTTCGACTCCCTGCACCCCAGCCAAAACCAGAAACAAAGGCCCGGCGCAAGCCGGGCCGGTTTTGTGTATGGAGCCTTCGACGTATACCCGTACGCACCGCGAAGCGCAGTTTCCGTCGTCATCGCCCTCGTCATCGCCCTCGTTATCGTCATCGTCATCGTTTTCTCGGGCGACTCCTCCATACGATGACGATGATGAGTGCGGCAAACTCTTCTCATCGACGCCCGAGCGCCGCTGTGACTGTAGCTGCCGCTGACACTGATTCTGTTTCCTGACTCTGCCGCTGCGATCTGTCTCTGTCTCTGTTTCTGGCTTCTGTATCTGCCTCTGTATTCTGAATCCATTATCACCGCCACAGCGTCATATTCGATGGCGATGACGATGCCCATCGGGAGTGCTCGCATCAACCGGTGTCATTCGATGTATGGAGTCTCTGAGACGCGAGACGCCTTCTGTCCCTGTCCCTGACTCTGTCCCTATCCTCTACGCCTCCCGCAGCCACCTCATAAGATCCTTCAGTTTCGGCTTCGAACCGTGCATCAGAATGCCGATGCGGTAGATCTTGCCGACGATCCAGGTCGCGCCGATGATCGAACCGATCATGATCACCAACGACGCGATGATCTGGATCGCAGGCACTTGAACCAGGGTCATCCTCAGGAACATCAGGATCGGTGTAAAGAACGGCACCAGTGACATCACAACCGCGACGGTTCCACTGGGGTCGTTAAGGATCTGCATGATCAGTAGCAGCGGTATGACCAGGAAGACCGTAATCGCACCCTGGAAGTTCTGCGCTTCTTGCTCAGTGTCGAAAGCTGCCCCAACACCGGCATACAGCGTGCCGTAGAGCAGGAAGCCGAGCACGAAGTAGACGACAAAGAAGATCAACTGAATCGGTGGGATAGTCGGCAGTTCCATGTCTCCCATGCCGACTGCTGATCCGACTCCGGGCGAAGTGAGCGTGAACATCAGCAGCGACCAGAGGGCAAACTGAGTCAGACCGACAGCACCGATTCCCAGGATCTTGCCGAGCATCAGTTCAAACGGCTTGACGGTCGAGACGATGACCTCGACGATGTGTGAGCTCTTCTCCTCAAGCACCCCGCGCATGACATAGATGCCGTACATCAGCACCGTCATGTAGATGATCAGCACGAGCACATAAGAGAGAATGAAACCCTGGCCCTGATCGTGAGTCTCTTCCCCCTTGTCGCCGAGCTTCATCGTTCTCAGGCCGACTCTTTTAGTCAACTCACCAATGTGTTCCGGATCGAGGCCCGCCGCTGTCAGACGGTCGGCAATGATCACATCTCGAATCGATCCTTTAAGCTCAGCGAGCATACGAAATGACGCGACGTTGGGAGCGACGTATTCCGGTTCTCCTGCGTCCGGCAGCGTCGCCGGCAGGACCAATAAACCATCGAAATCCCGATTCAACACCTGCTGTTTGAGCCGCTCTCGAGTCGCCTTCGGATCTGAACCCGGCGCCTGTGGGATCAGCCGAACGTTCAGCGGCTGTGCCCCGGCTTCGGCCTCTTCAAAAACTTGAAGCTCTCCGGCCTCCGAGCCGCGACTCGGTGCGGTGCCATTCAGACCCTGCTGCAGGTTCTCGTCGATCTTCTCGGCGAATCGCCCGGTGAGATCGAGGACTGCGATGTCGAACTCCCCACCCCCGCGCGCGGCGAGCCACGCCGGGATGATCATCATGGCACCGAGGAAGAAGGGAACCACCAGAGTCGAGATCCAGAACGCCTTCGTACGGACTCTCTCCAAATACTCACGACGGATGACTGCTTTGATCCTACTGAGCATGGCGGTCCTCCTCCACGGCACGGATGAATATGTTCTCGAGATCCGGCACAAAACGGGTGAAGGACTCGACACTGGCTCGGTCCACCAACGCGCGGACCAGGTTGCGTGGATCGCTGCCCTCAGCAAGCTCAACGAGGTGGTCTTCGCGCAGCGGGCGCACCGATGTGACTCCGGGTAGATCGGCCAGCGCGGCGGCCTGCATGTCCGACCGAATGACCCATGTGTTGCCACCGTAGTCCTTGCGAATATTGGCTAGCGTACCGTCGAGAATGGGCCGAGCACGATTGATGAGGCAGATGTGGGTGCAGAGTTCATCAACCTGCGGCAGCATGTGCGTCGAGAGCACGATGGTGACGCCCTCTTCGGTCATTGCCAACATCAGATCCTTCAGTTCACGCGTATTGATTGGGTCAAGGCCCGAGAAAGGCTCGTCGAGAATCATCAGCTTCGGCCGGTGCAGGATAGTGCCAATGAACTGCACCTTCTGTTGCATGCCCTTTGAAAGGTCCTCGACTTTGTGGGTTGCCCACTCGCCGAGATTGAACCGTTCGAGCCAGGCAAAGGAACGTTTCTTCGCCTCGCTCGGGGCCAGGCCACGCAGAGTCCCCAAGAAGACGAGATGCTCGAGTACCTTCATCTTCTTGTAGAGACCCCTCTCTTCCGGCAGGTAGCCGATCAGCCTGCGTCGGTCATCATCAAGTGGCTGACCGTCAAAGGTCACTCTTCCACTGTCAGCCGCGATGATGCGCATGACGATTCGGATCGTGGTTGTCTTACCCGCACCATTCGGTCCGAGCAATCCGAAGACCGAACCGCGCTGCACCTCAAACGAGATATCGTCGACGGCCTGATGGTCTCCATAGCGCTTGTTCACACCTTCAAGCTGAAGGATGCTGTCCACACGCGTCTCCTTTCCCGATTCCGAAACATGATACGTGTTTTTCAACCGAGTGGTTCACCCGAATCATCCCGTCTTCAACTTTCGAGCAGAATTGCACAAGTCAGCACTGAAGGCAGACGTAGCTTGTGTGGCTGTGGCAAGGATCGTAAAGAGTAAGGGGTAAAGAAGTGAAGCAGCCCTGAGAGGCTAACGATGATCGCGTCAGATTCAGAAGCTCACAGCCTCCCAGCCATAACGAACAGGCTACGCGTTTCCACCTTCACTCTTAACGCTTCACGCTTCGCTCTTCACGCTTCACATTCCGAAACCCCGCCAGCTCCTCGAGATTTCCCTTTTGGCCTCGTACGGGTGATTCAACGATGCCAATCAGTTCCAGACCGAGGTCACTCAGCTTTGCGACGACCTCATCGATGACCGTGCGGCGTACTTCTTCG
>JAAESQ010000296.1 GCA_024229275.1 bacterium | reverse complement strand
TTGTATTCGTAGGATGGCATCCTCGCGCTCCTGTGGTTCTGCCGCGGTTCATCGTGCCATTCGGCCTTGATCGAGTTGGCATCCACGGCCTCGAACGGAAGGTGTTTACCGCATCTTCCAGGGCGAATCCTGCGTAAGTCGTGTGCTGGCTTGGGGTTATCATGGTTTTGGCCGTAAGGTGTAGCCACTAATATTATGGATCTAATCCAGTATTGCACTTGCTTAACATGGATCTGTGTCTTCTAATGTGGACACCATGTTCGTCGACTCCTGCACTTACCAGTCTCAAGCAAAAACTTACACTCGTCATCTGCTGCGCGAGTCCTATCGCGAGAACGGAAAGGTCAAACATCGAACCATTGCCAACCTCTCCAAAGCTTCCAACGAAGAAATAGAAGCCATCAAGTTGGCGCTCAAGAACAAGCATCAACTCGAACAGCTCGGGAACATCAACCAAGACATTGATGTCAAGCAAGGACTCGCCGTCGGAGCGGTGGTCACCCTCTGGCAAGTCGCTCAACGGATCGGGTTAGTCAAAGCACTCGGCTCCTCCCAGGAGGCAAAGCAGGCGCTCTGGCAAGTCTTTGCTCGGGTCATTGAACAAGGCTCCAGGTTGTCTGCCGTGCGGTTGGCGAATTCCCATGCGGCTTGCGATGTCCTGGGACTCGACGCCTTTCATGAAGACGATCTCTATCAAAATCTCGACTGGTTGGCCGAGAATCAGCAGCGCATTGAAGACCATCTGTTTCGCTCGCGTTATGGCTCGCAAAAGCCAAGTCTCTATCTCTACGATGTCACGAGCAGCTATCTCGAAGGAACTTGCAATGAGTTGGCTGCCTTCGGCTACAACCGCGATCGCAAGCGTGGGAAAATGCAAGTCGTGTATGGGATGCTGTGTGACGAATTGGGAATCCCCGTTTCCGTTTCTGCGTTTGCAGGCAACACGATCGACACCAAGACCTTTGGCTCGCAAGTGTACAAAGTGGCTCATCGTTTTGGTGGTGGAGCGATTACGTTCGTGGGAGATCGTGGCATGATCAAAGGTCCGCAGATCGAGCAGCTGCAAGCTGAAGAGGATCACAACTTTCACTACATCACGGGGATCACGAAACCGCAAATCGAATCGCTGCTGAAGAAGGGTGTGATTCAACGCGAGCTGTTTGAAACGGAAGTGGCGGAGGTGACAACCGACGAAGGCTTGCGTTACGTACTGCGTCATAATCCGATTCGTGCGGTCGAGATGAAAGCGACTCGCGATTCGAAGTATGCGACCTTGGAGCAGTTCGTGAAGGAGCAGAACACTTACTTGTCCGAGCATCTTCGTGCAAGTGCTGCGGTGGCTCTGCGGAACCTGAAAGCGAAGTGGAAGAAGCTTCGTTTACCTGCGGTCGATATCCGCATGGATGGCGTGAAAGTCGACGACGTGAAGCCAGAGGATGCGAAGTCAGAAAGCGCGTCGTCGAATGACGTGCAAGGAACTAGTCGAACGATCTTGCTATCGAAACAGCAAGCGGCTTGGGTAGAGTCGTCGAAGTTGGATGGCTGCTATTGCCTGAAGACCGACTTGTCACGGGAGACGGCGACGAAAGAAATCATTCATGATCGCTACAAGGATCTATTCCAAGTCGAGTGGGCCTTTCGAACGATCAAGACGGCTCACTTAGAAGCTCGTCCGATCTACGTGCGCCTGGCGACACGAACACGCGGTCACTTGTTTGTGTTAATGCTGGGCTACTTACTGGTGCAGGAATTGACTCGTTGTTGGCATTCACTTGAGATGACCGTTGAGGAAGGTCTTGCTGAACTCAAGACATTATGTACGACGCAAGTTGTGGTCAAAGGGAAGTCATTGCTTCACAACATCCCCGAGCCACGTGAATCGGTAGCCGCCCTTCTTACAGCCGCTCGAATCGAACTTCCCCGGAAGCTCGCCAGTCGCGGCATCCATGTGTCCACTAGGAAAAAGCTGACCGAAGAACGTAAAACCGCTTAGTACAAAACAACTTACGAGCGGTATCGTTCTGGCGGTTTACTGGAAGACCCGTTCGAGTAGATGGGCCAAAGAACGCCCTCGGATGTACTCGAGAACGATAAACGGCATCTCGCCTGTGACCCCGACGTCGAAGACCGCCACAAT
>JAAESQ010000295.1 GCA_024229275.1 bacterium | reverse complement strand
CTCCAACCATATGCGTCGTGTACTGCGGCCACCTCCATCAGCCGATTCAGTTGGCCGAGTTTTTCCACCTGCGCCTGGCGCTCTTTCGCCCGCCGGCCAGTCTTGGCGTGCAGAACCGCCAGTGTACCGGCCGGTTTGGCCATCGGGTTGGAAAGCTGAGCGATCACGCCGGCCATCTTCTCATGTGTCTGCGGACTGCCGATGACCAGCAGATGGCCCGGAGCGTACCACGTGATCTCGTCCTCCGACGCACGCAGCGCACCACGCACGGCATCGACAAACTGCTCGGCTTCTTCCTTCGCCTTGGCGACGGCCTTTTCCCAGTCGCCGGTTTTCTCCAACTCCTTCTGCGAAGGTAAGGCGACCACCGACACGTCGTACACCCAGGCTGAGATGCGCGGCATCCGCCGGTCGCTGCCAACTAGGATCATTTCGGGGCCGCGGCTCGGCTCCGGTTGCCAAGTTAGACGCAGCGGCCGCAGTATCCAGCCGAGTGCCTGGGCCGTGGTCGCGCCGCGCAGATCCAGATAGGTGATCCGGGCGTCGCGTCCGGCGAGCATTTCGCTCGAGTCCGTGGCACTGCCTTTGATGAACCGGATTCTCCTACGGCGTCAGGATCCGGTTGGATCTCATAACCTCTTTATTTTCCCGCACTTAGCCTGAGCCCTGATCCCAATTGTATCAGGGCGTTCTCCTCACAGAAGCGTGGAAATCAGGATTTCGCTGCAATGTGATGGCGATTTTGCTTCCGAAGAGGTACAATTAGGACGATAAATGGAGCAGTGAAGCCTAATTGTACCAGAAGGGTCTCATGCTTTCACAAGAAGCCTCCACCAGATCCCTGCAACGGTTATTCCGGCACACGCGCGTGGTCGACCTCGATACGCTCTATCGCACGCTGAAAACACGCTCCCGTATGACCGTGTTCAGGCGACTCAAGGATGTCGACTACTGTTCCAGTTATAGCCACGCAGGCCGTTACTATACGCTCGCCGACGTTCCTCGCTTCGACGAGCACGGGCTGTGGCTTTACCACGGCATAGGGTTCTCAGAAGCGGGTACGCTCAAGAACACGGTTGTGCACTTGGTCGAGATGGCTGACGCGGGTCGGACCCATCCGGAACTTCAGCAGATGGTGCACGTGCGCGTACACAACACACTGCTCAGCTTGGTGCGCGAAGCGCGAATCGATCGTCAGCCTATCGAACGGATGTATCTTTATGTCACCGCCGAGTCCGACCGGGCTGCCGAGCAGCTCTCGGCGCGCCGAGAGCTGCTCTCTGCTGCCAAGAAGGAGCCGATCCCCCTGCCTTCATCAACGATCATCGAAGTCCTCATCGAAGCGATTCGGGTCGGGCAGGTAACGGTCGGCCCCACAGAAGTGGCGAGGCGCTTGACTGCTCGAGGGCTCACCGTAACGGAGCAACAGGTCGAGCAGGTCTTCGTTCGCTACGGGCTTGGTGTCGAAAAAAAAACGGCGGAATGACCCTGTCTGCCCTCGAGGCATTGAGAGAAAACATGCGTTCTCTGAAGGGCCGCTGGCGTGAGGGAATAGTGGATACCTCTGGCGTACTCGTCGTGGCCTGCGAGGATCGCCGGCGTTGTCCCATTTGCATGGGACCCATGCACGTGCAGAAGACAGTATTGCACAAGGGGAGAACCATTAGGCACGGTACATTCCAAGTCCGCGAAACCGTCCACGTTTGTGCAGCGAAGTGCCGCCAGCCCTCCGGAGCGCTCGTCACTCGGCGAGCGATGTCCGTAACAAAGCACCTGATGCCACGAAGCACCGTGGGCTACGACGTGATGGTCTTCGTGGGGCTCCAACGCTTTCTTCACCATCAGCAGCGGGAGGAAATTCAAAGGGATCTCTTTCTGGAGCATCACATTGTCATTTCGACGGGAAAAGTGAGCCATCTGACCAGTCGTTTCCTCCAGTATCTGGAGGCATTACACGAAACCCATATCGAAAAGATCCGTGAGGCTCTCGCCATCGATGGAGGTTACCCTCTTCACATCGATGCTACGTGCGAAGACGGTCAGGGGACGCTGCTCGTAGCGCTGGCCGGCTGGCGTCGATGGGCCCTGGATGCTTGGAAAGTGCCCACGGAGCGGGCGGACGTGATTCTTCCAGCTTTGCTCTCGGTTGCAGAACGGTTCGGTTCGCCCTGTGCGGTGATGCGGGATCTGGGCAAGGCCATGATTCCGGCGGTCAATGATTTCGTCGAGGAACTGGGCCTGGAGATTCCGGTGCTTGGCTGCCACCTCCACTTCCTCCGTGATGTAGGCAAAGATCTGCTCGACCCGAGCCACGGCGAATTGCGTGCTCTCTTTCGGCACTACAAGATCCGGCCTGGCCTGGGTGCACTGGCCCGCGATCTCGGTTGCAGGCTTGGCGACGATGTCACCAAGGCGCGAGAGGATCTCCGAACATGGCAGGAGCAACAGGAAGGTGGGCACACCGTGCCCCAAGGACGTGCCGGTCTCGCCGCCGTGCGCGCTGTCGCCCAGTGGGTTCTCGACTACAGGGCCGATGGAAACGACCAGGGTTTTCCCTTCGACAGACCGTACCTGCACCTGTATGACCGTTGCGTTACCGCACGGCGGGCCGTCGATGCCTTCCTCCGAACACCCACCGAAGACAAACACGTGCGCACAGCTCTTGAGCGCCTCCGCCGCGCCCTCGAACCGGCCGTTGGCGAAAGTCTCTTCGACGAAGTGGTTCGAAAACTGCGGAAACGCGCGGAGATCTTCGATGCGTTGCGGCAAGCGTTGCGTCTCCTTCCAAAATCCGGCGGACGCAACACTAGGCCGCCTTCTCAGCCCATCCGACTTGAGGAAGCTCTAGCGGAATTGAATGACATCCAAGCCGCCGTCGAGGACTTTGTCGCTTCGCTTAAGAAGCGTCGTCCCCAGCGGGGTCCAGCAGAGGATATGCGCGAAGCTATCGATATCATTCTCGACCACATCGACACCCACGGCGATTCCCTCTGGGGGCATGTTGTCTCGTTGTCTACCGCTGCCGGAGAGGTCATCCGGATCGTGGACAGGACAAACAACATTCTGGAGGGCATGTTCGGTGGGATGAAACAAGGCGAACGCCGTCGCAGTGGTCGCAAGATTCTCACGCAGGACTTTGAGAGCCTGCCGGCCGCAGCGGCCCTCACGTGCAATCTCACCTGCCCGGACTATGTTGCCATCCTTTGCGGCTCGCTAGACGACCTCGCCGAGGCCTGTGCCGAACTGGACGCTGATAAGCGGAAAATGGAGTTGGCAGGCGCATCGCCCACGCCCCTCGGACGATCACACAACCCGATACCCGAAGTCGCCAGCGCTTCGCTTCCCGCTGCCGATCGCCCGATGTTCCGGTCGGAGGCGATGCGGCGGCGTGTGTCTGCCGCCGCCAGAAGTCGGGCACCGCGCACCCGTCCGAAGCGGCGCAAGAGGACTGTGGCAACCCCATCCTGACGCCGTAGGAAATGTCGTTATGCCTTCGCATCGTGTGCTCACGCGAGTGGTGCTGCTGCCTTGGCTTTTTGCCCTGGGTGCGTGTGGCCCGCCGGCCCGCGAGGTCGTCCAGGACCGAGTGGAACCTGGCCTGGGCGACGGTATCGAGTGGCAACCGTTGTCGAAGGGCATGGCAACGCAGGAAAGACCTCGGTTTGAGAGCCTTGGGTCAGGCGATACGGGGATCGATTTCCTACATAACGAGATTCCGCCGGACAAACAGAGCCAGATAATCTACGCGTCAAGCACGTCGGGCGGCGTGTCGATCGGCGACTATGACGGCGATTCCTTGGCCGATGTGTATCTGACGCAACCTTTCGGTCGCAATCGGCTCTATCGAAACAAAGGTCCGTTCCGGTTTGAGGATGTAACGGATCGAGCCGGTGTTGACGACGACGGCCTGTGGGGCATGGGAGCGACTTTCGTTGACATCGACAACGACGGGGACTTGGACCTCTAT
>JAAESQ010000294.1 GCA_024229275.1 bacterium | reverse complement strand
CTGTTTTTTCGCGGTTCGAAGAACCGCCCCTAAACCCTTTGTGCTGTCTTAGCGATCTTCGTGTTCTTCGTGGTTCAAACTGCCTTCCTGTCTTGCCGTATAGCCGTTCGCCCCGTTCGCCCCGTTCGTCCCGTTGCCCCGCCTTACCCCGCTCGCAGTCTTCGCCTGAGATCCACCACATAGATCACCAGCGCGACCCAGATGAAGGCGAAGGTGACGATATGAGTCGTAGTGAAAGATTCACCGAAAACAGCTACGCCAAGTAGGAACTGCCCTATCGGAGCGATGAACTGCAGCAAACCCAGGGTAGACAAGGGGAGGTTGCGAGCACCGATCGTAAACAGGACTAACGGAACGACGGTGATCAGGCCTGCACCCACGAGCAGGAGGTCGGTGGTGAGCGAACCATGGGTGAATGCTCCATCTCCGGTTTGCTCGAGCATGACGAGATAGGCTGTAGCGACGACGGTCAACACAGAGGTTTCAATCGCAAGGCCTTCAACTGCCTCGACTTGAATGACCTTGCGCACCAGGCCGTAGAGTCCGAACGAGGACGCGAGGGCAATCGAGACCCAGGGTAACGAGCCGAATTGATAGGCCATGTAGCCTACGCCGAATGCCGCCAGCACAATCGCAGCCGTTTGAAATCGATTGACTCTTTCACCGAGGACAACGAGTCCGAGAAGGACGCTCACCAGTGGGTTGATGAAGTAGCCGAGGCTGGCGTGAAGGACGCGTTCGTTGTTGACGGCCCAGATGAAAGTGCCCCAGTTGACCGCAATCAAAACGGTCGTTACGAGAAGGATAGAGGCTGTTTTGATGTTGGTGAGGGCTTGGCCGATTCGCTTCCACCGGCCGGAAAGCGTCAACCAGAGAAAGAGAATCGGCAGCGACCAGACGATTCGATGAGCGAGCAACTGCAGTGCGGAAATCTCAGCGAGCATTCTCCAGTACAGGGCCGCGAGACCCCAGATGGAGAAGGCGGCAGCTGCCGAGATGACACCAAGACGGAGATTCGCAGACATCGTGATGAACAGTAGCAGGCCGTGCCGCGTAGGCCTGGTTTATTCGCTAGCTTTCATTCCCTCTCGACTTCAGGCCAATGCGGTACGGCCTGCTATTCGTCCTTGCCGGTAATCAAATGGAAGTGATCAATCGCTCCTCGGGCCATCAAGAGGTACGCCCAGGTAAACATCACATCCATGATCGGATCGAGCGCCGCCATCTTCATCGTCGAATAGTAGGCATACAGTATGTCGCCTGCGGCGAGGCACAAGAACCCTGCCAACAGGGCCAGCCAAACCCGCCACAGATGCCCGCCGAGGAAGCTGAGTGTGGTTCGCAGCAATACAAGCGATGCGATCGCCAGCACCGAGTCGAGGACCGGATAGGCACAGTTGACGAAGGTTTCCAAGGCAGGTGCGTCTGCACTGATGATCGGAGCAAGTGCCTTCCAGTTGACGATCAGAAGAACGATTGTGGCGACCGCGGCGATGAGAGTTGACTGTGTGCGATTGCTCGAGACGATGCCAACGAGGGAGTAGACGCGATTAAAGCTCGCGATTCCTATCACTAGCAGGATGGTCGAGAACACGAAAATTGCGTCCGCCACACTCGGATAGGGGGCACCATCTGCCAGGAATGTGTTCATTCCGCCGAGTACGAGCTGCGCAATAAAGAAGCCGCCAAGCCCATATTCGAGCAGTCGCCATGAGGTCCTGGCGGGATTGCCCTCTTCGAACTGACGAGCACCTCGCCGGATGAAGAACCAGGCGACAAAAAGGGAGATGATTCGGATCACCGATCCGATGACAAGCATCGTCTTGGCATCGATGATGTCGCTGTAGAAATTGCTTGACCCGAACGGAATTCGCAGCAGTAGCAGGGTTGCGAGGACAAGCATCAGAGAACCAAACCAGAGGTCCAAACGCCTGCGCGTCGTCATTTGACACCTCCAGTCTTCATTGCCCTGCTGACCTCACCGGCGACCTCCTCTGTCTTTCCTTGGCCAATGAAGACTTTGAGGCCCTTCTTCAGCTCTTTGAGCACGGACTCGAACTCATCGGGAGTGATTTCCTCGGCTGTCAGTCCTAGGCGTTTGAGAAAGAATGACCCTGCAGATTGCCCCATTGCCGCGCCCACATAAGGACTGACAATCTTTGCAATCGTCTCGGCCACCCGTTTTGTGTTGTAGGTGTGAGCCATGTTGAGCCTCGCTCTTGAGATGATATCAGACCTCAATTGGGCGATCCTCACCGGCGATCTGCACCAATCCCTTGCGCCGTGGACACTCGCGAAAAGCCTCGACAGACCACCAGTATGCCTACGTTTTTCGCAAGCACCACAGCATCAAGGGCTTGGCACATCTCATCCGGCAGAATCGCCCAGTTGAGGTCTCAGACCATTCCGAACAAACTGTGATCTCTGTCCTGAAATCCAAGTTTCAGTTGAGACATGCTGTCCGCCGCGTCTCGTGACGCTCCCTAACGACCAGATCCTTGAGATCCGTCGAATAGCGACGCCGGTTTGTTCTCGATGGCATATCGGCGGCCGCCGGAAAGTGCGTCAGGCACTCGTGCGTCCTCGCATATG
>JAAESQ010000293.1 GCA_024229275.1 bacterium | reverse complement strand
GGTGTACCAAGGCGTATTCGCGGGCGAGCCCATCGCCCTGCCCACGCGCGGCAACAAGGATTGCCCCGACTTCGACGCGTTTCTGATACGAATGGCACTGTCGATGCTAACGTGAATTGTGCGAGGAGGTTGGGAGTCGTCAAGGGGGCGGTGGGGGAGGGGTTATTCTATCGGTGAGTTCGACCTGGCCGGCGCCACCAGAGTGCCGACACCGGCTTGCTCGATCGTGGCCCTACGCGCGCACCTCGACCGTCTGTCGCTGGAAGCGATCTGCGAGAATTCCATAGTGATTCAGCAATCCTGTTCCTTATCAGAGAGTGCGTCTGGCCGACACGATCCGTCGCGTCAGGTCGCCGTCGCCGACGAACTCAACAGCTCGGCTCGCGCTGCGGCGCGCGGTTTCATCAACAACTTCTGCGGCTTCGGACGACGCTTCACCGCCCGCGGTTCCACTCGGTTCGGTCGTTTCCCCACACGGCGGCTGGCGATCGATTCCAACTTCTGCTCGGCCAAGCGGTGCAACGCGCACGGCGACGACACGCTGGCTTGCTGCAACGATCCGGACACCGTCTGCAACGCGCCCGCGAAGCTGATCGAACGCGGTTGGCACTCGTGCTCCATCGCCGCGGCAGCCATCGTCCGGCGGATCAAGTTGTAGGCCAGCAGGTGCGCCCAAATTTCTTTGCGCACCATCTCCGGCGTCTGGCCCCGCAGGTCTTCCAGATGCATCGTCACCTTCAACGACCTCAGATCCAATTCTACGTGCCACCGCTGACGGTACAGAGCGCCCAAGTCTTCCCGAGAGTAACGCTTGGCATTGGTCAGCGTAGTGACCAGCGTGACTTGCTTGGAGCGGAAGCCGCGCTGCTTGACCTGGATCCGCAGTTCGCGAACCGTGATCGTCTCCGGCAGGCTGTCGTAGGTGGCTTGATCCATCCATTCGGGACGCTGGGGTTTGTGCCACACCACCTCGTAATCGTCCGGTCCCAGTCGTCGGCCTTGGCGGAAGCTGGCTTTCCGACGCTGATGCTGATGCACCAACACGTGCACCTTGCGCTGCCTCAACAAGGCCAGCATGAAGAACGAACAGAAGCAGGCGTCCCCCAGCAACAGGTCGTTCTTGTTCAACCGGTCGAACATCTCCCGTAGCAACGCCGGTTCGCCGGTCTCTTTGCCTTGGTAAGGAGCTTCGGCGAAGCCGCACAACGCGCCCGTGGCCAGCGAGATCAAAACACAAAACCGCAGGATCGGATTGCCCAGTCCGGGCTGCTGTGTGGAAGCCTGCGGCCAGACCTCTTGGTTGTCGTCGGTGTCGGGCGTCATCAGCGTGGAGCCGTCGACCATTTTGATGTGCAGCCCGTACCACAACCAATCGGCGGGCACCTGCGCTTCCAAGGCATCCGCGACGTGATAGGTCAGATGTCGAATCCCGTCTGTGGAGAGTTTGGCACGGGCACGGCAATAAGCCCCGGAATCAGGCGAGGGGGCGCGGATGCCGAGGACCAAACAAAGCGAGCGGATGTATTCCACCGCCGCGTTGCACGAACGGCCGGCGCCGGACGCGATGACCTGAGCGAGAAAACCGAACAGGGTCAAAGCAGGCGTATAGACATCGTCCTCGTCTTGCCCGAACAAGCACTCGGGATCGGCGAAGGCCTGCTCAATTCCGTCTTCGCTGAGGACGTTGGCCAGCGGCAGTTTCTCGGCCTGCAAGAAACCTTGACGGATCGTGTCAAAGCTCTGGCCACGTTCGGTGAAAACATGGTAAGACATAAAGACCCTCCTTGGTCGTTTCTAAGAACGGTCGATCAAGGAGGGTCAACCATGTTGCGAAGTGTAGGCCAAGGAGGGTCACAGCCGCAACATCAGCAAATCGTGTAAGACGGACCGGAGTTTAGCAAAAACCACGGTCCCATGTCGACGCTGATGGTGCGCGCCAGTGGCCCTCGCGCGTAAATTCCACTTCTCGCATCCTATGCCCCGCCGCCCCAACGACTTAAACTCGCCCTAAAGCATCAACAGTGCCATTCGTTTCTGACACCCCACTGAACCTCTTCTCTGATCTCGTCCAGGATGTCCTCGACGACTTGCATGTGTTCGTTCAGCCGTTCGTGCAGTCGTGACAACAGATCTGCTTCACTCATGCGGCCAGGATGCCACAGCATCCGCTGTGGTGCCAGTAATGCATCACAACTTGACGGGATTAGCGTCAGGGAATGTGATTGTGACCTTCCTGCTGGGACCGTCGTAAGTAAGCACCGCATGATCGAGTACCGAGCGT
>JAAESQ010000292.1 GCA_024229275.1 bacterium | reverse complement strand
TCGGGCGCTCCTACTTCTCGCCATTCAGACCGGCCTGCGTAACAGCGAGATCACCTCGCTTCGATGTCAAGATGTGGATATCGGCACCGGCGCGCATGTCCGTTGTCTCGGCAAGGGGCGGAAGATGCGGTGTACGCCGCTACGCCCGGAGGTCATCGCAGTTCTCAAGACCTGGTTGTCGGAACAGGGCGGCGACCCCGTCGATCCTGTCTTCCCCAGCTCCCGCGGTGGACCTCTCAGTGCCGATGCCCTGCAGCGACTCGTTGTCCGACATACCGTGACTGCGCGTCGGGTGTGCCCGTCGCTCGTGGGCAAGACCGTGACGCCTCATACCCTGAGGCACGCAGCCGCCATGGCCCTTTTGCGCGGCGGCGTGGACCCGAGCGTAATTGCTCTGTGGCTCGGTCACGAGTCGATGGAGACGACGCGGATCTACCTTCACGCAGACATGCGGATGAAAGAACAGGCTCTCGCGCATGTAACCTCCTGTGGGGTTGTACCTGACCGATTCCATCCCAAAGACCCCCTGTTGGCGTTTCTCGAGAACCTTTGATTATGCCGACTGAGTGCATGCCACGAATCAGGGATCCCACACAGCCCAGACCGATGTACGACGCCCACGCGGCATAATCCGGGACGCGGCATAACGAGGCGGAACGCGCGTTGCGCCATTGGGTCATCGCGCGGCGTATCAGCTATGGTACCCGCACCGCACAAGGCTCGCGCGCCTTCGCAGCGACGATCAGCGTGATCGAAACCTGCCGCAAGCGTGGTATTTTGCCCTGGCCATATCTCGCCGAGGTGATCAGGCAGCGGCGCAAAGGACTGCCCGCTCCGGCTCTGCCGCAGCCCGCGGTGTAACATCCCGAAGTGGGTCGGTTAGTGATTTTCCCTGCTTGAGCCCTGGGGGGAGTGACCGATTACGATTAGCCATAAGCTTGAAAAGCTTCATAAACCGCGGCATTTTAACCCAAGACGATGTCAACTTTGATGCTCTTGTTCAATTCATACCTCAAGAAATACGAGACGACGCACTTCGCCTTGCGGCAATTCTGTTACATAAGCTCCTTTGGCCTACAAAAGTAGAGGACGCAGCGAGAGACCGCAGTTCATCTGCGGAGCAAGCAATCAATACTCCTCCCATGTTCGCAATTGAGAACTCTGCTGGAAGTGATCCCGATCTTGTTCGAGAAATTGACGCTCGATCATCGATCAGCATTACTAGCGCATTGAAGGCATCCGAAGACTTCCAGAGCCGCATAGCTACTATAGCTGGAAAATACTTGCACGCGCGCAGGTTGTCCCTCAGTAACGATAAGACAATGGCGAAGTCAACCTTACAAGAAGTGATGGGAGAAGCCGACAGTCTTGGTCTGCACACAATTCGGGCGAGAGCATCCTTGGAGTTATCTGATCTGCATGCTGATGCGCATGACCATTATAATGCTCGGAAAGCAATCGACACCTGTGACGAAGCATGCAAGCGTGGGGATGTACTGTTGGGGGGAATGCGAGCCAACGTTA
>JAAESQ010000291.1 GCA_024229275.1 bacterium | reverse complement strand
TCAGGTATGCATTGGTGGTCCGATGCTCCCATCACAAATATCGATCAGGACGACGATGGGATGACGGACATGGCATACTTCCGCGCTCCTTATCAAGGGCAAGAAGGCTACATCTGCTTCAAGGATAGTGCCAATGGAACATGTGGTGGCACACAGGGGTGCGTAACTTCTACGGCATGGTCCTACCGCTCAATGGTGTTCTCTGTCAGTGACATGAATGGTGACAACAAAGCGGAGATTATGATCGTCGACCCTGATACGATGACATTCGATTGGCTCGAATCAAGTGGAGAAGACGGATATCATTTCCACCAATCCAGACAGCTGGGCACAGAGAGGGCGATCATACTATAGTTAACCCTAACCTGGCGGAGCCGGAACCAAACAGGGTGACCGGGAGCGTCGCGGGCTCCGCCGGGCAGCCGTTAGCAATTAGCCGTTAGCCATTAGCCCAGAGTCCGGATGAAGCTGTTGAGCATGCGCTTGACCTCGTTGACCTGGTCGTCGAGTTGTCGATGCACCTCGGGCTGCAGGTAGCCAAGGTCATGAGCGAGGAGGATCTGATACTCGGCTTCGCTGGCCGAACCTGCGGCGATGCTGAGGAAGCGGGCGAGTTCACGCTCGCCTTCGCGGCCGCAGCCCTCAGCAATGTTGGATGGCACCGAGGTGGCCGATTTGCGCAGATGGGCGGTAAGTCCAAACCGTTCGTCCGACGGGAAGCTGCGACTGTGCCGGTAGACCTCGATGACCCACCTGTGAGCCTTCTGCCAGACCTTCAGCTCCTTGTGCATCCCGCATGGTTTACTCCTTGGGGGGCTCCAATGTTGCCCCGTTCAAGTCGACGGCACATCCTCCGACGATGGGCTCTCTCATCGACCGCTACCACAACAAGGTCGCGGGGGTGTTGTCATGCTGGGATCGCGTCGTCATCCGGGGAACGCTTCCCGGGCTCTGCTACGCCGCCGGCATGACCTCGTACTTGAACGCGCAGCATATCCGGATCTTCGACTATCCCCGCTTCGCCGAGCCGCTGCGTGATGAAGTGCGGTCCAACGCCGAGAAGCTCGCCGCCAAGGCTGGCATCGAGGTCGAGTTCATGCGCAAGAGCAGCTCCCGCAAGGAAACGCGGATCAAGGAGGTCCTGAAGCAGCGCGGTGACCGCCCCGGCCTGGTTCACATTCTGTCTGCGATGGAGGCCTGTCCGAGCTACCGGCCGTGGCATGACAAGCAGACCCACGAGACGTTCCTCAAGCCGACTGGCGGCAAGTGCCTGCACTACTACTTCTACTTCATCGATGAGCAACTCGGGCTCTGCTACCTGCGTGTGCCGACCTGGTGTCCTTTCGGCCTACAGTTCTACTTCAACGGTCACAACTGGCTGGCGCGCCAGCTCGACAAGGCCGGCATCGGCTACAAGCTGCTCGACAACGCCTTCGTACAGATCGACGACTTCGAGGCGGCGCAGCAGATCGCCGACGTGTTCCCCATCCGAACGCTGCACCACGCACTGAACCG
>JAAESQ010000290.1 GCA_024229275.1 bacterium | reverse complement strand
GGCTTCGCCGATGGTCGTCAGCCGACAGAGAGCCCAGTCCTTCGCATGGCCCTGCTTGAGTTGGCTCGTGAGCAGGCTGTACGCCAGCATGACCAGGTACATGTGCCGTGTCTGGCCCTGGCCGCTGCGAAGCTGACAGTCTCCCATGCCAAGCTCTTGCTTGCCATCCCGATGATAGGTCTCCGTGCCTGTCCAGCGATGTCGATAAACCCGCAAAATCCGACACACTTCCCAACGCACCCGATTGGTCACCAGGATCTTACGTGGTTCCGTGTCTCTTCTCTTGTCCCAAATGATCACGATGCGCACTTTGTGCTTTACCTTGGGGATGCGAACCGTACAGGTGAAGTACCACTGCCGCTTGTCGCCGCGGCGAAGTTCCTTGCGGCTGGCGGGCGGAATCGAGGCGGCCATCTCGTCGGCCCGCTGCTCTTTACCTTTCCACTCAATCTTGCGGTTGAATTTCAGGTCGCCCGCGTAGCAGCGAGGCCGGTCGAACTTGTCCTTCTTCGCGTGGATATGATTCAAGTTCTCCGCGTTGGTGAAGTAGCTGTCGAAGGTGAAGTCGCCGGGGATGTCCCGGTCGCATACCCAGTCGACCAACTGGCAGAACAACACGGT
>JAAESQ010000289.1 GCA_024229275.1 bacterium | reverse complement strand
GGGACGCCGCCCGCCCGATGCAGGGCATCTTGCAGACCCGTCGAGAGCGCCTCGAAGGACTCCGAATGACAGAGGTGGACGTACTCCCAATTCGAATAGGTGAAGACCGCATGGAACATCATGTGGTCGAACGGCTTGCCGCCGATCGTGACCCTCAGTGAATTCATGACGACGAAGTCGAAGGCGATCACGTCGCCCGCATGGTGAACTTGCGGGAACGTAACTTCCTGCTGGATACCGTGCTCGAGCTTCCAACGCTGCACTCGTCGTTCGAGTGTTCGTCGAATCGAGTCCGTCACGCGAGGCTCACCTTCCGGCGAGTTGTACTTCTGTTTGAGCCAATCCAGAATCGCGTACGGTTTGAGTCGCGAATCGTGTTCGAGTCGTTCTTCGATTTCATCCCAGAAGTCCTCGAGCGGATCTGGGCGAGTGCGGTACGTGCGTTTGGGCCGTTCCATCTGGCTTGGCAACAGGCCTGCATTGCGATACTTCCGGATCGTCTTTTCACTCATCTTCAACCTCCCTGCAATACCCGCCACCGACTCATCCTCGTGGAGCAACAAAAACAACTGGCTCGCTCGAACGTCCGTGATCATGATCAGCCTCCTTTGCAATGGGGTCTGCAAAGTAAGCTGCCATGTTGTCGCCAGTTGGGGAACAGAGATGCATGACGCTATCACTGCCAGCAAGCCCCATGGGCCGCTCCTCGGCCCTTCTAATTGACGCTCTCAAACCCGAGGAAAACGCCGAAAAACTCGGCCCCTCCAGTTGTCGCTCCGACGCTAGTACACGGTGCCAGCCTCCGATAAAGCTCAGCCCTTCCCATTGACGATCACTCGGCCAAACTAATTGACGCTAGACACCATCATCGTTCTCCATGCATTCGTCCAGTGAAACGGGGCACGAGCATGGACGCGAGTATAGCGGTTTCCTGCGAAGGGACAATCGCTTGCAGAAGACTGGCGAGAATGCCAGCCCAAGGTCATTTGGAGGCGGCGTGGCACGCAGCGCGATAGCTCCAGGGCATCCAGTTCTGCGGGCTGGCGGCCAGGGCCGTGGCGTGTCGTTGGAGTTCGGTCAGGTAATCG
>JAAESQ010000288.1 GCA_024229275.1 bacterium | reverse complement strand
CTTGTGCTTCGGATTCCAAGCACTACGGTGCCTGGGACCAAAACCTGATGACTGAGTGGCACGCCCGGTATCACAAAGCCGGCGTGATGGTGTATTGGCATACTGATTTGCGTGCGGCGTGTATCTATTCGCAACTCAAACGCTGTCCTTCGTCTGAAGTCGCGGCCATGATCGAGGGTGTGTTGCGCCACTGTACGGAGATGACTGTCGAGCGCCAATACGTCGATTCTCACGGCCAGTCCGATGTCGCCTTTAGCTTGACCCATTTATTGGGCTTTGAACTCATGCCACGCTTAAAAGCCATCGCGTCGCAAAAACTCTACCGCCCTCTGGCTGGCCGTCCCGATGACTATCCTAACCTCGAACCGATCCTCACTCGAGCGATCAACTGGGGGCTGATTCGCCAGCAGTATGACGAGATGGTCAAATACGCTACGGCCCTGCGCCTCGGCACCGCCGATTCCGAAGCCATTCTCAAGCGCTTCACTCGCAGCAACCTCAAGCACCCGACTTACCAAGCGCTGATCGAGCTCGGCAAAGCCATTCGCACGGTCTTTATCTGTCGCTATTTGACCTCCGAAACCCTCCGACAAGAAGTCAACGCCGGTCTCAACGTGGTTGAGAACTGGAACAGCGCCAATGATTTTATCTTCTACGGCAAGAGCGGCGAGATTGCCACCAACCGACTGGACGATCAGGAAATCGCCATCCTGTCGCTGCACTTACTCCAAGCCTGTTTGGTCTACGTCAATACACTGATGATTCAACAAGTGCTCAGCGAACCCCATTGGTTGGAACGAATGACCGCCGAGGATCACCGCGCACTAACGCCGCTGATCTACCTCCACATCAACCCCTATGGGATCTTCGAGCTCGACATGGCTAAGCGGTTATCGATCGAGCCCAACG
>JAAESQ010000287.1 GCA_024229275.1 bacterium | reverse complement strand
CTCAGGCCGAACAACCAGCGGCAGCCGCTTGGTGCATTCGTCGAGTAGTGTGGGACGCGCTCGAAGGACTGCACTCCGGATTTGCCCCTGCGTGGTGGGAGGACGTCGACTTCTGCGTTCGCCTCGCGGCACTCGAACAGGCCGGCGGCTCAGTTGACGGGATGTGGCTGGTGCCCCAAGCGCGGGTCGTGCACCATGGCGGCTCGAGTTTGCCACACCTTTCAGCTACCGAGTTCGTGACGATGTTCTCTCGCAATCTGATGCGCTTCGCTGAACGCCACTATTCGAATCAGATCTGGTGGTTACGCCCCTGTCTCACGGCTGCTCTTCTCGCAAAAGCGATCGCGCGGCCGTCTCTGATGGCCAGTTACGTTGCTGCAGCCCGCACGGTAATACGACATACAACGAACGAATGAGACAATCATCAGAATGAAACCAACCAGAGATCTACCTTCTTCGACATATGTATGTCCTGACTGTCATAAGGCACTCAGCTCTCACGCCGAAGCCATGGTCTGTTCGCGATGTACGAAAAGTTATCCGATGGCTGATGGAATCACCGATTTCGCCGACGGGTACTACTATGACGAGTTCGAAGGAGAACTCAGCGAGGCCCAATGCATCGGTCTCGAGCACGAGGTGAGCGGTACGCGATCGCGAATCGAGCAGTTCTATCTTCCCCGACTACAACACCTCAAACAGTGCGACGCTCCACGCGTCCTGGACTGTGGCTGCGGTAACGGCCTGTCCGTTGATCTGTTAGTCAACGGTGGCATCGATGCCTGGGGCAACGACCTGTCCCGTTTGCGTCGGTGGCAGTGGAACGAGCGCGATAACCGACATCGGTTGTGTGTTGCTGACGGGGCCCGCCTTCCATTCGATGATGGTTTCTTCGACGTGGTGATCTCGTCGGGCGTTCTTGAGCATGTCGGTGTTGAAGAACATGGCGGTGCCAGTTATTCGGTTGCACCGCTAGCCGATCGCGATCGTCTGCGAGAGGGCTTCCTTCGAGAGCTTCTTCGCGTTACAAACAACAATGGCCGACTGTGGCTCGACTTTCCCAATGGAGCCTTTCCAATCGACTTCTGGCATGGTACCGATGCCGGAGCTGCTCGCTGGCACAGTCTCAATGAAGGCTTCCTGCCAACGGTCCGTGGCATTCGCAAACTGGTGCGGAAGCTTGATTCCGAGCTGCGAGTGAAGGCGGTCAGTCCGGCCGGGAGACTCCAGATGCAACAGGTGAGTCGACATGTCTACGGCAGGATACTGGGGCCTGCGGTCCGCCTTTTCCTCACTGCGATGCGCATACCCGGACTCCGCTGGCTCTCCGCTTCACCGTTCAATCCCTACCTTGTCCTCGAGATCAGTCGACGCTGATGCACGCCTGTGCCAAGATGTCTTCGTGACATCCGTTCCCAAGTACGATGTGGTCATCGTGACCCACAACCACGCGTCCGTCTTTGGGGCGTGTCTGCAAGCGGTCTCTGCTCTCACACCTCCACCAACACGGTTGATTGTTGTCGACAACGCCTCAAGCGACGAATCCGCGGAAATCGCCGCATCTCAGGGCGAGAATCTCCCGCTCGACCTCATCCACTCGGCGGTGAACGAGGGCTTCGCCGCTGGGGCAAATCGAGGCATCGCGGAATGCTCGTCAGAGTGGATTCTGCTTCTCAATCCCGATTGCGCAGTCAACAAAGAGTTCGTCCATCGGCTGCTGAGGACAATCAACGAAGGTCCTGATGCGGAGATCGTCGGGGCGGCGACTGGATTGCTGATGCGGGCAATCGATGAAGGACTGCAACCCGGATCAACCATCGACTCTGCCGGTATGGTGATGACTCCCGGAGGTCGTCACCTCGACCGCGGCGCCGGTTCTGCGCTCGGTACGAATTACAAACGAGCGGCCTGGGTCTTCGGTGGAACCGGAGCTGCGACATTGTATCGGCGCACCGCACTCGAAGACATCGCTTATCCGGATGGACAGATCTTCGCCGAGTCTTTCTTTGCCTATCGAGAAGACGCCGAACTTGCATGGCGCCTGCAGTGGCGAGGTTGGCGTTGCCTTTATCAACCGCTAGCATTAGCATCTCACCTTCGCGGATTCCGCCCCGAGCAGGGACGGCGCGGACACTCTGTAATCAATCTTCATTCGGTGAAGAACCGCTTTCTGATGCGGGCTCACTGTGCCGATCTCAAATGGCTCGTGAGCCGGCTTGGGTGGTGGCTCCTCCGCGACCTTCTGGTGATTGGCGCCTGCCTTACGGTCGAACGGTCGTCGCGTCCCGCACTGAGCGAAGCGTGGCGCTGGCGGCATGATGCACTGGCTCGCCGACGTCACGTACTGGCAACGGCTCGCACCTCATCACAACAGATGAGGCGGTGGTTCCGTACAGGAGAATGGGTGGAGGAGATCTGAGCTTGAAGGTGGCGATTCTAGGTACCCGCGGAGTGCCGGCGAGTTACGGTGGCTTCGAAACCTTGGCCGAAGAGCTTGGTCGACGGCTCGTCGACCGCGGTCATGATGTGACCGTGTACGGCAGGCGAGGGTTCGTCGATCGCGACCTGAAGACATTCCTCGGGATGTCGCTTGTGGTGCTGCCGCGGATCGCCTCAAAACACCTAGAAACAGTCACTCACACACTGATTTCGGCCGTCCACGCTGTGCTCAAGAGCTACGACGCGGTGCTGGTTTGCAACGCCGCCAACGCACCGTGGGTGCGTATTCTGCAGCTCGGTGGAATCCCTGTGGCTCTCAATGTTGACGGACTCGAACGAAAGAGACGCAAGTGGGGCCTTGCCGGTCGGTGTTACTACAGAGTCTGCGAGCGCCTGGCGGCGGCATTGCCCGACACGATCATCACCGACGCCGCGGTCATCCAGCGCTACTACAGACGTAGCTACCGAGCACCATCCCGAATGATCGCCTACGGCGGCGATCTAGAACCGCCCCGCGGCACGGATCAGTTGGCGGCACTCGGACTCAAACCGAGCGACTACGTACTCTATGTCTCCCGATTTGAACCGGAGAACAACCCGGATCGGGTCGTCGCGGCCTACTCGAAGGTCGGCGGTTCGAGACCTTTGGTCATGCTCGGCAGCGCGCGCTACGCTCCAGATCTCGAGGCGCGTCTCCGCGATGTGGCTGATCGTCGAGTGGTCTTCCCGGGCGCTATTTACGGCGAAGGCTATCGCCAGCTCCTTTTCAACTGTCGTCTCTACATTCATGCCACCGAGGTCGGCGGCACGCACCCCGCGTTGGTGGAAGCCATGGGGGCCGGACGTCCCATTGCTTACTACGACACACCCGAGAATCGCGAAGTTGCTGGTGGCGCAGGCCTGTCGTTTCGGTTCTCAGGAGATCGGGGGCTGGAAAACGTCCTTGATTCGATCCTGGAGCAGCCCGAACGGCTCGACAAACTGGCATCAAGGTCAAAGGCGCAGGTGAAGGAGCGCTATTGTTGGGATAAAGTAGCCGACGCATACGAACACGTGCTGGGGGAATTGTGCTGAAAGAACGGGCGCGATCGATCGCGTATTGGGTTTGCTTCACAGACCTGACGTTGACGACCGGTGCGTTCTTCATTGCATGGTGGGTTCGGTCCGACCTCGGTCCACGGCTAGCTCCTGGAATCTTTCCGACCCAACTCCATTCGTTGTCACGCTATCTCGGGCTTTTACCTCTCGTCCTCATCATTTGGGCCGCCCTCTTGCTCGGTCGCGAGGCCTACACCTCTCGACGAACTGTCGCCTTGCACGAGGAAGTATGGCAGGTCATCCAAGTCGTCGCGATGGGCACCCTCCTGCTTGCTGCGTGCGGCTGGCTGTTGCGACTTGACTTCGTATCACGCCCCTTCCTGATCCTTTTCGCACTTCTCGATCTCTGTTTTCTGCTCGCTGAGAAGATCGCTCTACGCCTCCTTGCCAGACGTGTGCGTCGGCGCGGCTACAACTACCGTTCCGTGCTCATCGTCGGCATCAATCCCCGCTCAGAGGAAGTGGCGCGGCTCATCGCCGATCATCCCCACTGGGGCCTTCGCCTGCTCGGCTTCGTCGCTCCAAACGGTGACTATCCAGAGGTGTTTGCCGAGCTGCCGGTGCTTGGCACAGCGGATCAGCTTCCACAGATTCTGATGCGCGAGGTGGTGGACGAAGTTCTTTTCGTCCTGTCACGTCGACAGCTTGAAGAGTTCGAGGAGTCGTTCCTCCTCTGCTCAGAACTCGGCATTCATGCTCGCGTTGCGCTGTACTTCCCTCACATGAAGGCGCGTGTAGTACTCGAGGAACTTGAGGGAATCCCTCTCCTCACCTTCACAACCACTCCCGCCGCCCCGTTTCCTCTTTTTCTCAAACAGCTGACGGATCTATTCGTGGCTATCGTAGGACTTGTTGTTCTCTCACCGTTGTTCCTCCTGATCGCGCTTGCGGTCAAGCTCTCTTCAAAAGGTCCGATTCTCTTCAGGCAGGTTCGATGCGGGGTCAATGGGCGCCGTTTCACATTGCTGAAGTTCCGCACGATGGTCGTTGATGCGGACAAACATCTCGACGAAGTGGCGGAACTCAATGTTGTCGACGGCCCGGCGTTCAAGGCTCCAAACGACCCGCGAGTGACGCCGCTCGGACGTTTTCTGCGCCGTTTTTCGTTTGATGAACTACCGCAACTGATCAACGTGCTTGCCGGTCAGATGGCCCTCGTCGGACCCAGGCCTCCGATTCCGGATGAAGTCGAACTCTACGAGCGATGGCAGTTGCGCCGACTGTCGATGAAACCTGGTATTACCGGTCTGTGGCAGGTCTCGGGCCGGGCTGATCTCGAGGACTTCAGCGCCTGGATCGCGCTCGATCTCGCCTACATTGACAATTGGTCATTGTGGATCGACGTCAAAATCCTGGCCAAGACAATTCCCGCTGTACTCTTCGCCCGAGGCGCGGTGTGAACCTTCTCCGGCAAGTCCTTGACCGACGAGCGCTCTAACAAAGATTTCAACGCGTCGCTCAAGGTCCTCACAATCATTCGTCCTGACAGCATCGATGATCTGTGCGAGTGACGTCTCCCCGTCCATTCTGCGCCAAACGTGACTCCCCATTTCGTCGAGTCGAAGGCGGCTCGGCATCAGGAAATAGCGGATCCACTCGCGCAATCCAGCGACCGTGCTGAAACTTGCGGGTCTGATTCTCTGAATGACGACCCGTTCGTCACGTTCGTACCACTTAGCGCAACGGCACGGCATGGCGCCGAGTGACAGAGGAGCAGGCATCCGCATCGACACGCATCATAGCGCGCTAGTCCGACCAGTTTGTTCCGAGTGCGGTTCCTAGTTTCTCATCCGTTTCAGTGGCAGCCACACCAACAGGCCGAGCAACAGCGGGTAGACAAGCAAGCTCAGTCCAAAGCTGTGCCCAAAATGAGGCAGTAGGTGCTCACCTTCAGCCAATCCCAACTTGGCCTGTTCGAAGAGCACGACGAAGGCCAGCAGAACCGCCATCAGCGACTGTCCAGCGATTAACCCCGAGGCCACCAAAATGCCTGAATTCTCGCCCTTCTTCTGCTCTTCCTCGGTGGCATTCTTCTTCTTCATGAACCAATCAAGGATGGCTCGAATGACGCCTCCTGCGAAAACCGCAGATGTGGTTTGGAAGGGAAGGTACATCCCGACCGCAATGAGCATCGGCGCCGGCGCTTTGATCAAAATCAACGCGACACCGAACAGCATTCCGACGATGACCAGCGGCCACGCCATTTCGCCACCAACGATGCCCTGCGCCATCAGCGCCATCAGACCGGCCTGCGGTGCGGGCAGAGCAACAGAACCGATGGTGTAGGCTTCGTCGAGGACCATCAGCAACACCGGCAAAACGATCGCCGCGGCCACAACACCGATGATCTCACCGATCTGCATGCGCCACGGCGTGCCTCCGAGGATGTGGCCAACCTTGAAGTCCTGCATCATGTCCCCAGCGACGCCAGCAGCACAACACACCACACCAGCGACTCCGAGCACCGCCGCTACTCCATGCACGCCGGTGACACCCATCATCACCATCAGCACCGCTGAAATCACGAGTGCCGACAGCGTGAGCCCGGAGATCGGGTTGTTCGAGTTACCAACCAGTCCCACCAGATATCCAGCTACTGCGGCAAACAGAATGCCAAGGATGAGCATGACCACGGTCAGTAGCAGAGCCGGCCCAGTCGAGGCTGAAAAGTAGCGATAGAGAAGGAACATCGGGATAGCCATCACGCCGATAGCAAGGAAGACTCCCTTAATATTGAGGTCCTTGTCGGTTCGCTCCACCTCGCCGCCTTCTGATCCGCCACCAAATCCCGCCACAGCTTTCTGAATGCCGTTCAAAAGCGAGCCTCTCAACGTATAGAGGGTATAGAAAGCCGAAACGATCATCGTACCCACCGCAAGTGGACGAATCTGCTTGAACCAGATCTCTACGGCCAAGTCGATGTAGCCGCTGGCCTCGCCGATCGGCGCCAACGATGGGTTGAGGAAGATCGCCAGTGGCACCAGTAGCAACCAACCAGTCACCGCGCCACAGAAGAGCACCGAGGAGATGCGCAGTCCGACAATGAAACCAACTCCCATCACCATTGGTGAGGCTTCGGGCGTGGCCAGCAGAATTCCTCCCGAGTACTCGATCTTTCGACCCAAGATGTCGATCGACGAACGACCGAAGTGGACGAACCGCGTCAGAGAATCCTGGATTAACTGTGTACCGGCAGCATTCTTGATCATCTCCCACACGGCTGCGACGCCCATCGCAGCGAAGACCAGTCCGGCTCCGGTTTGACCCTTCTGACCGGCTTTGACAATCTCCGCCGCAGCGACACTCTCCGGGAACTGGAGATCCGCCTCAACAACGAGAGTGCGACGCAGGATGATCACGAACAGCACACCGAGCACGCCGCCGATACCCATGATCAGGATCGCGTCACGTAGGTTGAACTCCGGCCACGCGCCGCTGATAACAAACGCCGGAATGGTGAAGATGGCGCCAGCTACAAGCGACTCACCCACAGAGGCTGTGGTCCGGGCGATGTTTTCCTCGAGGATATTGCCCTTGAAAACGCGCAGCGCGGCCATCGCCACCACAGCTGCGGGAAAGGTCGCGGCCACTGTCAGGCCGACCTTCATTCCCAGGTAGGCATTCGCAGCGCCCAACACAATTGCCATTACAACGCCGAGCAGCAGCGCCTTGACGGTCAACTCTGGCATGCTGGTCGAGGCGGGAACGTACGGTTTGAACTCGCCGTCGGTCATGGGTCCTCCATCTCACTTGGATGACGCCATTGTACCCCGGCAAAGAGCCTCACAGGTCGCTCCAGTTGTTGAGAAACGTAGCTTATTCTGTGAGCTTTTCCTCGAGCAGCGTGGCGGCGATGGCCATGAACATGCTCTCCGTCACAATCCCGACGAGGTGGCCGTTCTTAACCACTGGGAGACACGCCCATCGGTTCGACCGCATCATCTCGATCGCTTCGAGGGTCGAGGTCTCCGGCGAGACGGTCACCGGGTCGGTGATCATGACTTCGCGTACCGGCATCGGCCCCTCAAGCTGCTCGGGATGGTAGGTACCGACGAGACGCAACAGGGCACGTTGCGAGACAACCCCAACGAGTCGATTGGCATCGTCCTCCACCAGCACGTGTCGAATGTGGTTCCACTCCATCAAGTGGGCAACAAGGTCGACAGGTTCATGCTCGTTGACAGTTACCAGATCGGTGTCCATACACTGCTCAACACTGGTGTAGTTTCGCTTCCATCCACCGCCTTCGGAGAGTTCTGCCGGCTCCCACGTGTGTACCGGCCTGCCGGTGGCCTGGCGAAAGGCTGTTGCCGCTGTGATCGCAGCCAGGCGCTCAGAGAGGGGACCTTTGCCACCCATGCCAGCCAGCGAGGAAAGCTGCCACTGAGCTCCGGTACGACCCGCCCGCACTCTTTCTTCGATGGTCCCCAGGTAGGTGTCGATATCGCCTTCGTCAATCGAACTTGCCTGGAGGCCCTCACGGGCGAGCGGAAGTAACGTCTCAAGAATCAATCGGTCAGCCGGTTGGAGCTTCCCGTCGAACCAAATTAGCTGCGCATTCAGTCCATTCTGCGCCGCAGCGAAAAAGTTGGTCTGAGTATCGTCAAAGTCCATTCGCTTGGTCACGTCACCATGAACCGTTAAGACACCGCTCACCAGGCCGTACCAGAATGCTGCGTTGGCCATTTCATCTCGGATGGTCGGCCCCGACGGGAGGATGCGATTCTCGATACGAAGATGAGGTTTCCCGTTCATTATCCCGTAGCACACGCGATTCCATCGATAGACCGTCCCAAGATGCAGTCTCAGGGCCTTGAGTTGCGGTGCTTCACCCCGTTCGATCGCTTCGAATGGGTCCTCATCCGTCTCTGTTGCCAGAACAGTGCGGAAACGGGCGATGTCCTCTCGTATAATCTCAAGCGCTGACGATCGCACCCAGCGCCGCCCGAAACTCACACGCGGAGTCTGTTCGCGCAGATGCGGCGTGGTTCGACGCGTGTCGATCGACTGCTGAAAGAGCCCTATCCGAGTCTCACGCCACAGTCGCTTGCCGAACAATAGAGCCGAGTTGACAGCTGCCGACAACACCGGCCCCGCCACTGCCTGCGCAATGTTGTAGAGCTGGGCAAACTCGTCCGCACCAACCTGGAAGTGAACTTGGAAGCTCGTGTTGCACGCCTCAACCATGATTGAATCGTGGTGGGCGTGCAGCTCATCCATCCCAGTGAGGTGCAACTCGTAGTCGCCTCCTCGCAGCCTCGTCAGTGCTTCGTTGAGGGCCAAGTAGCGAGGATTCGGCGTCATGTTGTCCAGTTCAAGATCCGACTTGTTGATGGTCGGTAGAATTCCGGTCAACACCACCGCAGCGTCCTGCCTTGCTGCGCAACTCCGCGCCTTCTCCAACGCCTCCTCGAGCTGATTCTCCATCTGCCGCAGGCAATCCCCACCGAAGGAGAGCGGATCAAGGTTGATTTCGAGGTTGAAGCGCGCAAGCTCGGTCGTGAAGCTAGGGTCATCGATTTCCTCGATGACGGAAGGTGCTATCGGCGCTGGTCGCCAGCGTCGATCAACAAGGAAAACTTCCTGCTCAGCTCCGATGCGACGTGTGTCGCTCTCGAACATGCCGATCTCGAGCATTCGTTCAAAGGCACGCACGTCTTCGAGGAGATGCTTGAGGAAGACACGAAGTTCTTCCTGCCGCACTTTCTCTTGCACGTCCTGATCACCCATGCGCTGCTCCCTTGGTAGGTCTGGTACTCGATCTATTGTATATGGAGACGCAATCCAGGGCTTGGCTCTAAATATGCTAATGCAGCACTCATATATCACATTCTTGGATTTGACAACAGTTGACTCATATTCTATGATCTATCGAACTCGGATAGATGTCGCCAAGGAGGCCAAATGAGCATCAATGATCGATACACAGTGAAGGCCGCAGAGGCCATTCAAGAAGCGGCTCAAGGCGCCATGGAGCGCGGTAATCCAGAGGTTCGTCCCTCCCATCTCCTGCTGGAACTGCTGCGCCAAGAAGAGGGTATCGCCCCACGTCTCCTGGCAAGGGCCGGAGCGCAGTCGGTATCACTTGAGAACGAGTTGCTGGTGGAGCTGGATCGACTTCCGGCGGCTCAGGGCGGCGCCGAACCCCATCCGTCGCGACAACTTCGCTCAGTTCTTTCCAAGGCTGCTCAGCTGACCCCGCAATTTCAAGACCAATACGTCTCGATCGAACATCTACTCCTTGCATTGGCCGCGGAGCCAGAAGATGTGGCTGCGCGGGTTATGGCCGCCAACGGAGTCTCTCAGGACGAACTCCTACGGGCGATCCAGGAGCTGCGCGGATCGCATCGTGTGACAGATGAGAATCCGGAGTCCAAGTACGAAGCTCTGAAGAGCTACGGCAGAGACCTTACGGAACTCGCCGCGGCAGGAAAGCTCGATCCAGTGATCGGGCGCGATGACGAGATTCGCCGAGTCATGCAGGTTTTGACCCGCAGAACCAAAAACAACCCTGTGCTGATCGGAGAACCCGGTGTCGGCAAAACAGCTGTAGCGGAGGGGCTTGCCCAGAGAATTGCCGTGGGTGATGTTCCAGAGATCCTGGCAAGGCGGCGAGTCGTAGCACTCGACATGGGAGCGCTGATCGCTGGCGCTAAATACCGTGGCGAGTTCGAGGATCGATTGAAGGCAGTGCTCAAAGAGGTCACAGACTCGGCAGGCGAGGTCTTGCTCTTCATCGACGAACTCCACACCCTGGTCGGCGCTGGAGCCGCTGAGGGCGCGATGGACGCTGCCAACCTTCTCAAACCCGCCCTCGCACGAGGTGAGCTCCGCTGTGTTGGCGCTACGACACTGACCGAGTACCGCAAACACGTTGAAAAGGACGCCGCTCTCGAGCGCCGATTCCAGCCCGTCTTGGTCAGTGAACCGAGCACCGAAGAGACCATCGCGATTCTGCGCGGACTCAAAGAGAAATACGAAGTGCACCACGGAGTGCGCATCACAGACGCTGCGTTGGTTGCAGCGGCAACACTTTCGCAGCGCTACATCACAGACCGCTTCCTCCCCGACAAGGCGATCGACCTGATGGACGAAGCCGCCTCTCGTCTGCGCATTGAGATCGACTCCCTGCCAACCGAGATCGACCAACTCGAACGCCGCGCACTGCAACTCGACATCGAACGCCGCGCGCTGAGCAAGGAGAAGGATGTCGCGTCGAGCCAGCGCCTCGATGCCATCGAATCTGAACTCGCCGGACTTAATGAGTCGATATCTGGCATGAAAGCGCACTGGCAGAGTGAAAAGGATCTCATCTCATCCGTTTCGCAGCTCAAGGAACAAATCGAGGAAACACGGGACTCCGCCGAGCGGGCCCAGCGCGAAGGCGACCTCGAAAAGGCTGCCCAGCTCCGATACGGTTCTCTGGTTCAACTCGAGAAGGAGCTGGAAACGGCGACCTTGTCACTTGACCAGCATCAACAAGACCATGGGTCGATCCTCTCTCAAGAAGTGACCGACGAAGACATTGCGCAGTCGGTTTCGCGTTGGACCGGCATTCCGGTCACACGACTCCTCGAAGGTGAGAAGTCAAAGCTGCTGCAGATGGAAGCGCGCCTCCAGCAGCGCGTGATCGGCCAAGACGATGCTGTCCGAGCCGTTGCCGCAGCTGTGCGTCGGGCTCGTGCTGGCCTGAAGGATCCACACCGACCAATCGGATCCTTCCTCTTCCTTGGCCCGACCGGTGTCGGAAAGACAGAATTGGCTCGCACTCTTGCCGAATTTCTGTTCGATGACGAACGCGCCGTGCTTCGCCTCGACATGTCGGAATACATGGAGAAGCACTCCGTAGCTCGAATGATCGGGGCTCCCCCCGGCTATGTCGGCTATGACGAAGGGGGCCAACTTACTGAGGCAGTGCGGCGAAGACCGTATGCGGTGCTGCTTCTCGACGAGATCGAGAAGGCCCACCCGGACGTCTTCAACGTGTTGCTCCAACTCCTCGATGACGGAAGACTCACGGATGGAAAGGGTCGCACTGTCGACTTCCGCAACACGATCGTCATCATGACGTCGAACATCGCATCTCACCATATTCAGGCGCTCTCGGAAAGCGAACGCAATCGCATGACCGAACTTGTTCAAGCCGAACTCAAGCTGCATTTCCGGCCGGAGTTCCTCAACCGTGTCGATGAGGTTCTCATCTTCCACCGCCTCGAACTCGAGCATATGCGGCAGATAGTTCGCATTCAGATCGATCGTCTTAATCTCCTGCTTGAGGATCGCCGCATCGTGGTCGATCCAAGCGAAGCGGCCCTCGAGTTGCTGGCCCGCGAGGGCTTCGATCCTGACTTTGGGGCGCGCCCGCTCAAGCGGGCCGTCCAAACCCTGGTCCAAGATCCACTGGCCGAATCGGTCCTCTCGGGCTCGCTAGGGGAGGGCGACACCGTTCGCATAGAAGTTCACGAAGGAAAGCTCGCCATCGTGGTCGAACATAGCGACGCCATCGGCACAGAATAGACTGATCACAGATACTAGTAGGAGCATGAACTCAAACGGCCCCTACGCCACACTCCGCGAGGATGCTCTCGCTGCTTTCCAAAGCGCGGTGGGGGCGTCTCAACCCGATCAGGTTCTGGCTGACAAGATCGTCAGCAACGAAAATGACCTCTTCATTGCTGGGAAGCGTCTGTGCAGTTTAGGCGGGCGACGCATCTTGGTCGCCGTCGGCAAGGCGGCGCCATCTCTCTGTTCCGCCTTTCTGCGCCACGCACCAACCTGGCCGCACGAAATTGTCATCCTTGCGCCACACGGCGTCTCCGTAACCTCGGAGCTTGTGGCCAAATCTACTGTTCTGCGAGGAGCTCATCCCATACCCGACCAAGAGGGCGAGATCTCAGCTCACCACCTTCTTACGCGGGTCGGCGAACTCAACGAAGACGACTCGCTGCTGGTCCTATTGTCCGGAGGTAGCTCGGCCCTGCTGGCTGCACCCCGAACCGGGATCACCCTCGAAGACGTTCAGGCTGTAACCCGAACACTGATTACTGGAGGGGCTCCGATAGGGGACCTCAACACGGTACGCAGAGAACTCCTCGTGGCGGCAGGCGGCGGCCTCGCACTGGCCGCCTACCCAGCCCAGGTCCAGACGCTGGTGCTCTCCGACGTGCTGGGTGACAGCCTGCCGGATATAGCCTCCGGCCCAACGGTCCCATCACCGACGACTGCCCGAGACGCTGTTGCGGTATTCGAGCGCTTCGGTGGAATGGCCTCGATTCCTCGCGCAGTGCATGCCCTGCTCGAAAAACGCTCCAGCGATTTTCAAGCCGACCTCCAAGCTCAACGGAGCTCGCGTGCTCAAACGCTGATCCTCGCCAACAACCAGTCCGCGACAAGAGCTGCGGCCCAAGAGTTGAATGATCGCGGATATCAAACAATACAGTTCGAAACTGCGTTGACCGGAGAGGCATCAGCCCGAGGCAGACAACTCGCCGGATTGGCCATGGCGGTGAATTCTGCGAGCCCGCTAGCCATTGTCTTTGGCGGCGAAACGACAGTTACGGTCACCGGCCAAGGAAGAGGAGGTCGCAATCAAGAACTCGCGCTCGCAGCCGCTCAATTGCTCCACAATGCCGGACGCTGTGCTGTATTGGCAGCGGGAACTGATGGCATCGACGGGCATAGCCCTCATGCCGGTGCAATTGTGGATCCTTCGACGTGGGGGCGAATTCTCGCCTGCGGCATAGATCCAGAGTCAGCTCTCGCTGACAATGACAGTGCTTCGGCTCTAGCTGCTAGCGAGGACGCGATCATCATAGGCCCGACCGGCACCAACGTATGTGATGTCACTCTGCTTCTGATCGACTCTATTGGCTGATCGTATTGATTTCGGAGAGTTCTTTTGCTATCTGTACCCCGACTTGGATGCGCGCGAGGATTTCAGTCTCATCACTTTCTCGGCGAACTATCAATGCCCACCACGTGCCTCTGGGCACAGGCACCTTGATGAAACAGGTTTCACCCTTGGCAGGCAAGCCTGCAGGTACACGAGCGAGCAACTCCAGGCGGGCACTCAGAATCTCAACCCAAACACCATCGCCAGCAGCAGCCGGAGGAGCCGGCATCTGCATTGGTTGCCATACCATCTTGGTCGAAACGAGTTCCACGCCTTCTCTACCGCCATTCAACAACATGGACAAGTGATTACTGGCAGACTCCGACACATCAATCTTCACATCGCGGGCAGAAACCTGGTTGAGGCCCTGGCACCAAGCAGTACCTGCCCACAATGCCAACAACAATGTCATCGAGTGAACCAAAAAGCTCCTCATACTAGCCTCCCCGTAGAAAGACAAACAGAAAGTACGCACAGAACGCTCCTATCATGAGAGCCCCTTCGCGCCGCCGAATCTTTCCACGTCCAAGTATCAGGGCACCCACCAAGGCTGTCGCCAGGACCAGAAGGGGAATGTCTTGTTGCACCACCCACACGGGCACTTTACCCGGTCGTATGGCGAAGGCGGTGCCCACTATGAGTCCAAGATTGAAAACATTCGAGCCGAGCACATTGCCGATCGAAATCTCGGACTCTCGCCTCAGCGCAGCCACAACAGAAGTCGCGAGTTCCGGCAATGAGGTTCCGAAAGCAACCAGAGTGAGACCGATTAGAGCCTCCGACACACCGAAAGTCTCGGCGATTCTCACACCCCCACGAACCATGAGTTCAGCACCACTGACGAGCACTACAATACCGATGCACACCAGAATGATCTGGCGCCCAAGGCTGCCCCCGGAGATCACCGGGGTCTCGGAGCCGCGACGTGCCTGTCGAACACATGTAAACATGAAGAGAAAGAACACGACGATGAGGCTCACCGCAGCAAGACGATCAAGTTGACCGTCCCAGGCCATGGCAACGATGATGATTGCAGGCACCAATCCGAAGATCAGGTCTCTCAGAATCGAGCGCCGATCCTGTGTTACGGCAATCGGCATAAGTATCGCGGAGACACCGAGCACCAGCAATAGATTCATGACGTTGGATCCGACAGCGTTACCGATGCTCAGCCCGCCGCTGCCGCGCCCCGCTGCCAGAACAGAGACCGAGAACTCGGGCATCGATGTGCCAAATCCAACAACGGTTAATCCGACAACCATCGGCCGTATTCCCAGTCGCAGCGCCAGACGAGACGCTCCATCCACGAGCCACGCTGCTCCCAATCCAAGGCACGCGATTCCTACGACGACCAAGACAGCAGCCGTTGTGGTACTCATTTCAGTCATGGGCTCCATCGTAGCAGCTAGACCGCACTATTGGCGCTCGTTCGCTGTGAAGAACGAACTACGAAATACACCACACCGTGTGGTGTATCATTCGTCACATTCCACGGACGAGCGTGATCCAAACTAGAACGGAATACCGAAAGAGAAAAAGAACTCTCCACGCGATTCGCCTTCGAGTCGATCAAGCTTGGCACAGTACTCCGCTCGGAGCGGTCCAGCTGGAGTGTCGTAGCGAACTCCGAGGCCAAATCCCCACCGCAAGTCACCAGCCTTCACTTGAGCGGGCTCCGCCCACACGTTACCTCCGTCGATGAACACAACCGCCGAGAACGGTCCGCTGACGTGACGCTGATACTCGAGATTTATCAAAACCAGGGCGTTCCCACCCATCGGATCACCGCTCTCATTGAGGGTCTGCCCTGGAACACCAAGATAGTCGAGAGGAAATGCTCGATGTGTTGACGGCCCTCCCGCAAAGAAACGGGAATTGATCGGAACCTGAAGATTGGGAGGGTCATCGCTATCAGGACCCAACGGACGAATCGCACCCAGGCGCACACCTACTGCCGCGACTCCATGTCGAGTCTGCTTGTGAAGCGAGAAGTCAGTCCGCAATTTGAGAAACTTTACGTTTGCCTGAAACAGGGGAAAAGCATACTCAAGAGACGCCCGAGCCAACACCCCCCGGGTGGGTGAGAGGAGATCATCTCGAGTGTCCCACTCAAGCGTTGGGGTAAGCGATGAAATCCGAACCTCTTGCTCGCGACGTTCGAGTTCAGATTTTATCTCGTCAGGAGCATCCGGCCTGACAAGCTGATATTCGTAGCGAAGCCATGGTCGCCATGGGCGCCGGCGCCGATCACCCGCTTCGAACCAAAGGCCTGTTCTGCGCTGTGAGTAAGTAGGAAATACTTCTTCCGTCCAGTAAGCAACGACGTAGCCAGGAACACCAATGTACGGAAGCCTGGACTCGTGAAGGGAGGCTTGGAATCGCTGTTCCAGACCTGAAAGCCTCACCTCTGACGAAAAAGCGTGTGCACCGCCCAAAACGTTGAGATGAGACCACCCCAGAGTGACGCGAGCACGACTCACCGTGTCCCATCCAATGCCGGCAAGGTAGGACCGTTGCTCGCCCTCTTCGCACCTCAGTACAACGCTGCGCACCGGCCTACGTGCATCGCCTGGAACAGCCACGAACTCCACCCGTCGAAAGAGTCCGAGTTCGTAGAGTTCCCGTTGCGCGTTGAGCATCGCATCGAGCGACCATGGCTCACCAGAGACAATTTCTGCCCTATCCAGGGTTCCTTGAACCACACCTCTACGAGTTCGCTTGAGACCAGAAACAATGATCTCGCCGAACCTCACATACTGGCCGGGATTCGCGCGAAAGACGATGCCAACCAAGCCGACCGCAAAGGTACTGGACTCTACGCGAACGGTTCCGTCGGGATATCCCGAACTCGCGAGCGCCGCTTCGAGACGCAACCGGGCCCGTTCGATGCTCCGCTCATCCCAAGGCCCAGTACGGATCAGAGTCTGACCCATCTCTTCGATGGCCCACGCGACCTCGACAGGAAAATCGAAATAGCGAAGTTGATCGAGGCTCCATCGCAGGCCCTCATGCAATCGGAAAACCACGCGAACAGCGTCGTCTTCGACTGCCTCGATTCTCGCCGGCTCGACCAAGACGTCAGCGAATCCGCGGGATTGGTAGAGATCAGCTATCGCCCGTCGGTCACGCTCGAGCATCGACGATGTGACCTCTTGGCCTCGCCATCCACCTGTTCTTCCCTTGCGGACCCGAATCGCACGTCGCAGGTCTTTTTCAGATAGGCTAGCTGCTCCGTCAAATACGACCTCGCTCACCCGGCGATGTTGTCCCGGGTCTGCTCGAATCCTCAGAATTCGTTCATCTTCTTCAGCTACCAGTTCGGCTTGGGTCGTCGCCAGAAGATGTCCTTCGGCTTGGAGGCGTTCTCTGACCATCTCTGAAATGACGTTTGTCTGAGCTGGATGGAGCGGTTCCTCTGCCGGATCCGGAAGGGCCGACCGCACCAAATCTTCCGCTTCGGCCGGACATTCGAGTTCAAGCCTGTACCGCGCTCCAGTGTCGACGATAACCTGGAGACTCACCCCAGCGTCGGTTGTCAACCTCTCGCTACCAATCGCGATAGCTTCCCAGAATCCGTGTCGCCGAAACTCCTCCTCGGCTTCATTTCGAAGTCTCTCCTCGAGCCGAAGTGTCAGAATCGCGCCACGGTTGAACGGAACCTCAACTGCGTCCAGGCGACCCCGGCTTCGCGAATGGATCACGTGCAGTGACTGAATGCGAAGGGGTTCGCCCAGATCTACGGGGAGTAGCAGTCGAACCGTGTTTCGGGAGCGATCGAAGTGGAGTTCTGGCTCGATAGTCGCATTCTCGTAGCCTCGTTCACGCAGCCGACGGTTCACCCTTCTCACGCCCGACTCAATTCTGGCGGTTGAGACTTTCGATCCTTGCCGAACGTCCAGCCAATCAAGAATTCTTCGTCGCCAGGTTCGCGGGGCCTCAATCTTGATCTCTTCTACAAGTGGCGTATAGCTGATATGGATGACTACAGAGAGACCAATTGGTGTCGGCTCAGTGTCAACCCTGAAGGTATCAACCTCTCCACTGGCATACATCGCCCGGATGCGGCGCCGAAGTTCAGCTCGATCGAGGGGCTTACCGATCTCAATGTTCAGTAGGCTAAGAACCTCGTCAGATCTTCCAGGCTCGTCTGACTCCACTCTGGCATTGGTAACCCTGACAGAACTTGTTTCCTGAACTGCTGAGACTGAGCCGGCACTCAGCCCGACCACGCAGCTCAGAAGCCACAAGGCCAGTGCTGGAAACCTGCCATCGATCGTCATATCTCAGTACCGCCTTCGAATCTTGACGTCAATGGCGTAACTTCCATCGAGATCTCTCGTAGCTTCCAGAAATAGACCTCGGCTGAGGTGCCAACGACTGACGACGACCTCTTCACGGTTCGTCGACAAATTACCCTGCACGACGACAGTCCATCTCGGCGAGACCTGTTTGACCATCGTGATGCGAGCAGTTGGGCTTCCGGTGGCGGCCTCAGAGAACGGATCAACTCGAACCTGGTCGATGGGCAGTAACTCACGGGCACGACGCTCAAGTTCCGCGTTGAGTTCACGGTTGATGAAGGCAGAGGCGAGTCCCATGCCAACCGCTCGGCCATCCGCGGTCTCGTTCCTGCGCCCGATCGTCATGAGCGAAAAGATCTCGGCCTCTGGAAGCGGAGGATCAGAGGCGAATGACGGCACCATCCGATCAAAGGTACCGGTCAACCCGACCATGACCTGGTAGCTTTCAACCCAGGCCCGCAGCTGAAAGTCCACATACGGGTCGATGGTTGTTGGATCTGAGAAGGTGACACTGCCTCGCTCGAGCTCATAACGTGCTCCGAGGAAAGTGATTTCTCCTCCTTCCTGAAAATCTATCTTGCCTACCAATCCTGGTCGAATCGTGGTCCCTGTAATGTCCAGGGAGGCGGAGCCTAAGAGGCGCAATACTGGTGTTCTCGCCTCAAGAGTCCGATCAGCCTCAATGTGCAGATCCAGGGCCAAGCCTCGCTCAAGTGCCGGGGTTTCCGGTTGGTTGAACCAATCGACGAGAATCGTCGCCAGATCTTCGTTGCGTCGCAATCCCGCATGTTCGATGGCTAAGTCACCCGACAACTCCAGCTCATCGCCGAGGCCCTGCAATCGCCACACCCCAGCCAGCCGAGGTTCGAGTCCCGGGAAGAGAGGCACTGTGAGTCTTTCGATCGTCCCATCCAAAGCCAATTCAACTGTTCTCTCGCGCGGCCGTAGGGTTCCACTACAGCGACCGAGGCCGTTCATAAATCGGAAGTCCAAACCCTCCAAAACCGCCTCATCGGCCGAAAGCAACATCGTTCCAGTGACACCCGAAACTACTTGACGGCTTCCGGGCAGCCGAAACGAGAGTTGCGTTAGCTCGGCAATTCCCTCCAGCCTGGGTTGATCCATTGTTCCGAGCAACTCGACGATTCCACTCACCTTTCCCGACGGTTCCCACTCCGGTATCAGGAAGCGCGCCAGCAGTGCATCAAGAGTTCCTGAGAAGTTCCCTTCCAGCCTGCCATCCGCGAATGCAGTCCAGCGCATGAAAAGCTCGTCTTCAAGTATTCGAAGGAGCAAGCCGTCAAGATGAAAGCCTTCTTCTGAGACCGAAAACCGAGCCGGTTCGACAAGCCGGATCGGACGATCGTCCAGAATTAGGTCAAGGACTTCAAGTTCACCCTCCATCCGAGGAGGCTCACTCAGCGGTATGGATAGCGCGACGCGAGCAGCTCCTCCTCCAGAGAGGGGTATGTCAACTTCTGGCAAGAGGCGTGCGACAACCTCCTGGGCGACCTCCAATTCGACCCGACCGTCTCCAACCCATCCATCCTCCAAATCTCCCTGCAGCTCGAGCGATGCTCTGCCTACACCCTCTACAACGAAACTTGCGTCGACCGAATCCTCACGACCTACTAGTGCCACCTCAAGGCCTTGACCACGAATTTCAACGCGACCGATCGGTGCTGCGTCTAGAGGCCAGCGACCCTCAATTCGAGCATCAGCCTCTTCACCGATCAAAGCCACCACTGTTTCTCCAAGGGCTCCGAGCGGCAGCTGGTCCCAACTCAGATCGCAGCCTAGCTCATGCCCGAAGACATGCCACCAACCGCTCCCCTTGAGCCCTTCAGTGAAGGAGACATCACGGGCCAAGAATCGACCATTCTCCAGAGCGATCACCGCGGAGCCGTCTCCAATTCGAGTCCCAGCGGCGACCACATCTGATAGCCCGAGGGCCCACGATCCTCGCGGCGCGCGCAACGAGCCTCGGAGTCGCCCAGTGAACGAGCCCTCTCCACTCACGGTCGGAGGAAGATCTATCCACTCAGCGACCCGGTCGAGCGGAATGTCCTGGCTTCGAATGCTCAAGTCGATCTGCTCATCGTCCGGAGCGTTCCACGCGATGCGACCGGAGACTCTACCGTCCCCTTCGGCAACTTGGAACAGGGCAGACTCGAGTGCGAACACTCCATCGGCGATCTCTGCATCGACCGTTGCACGGTCAAAAAGCATCGGAGGATATTCCAGGGGGAAAGCATCCAGACGGAGACCTACTCGCAAGTGGCTCCATGGACCAGCAAACGAGATCTGCAGATCTCCAGTTCCTGCCAGCGTAGGTGGGATAATCTCACTCCCCAGCCAGGTGTTGACGAGGGGTCCGATTTCTTCCAATACAGCTGGCCGAGCACGCACCGCCCAGGCAGGTTCCCACCGCCCCAGAGTGAGCGGTCCTTGCCACGACAGACTCGATGTCCCGATGGTGAGATCCTGGCTGCCGAACTGAATCACTCCCCTGCTTTCAAGTCGGGCTTGTACCTGCCCTGAAACAGGAAGTGCTCCTTCACCTGGGGTGAGCAGTGCACGAGCCGATCCGCTTCCTTGCGGCACTCTTCGACCAAGCCACCTTAGTTCACCATCGACATCCACTTGCGCGCTCAGATCTCCTGGAGGAACGCCGAGATTAGTGAGTAGGCCAGCCAGATCCATCTGCTGCCCCTCAAGCGAGACGTACTGGCGGAAGGGTGGCCCAAGTCCATCGAGGCGATATTCACCGTGCACATTGCCACCGTGAAAGATGCCGTGTTCCAAGGTCCCGACAACGCCGTCTGCACCAACTCGAACGGCACCTCTTATTCTCGCAACAGGAAATCCCGACGCTTGAACACGATCACCCATGACCCGCGCTGTGAGCGGTTGGCTCAGGTTGCCGTCGAGAACGATGTCGAGAGAAACACGACCCTTCAGGCCGGCTCGTGCCCGCACGACACGATCGAGCTCCTCAAGATCGAGTTGTCCGTGCGCCCGCATCGTCGGAGTCCCTTGGCGAGTGATCAGACCAGATCCATCGAGCTTGAATCCATCTGAATACACCGAGAACCGCTCTACCTTGAATGCATCCTCGTTCCGGAAGCGCGCTCCGAGAGCGAGATCCACAGGCTCGATTCCAGGTGCCTCGACGCGAGCCCGCCCAATGCGGAGAAATCCTCGCGGTGGACCATCGATCATGGACCAAGTCGCATCTAAGTCCGAGACCTCAACCGAGAGCCTGCCGGGAAGCTCGCGCCCAACCATCTCAACATCTCTGGCGTCGAGGTGGCCTACCCAAAGCCTCAGCCAGCTTGATCCCTGACTACGACGCTGTTTCGGAATGCCGATGGCTTCGACGCGCACACCACTCAATGACACCGAGTCGATTCGAAGCTCACGCTCCAAAATTCGAATGCCGCCAAGTTCGATCCGCGCCGCATTTACGTCCGCCTGAATCCCTCCTCCGAGAACGCGGACTTCTTCTACTTCAACGGAAGGCAGGAGTAGGCTCCACCTCAATCGACGAATCGTGACTTCGAAGCCTGTCGCCGATTCAATCTTCGAGATGATCCATCGACGGGCGGTCTCTTGGACGGGGGCGCTCTCCAGAGCGAATCTCAGACCCACCACAAGGAGGGTAAAAAACGCCACTGCCGCAGGCACCGCTATGAGGGTGCGCCGCAGGTGGCGATACTTCAGCCGGCTCGTTCTCCCCACTTCAACTTGTGGTGGAGTACCTGAAAGTACGAACGGCTCGGCGCGATGATCAGACGCACAGGTTCCGAGCATCGCCGAATTCGCACCAGGTCCCGGTTCGTGAGCGGGAATCCTTCCTGCCCATCCAGGGTAAGAAATACCTCCTCCGATGGACTCTCGAGGCGTATCTCAAGCTCCGAATCGAAGGACAATACTATGGGTCGGTTGGTCAGCGTGTGAGGACAAATAGGCGTAACGACAATGATCTCCAACGTCGGATAGAGAATCGGCCCACCGGCGGAGAGATTGTAGGCTGTTGAGCCGGTCGGTGTGGCGACAATCAAGCCATCGGCTCGAAACCGGCTTACAAACTGGTGGTCTACGTGCAGCGAGAGCACCAACATGCGAGCCAAGGCCGATTTGTTGATGACCGCATCATTGAGCACAAACCGGCGCACTGCATCTCGGCCAGGTGTGACGACGCTCACCTCAAGGCGCTCACGTTTTTCGAAGACCGCTTTTCCTTCGACGGCTGCATGGAGCATCGGGAACAGACTCTCTGCTGGATGTTCAGTCAGAAAGCCCAGAGTTCCCATGTTGATGCCGAGAATCGGAGTGCCCCGGAGTTCGCCCCTGGTCACAGACAGTAGCGTCCCATCTCCACCAAGCACCACGATCAAATCGACATTTGCGGCAAGATCGGATCGCTCCAGCCCGTTGTCGGCCCGCAAAGCAGCGGATGACTCGCGATCAACGACCGGCACAATGTCCAGTCGTTTCAGCTCAGCGAGAAGCTGGCGACCAAGTTCTATGGCCTCCGAACTGGAACCCTTGACGACAACGCCGACGCGGTTGATCTCAACTTCCTTCACAGCGCCCCTATTCTACCCAAGGTGGGTGATTTGCGCGGCTGAGAAATGGCTTATCCTGCTGTACCGAAGCTTGCAGGCCATTTGACCGTACTCAATGTGGTCCCAAACTTCGCTGCAAGTGCCCTGAACGCAAAGAATAGGAGCAGGCAGTGCGTCTTTGGCAGACTCTCTATCATCACATGCGGCGGGATGCACAAAGCCTGCCCCTTTGCTGCAGTTTGCCGCCAACGCCATTTCCGGCCCTTCGCCAACTTCATGTTCACCCCGCAAATACCACTGCTTACAGTAGTTCGTATCACTAAATTCAGCGCCTCAAAGCCTTGACAGGACGAGAAGATCCACTCATGATTGAGTGGTCAGATGTAGCTTAAAGTGGGCAAAAGTGGGAAGTTGCTGTGAATTCAGCTATTTCCTGGTGCTCAAGGGGGTCTTTTGGAGCGTTTCCGCGGAGGTTCGCCAGCCACTATCGATGCGAAGGGAAGGGTCAAACTACCGGCCCGTCTCCGCGAACAGATGGAAATCGGTTTCGGCCGCGAGGTATTCATATGCTCATTCTTCCCCCATGAGCTTCGCATATATCCCTTAGATACCTGGCAGGTCTTTGAAGAGCAGCTCCTGGCAAAACCAGCGATGAAGCCGGCCGTTCTGAAACTCATCGAACGAGTCAACTATGGTCAGTCGGTAGAAATTGACGATCACGGTCGTCTACTCGTGCCCGCACTTCTTCGAGAGATGGTCGAAATAGACGGAGAGGTCGTCGTTTCCGGCAGAATCAATCATCTCGCCATTACCCGCCGTAGCCGAGCTGCGTCGATTCTCAAGGAACCGTCATTGAGCGATGAGGAACTTGAAGAGCTCGCCCAGCTGGAGCTGTGATGGAGGTCAGCCTTGTCCCCTCATCACGAGCCGGTACTCTGCCAGCAAGTGGTCGAGTTGCTGCGCCCGGCCGCACCGGGGCTGCTGGTCGATGGCACAGTTGGCCTCGGCGGTCACGCTGTTGCCCTTCTCGAGGCGGAGCCTGGCTTTCAGCTGCTCGCTCTTGACCGAGATCCCTCAGCCCTTACTTTCGCTGCCAAGCGGTTGGAACGGTTCTCAGACCGCACCCGTTTTGCGCAACACACTCTTTCAGAGCTCCCCGATCTGCTGTCGGACTCCTCGGACTTCGCACGGCCGGTCGCTATCCTCGCTGATCTCGGCGTCTCATCCCTTCAGCTCGACACCCCCGAACGCGGGTTCTCCTTTCATACCGACGGCCCCCTCGACATGCGGATGGGCACAACCGGTCGAACCGCTGCTGAATTGGTCAACACCGTCTCAGAGGAGGAACTGATGCAGATCCTGTGGGAGTTCGGAGAAGAACGACACTCACGAAAGGTTGCCCGCGCGATCTGTCAGCAGAGAGCGCAGGTCCCCTTCGAAACTACGGGCCAGCTGAGTCGCCTTGTGCGTAACATCATTCATTCCCGCAAAACCGAACGTATCCATCCAGCGACACGCACTTTCCAGGCGCTACGCATTGCAGTTAACGACGAACTCGGCCAGCTCCGATCTTTCCTCGAACCCTCGATTTCCATCCTTCCACCGCGCGGACGGCTCGCGATCATCAGCTTTCATTCGCTCGAAGATCGGATTGTGAAACACACACTGCGCAGAATGGAAGGATCGTGTACTTGCCCTCCCGGTCTTCCTATTTGCGCATGCGGTGCCCAAACACGAGTCAAAGTCCTCACCCGCAAACCAATCCGTCCCTCTGAGGAGGAGGTCGCCGAAAATCCTCGCGCCCGTTCGGCTCGGTTGCGTGCTGTTGAACGACTGGATGAGGAACTGTGATGGACGTCGCGATCCCGAGACCCACGAACCGGTTCCTGGTTCGCCAGCGAGATCGTCGCTGGGCCCAGGCTCTGGTCAGCGTTCTCTTGATCGCGGTATGCCTTTTACTCGCTCTCACGCTCATCGGCTGGCCTCGGCTGCGTCGAATCTCGCTGCACTACGACCTCATCAAGTTTCAATCGGACGTCCATCGTCTGGAACAACGCGAGAAAGAACTCATCCTACGGCTGCAGAAATGGCAGGATCCGGCAACCCTAGCGCTGCGGGCCTCAGCTCTCGGTCTCGAGCAGCCGCACCCAGCCCTCGCGCACACAGCACTGATCTCTCGGGGTGAGCAATGAATAGCGGCCGATTCAAGATCCTGGTTGCCGCGCTCACACTATGTGCGCTCGCCGTGATTGCAAGGGCTACTCAAATCGCTGTGATCGAGCATGACTCATGGGAGAAACGTGCGCGACGTCAGCAACAGCGCACGCTCGAAGTCCCCACCCTTCGCGCTAGTGTTCGCTCTAGTGAAGGATACGTATTGGCTGCATCGCTCGATAGAATGGCGATCCAAGTCGATACTGCCGCTCTCGAGTACCCAAGGCTCTTTGCCGCGGCTGCGGCTCCACTGGTCGGCTCGCCAGAACAGGAACTCGCATCTCGCCTCATGACCGGGCAACGTGCCGTATGGCTCGCTAAAGAAACCACCAGCGAGGTCGCCGAAGCAGTTCGAAGACTTGCACCCGATGCCGTCGTGCTGGTTCCAGACTCTGAAAGGATCTACCCGTCAGGCACCCTGGCCGCCGCCGTACTCGGCTTCGTCGGCCGAGAGGAGCTGAAGATAGTTGGAAGAGCCGGCCTTGAGCATCGCTATAACGAGTTGCTCGCCGGTGAGCCCGATCGCTATCTCGCCGTTCGCGATGCTGTCCAACGACAGGTGCAGTTGAAGAGGTTGACCCGCGGCCGCACCGGCTATGACCTGGAACTCACCTTAAGCGCCAGGCTTCAAGCTCTGTGCGAGCGTGAACTCGAAAAGGCTCGTTTGACGCAGGGCGCCAGCGCCGGTTCAGCCGTCATTCTGGATGTTTCGTCCGGCGACGTGCTGGCGTTAGCCTCCGTGCCTTCATATGACCCATCGAGACCTGGAGACGTTGCACCTGAACGATGGAGACTGCGCCCCGTACAGGATGCGTTCGAGCCAGGATCAACCGCCAAACCATTCGTGGCTGCGGCCGCACTGTCTTTCGGAGTCGTCCAACCTGGCGAAAAGTTTGACTGTACTCATCGCGGCATTTCCGTCGCCGGGCACTGGATTCGCGACCATGCTGAGCCGGGTTTCTACGATCTCGACGCCATCATTGCTCATTCAGCAAACGCCGGGATCATCACCGTTGCTCATCGGCTGGAACAGGACCTGCTGTGGCACACCTTCCATTGCTTCGGCTTTGGTCATAGAACAGGGGTGGAATTCCCTGCTGAGGCTTCAGGCCTTCTCCATTCGACCAGTTCATGGTCAAAGATGTCTCCTTCGGGCCTCGCCCTGGGGCAGGAGCTGACGGCAAGCCCGCTCCAAGTTGCCGCCGCTTACGCCACAATTGCCAACGGCGGTTGGTTGTGCCGCCCACGCTTGGTGCGCCAGGCCACGAATCGCCATGAATCAATCGTGCCCGCCGACCACAGCCCGGTGCGGGTCTTGGATGAAAGCATCGCGACTCGTGTGTGCTCAATGCTCGAGCAGGTCGTTGCGGACGGTACCGGCGAGCTGGCCCGAATACCCGGATTCAGAGTCGCTGGCAAAACCGGAACCGCTCAGCGCACGTTCTTGGGTGCCTTTGACAACGAACATCATGTCGCGTGGTTCGCCGGATTCTTACCGCTTCCGAAGCCAAAGATTGTCATCGTTGTAGAGATCGAGGACCCGCCCGGCGATTTCTGGGCCTCTACTGCGGCAGCTCCTATTTTCGCGAGAATTGCCGAAGGTGCGGCGAATCTCCTTAGCATCCCACCATCTGTTCAACTCGTTGGCCAAGAGGCTGACTCCCTGACAGCCAGCCGACCTGCGCCTTTGACTTCTGGAGCTTCGACATGAAGCTCGGCGATCTCACACTGCGCTGTCCTGAGGCAGTGATCTCAGGTGACCCTAGGGTCGAGGTCTACGGTCTGACACACGACTCGCGCAAAGTGGAGCCAGGTTGGATTTTTGCAGCTCTTCCCGGCGAGAACACACATGGCCTTGCGTTCCTCGATAGCGCAATTGCTTCCGGCGCGGCAGGAGTGCTGTCTGATCAGAATAACCAATCTGCCCTGTCTTTACCATGGATCTCGAGTTCAGAACCCCGACACACTATGGCTCGACTCGCATGGGCTCTGGCCGGCGAACCACAGCAGTCCCTACGGCTTATCGGAATCACAGGCACCAACGGCAAGACAACGACAACTGATCTCATTGCTGCAATGTTCGAGAGCGCCGGCCACAGCATAGGCTGTTTCGGCACCCTTGAATATCGCATCCCAGGCGAGGCTGTGCGTGCCGAACGTACGACACCCGAGGCGACAGATCTCGCACCACTGCTGGGTCGTCTCAAGCAGGCAGGCGGCGATACAGCCGTGCTTGAGGTTTCGTCCCACGCGATCGATCAACACCGAGTCGAGGGTCTTGAGTTCTCGGTCGCAGTTTTCACTAATCTGTCACGCGATCACCTCGACTACCATGGCGACATGGAGTCATATTTCGAGGTCAAACGACGCCTTTTCGGCGATCACCTCCACAGAGACGGTACTCGGGTCATCCCGGCAGACGATCCTTGGGGTCGCCGTCTCCTGGAGGAAGATTCTGCGCGCACAGTGAGCTACGGACTGACCACCGGCGCTGTGCATGCGCGAGATCTTGACGCTGGACTCGATGGCAGCCACTTCCGGTTGGTCCTTCCAGACGGTGAATTCGCTCTTCATCTCCCTCTGGTCGGCGCCCACAACATGCGCAACGCTCTCGCTGCAGCCGCGACCGCATTCTCCTGTGGACTCCCGCCAGATGCTATCGTCTCGGCGCTGGAAAACGCCGCACCCGTCACCGGCAGGCTGGAACCGGTTGCGACGCAGCTGACATTTCCTATCTTTGTCGATTTCGCGCATACGCCGGATGGATTGCATTCTGTTCTCTCGTCACTCCGATCGATCACCAAACGAAAGCTCGTCGTGGTGTTTGGTGCTGGCGGAGACCGTGATCAGGGAAAACGCGGTCCTATGGGTGAAGCTGTCGGACGCATCGCCGATCTGATCGTCGTCACCTCAGACAATCCTCGCAGTGAGGAACCAGCGTCGATCGCCGAGGCCGTGGCGCTCGGCGTCAGGAAGGCCGGGTCGCAGCCTGAGATCATTCTTGATCGTCGCGCCGCCATAGCTCATGCGCTTGAACTCGCCGACGATTCTTCCCTGGTAGTGGTTGCCGGCAAAGGCCACGAGCGCGACCAACTCATCGCAGGCAACCGCATTCCATTCGACGACGTGGAGACAATCAGAGAGCTCGCCGGAGGCAAGGTATGAGGGCGACTGCGGAGCAAGTCGCTGCGGTTGTCGGTGGAACCGTCGTTGGTGACGGCTCAGCCGTGCTCACCGGCGCCGAGGTCGATTCTCGCAGGCTCGAAGCGGGCGATCTGTTCGTGGCCCTCACTGGTGCCCACAAGGACGGCCATGAGTTTGTCGAGCAGGCTCTTGACGAGGCTTCTGCTGCTCTGGTTTGCAGCGATTTCGAGCTGGCCAACCTCCCAACTGACAGAGCCCTGATCCAGACTCGCGACCCACTGTCCTCATATCATGCCCTGGCCAGCTATGAGCGCGACAGCAAGTCATGGACAATCGTGGCCCTCACTGGATCTGTTGGAAAAACAACCACCAAAGATTTCCTGGCCCATCTTCTCGCTGGGCGCTTCACAACAGGGGCTTCCCAAGGCAACCGAAACTCGACCCTGGGCCTACCTGCACAACTCCTGCGCCAAACAGAGGACATCGAGGTCTTCGTGGCCGAAGCCGGAATGAGCCTGCCCGGAGAACTGCATCAGCTCGGAGCGATTCTCAAACCCAACATTCTGCTCTACACACGCATCGCGGCGGCCCACACCGAATTCTTTGCCGACATCGAAGCCGTAGCACGTGCCAAGGCTGAACTCCTCGGCTATCTTCAACCAAGTGGGACTCTCGTGATCAATGCTGATGACCCTCACCAGGAATCGTTCCACGTTCCGCATGTCACCACCGTTCGCTATGGATCCCCCACCTCGGCGTTGCGTCTCGAGAAGATCCGCAACCGTGGTCTTCTTGGGTCAGTTTTCGACCTGGTCATCGAAGATGATCGGGAAGAAGTCACGCTTTCCGTCCCCGGTCTGCACCAGGCGGAGAATTACCTCTCCGCAGCTGCGGCTGCCTGGGTCCTAGGCGTGCCCGCTGTTGAACTTGCCGAACGCGGGCGTGGTCTCCAAGCCGCACCTCGTAGGGGACAAGTCCACAGAACTCGCGATGACGTCACGGTGGTCGACGACAGCTACAATTCTTCCCCGTTGGCAGTGAAGCGACTGCTCGAACTGCTCGCCGCAACTCCCGGACGACGCGTGGCGGTTCTCGGAGATATGTATGAGCTTGGCGATCGCTCGAGATCAGCTCACTGCCAGGTGGGACAACAAGCAGCCGAAGTATGCGACGTTCTGGTCGCTGTCGGCACCGGCGATGCCGCCAGTCTCGCGACGGCTGCAATCGAAGCTGGTATGCCTACGACAGCCGTAGTCCACACCCAGGATGCCCACTCGGCGGCGCTTGAGCTTCAGGATCGCTTGCTTCCGAATGACATCGTGTTGGTGAAGGGATCACGCGGTGTTGGACTCGATCGCACCGTTGACGCTTTGCTCGAAGGCGAGGTTTCCTGATGCTGTACTGGCTGCTCCTCCCTCTGAGCGAACATTCGATCGGCTTCAATGTCTTTCGCTACATTACGTTTCGGACTGGGCTGGCGATCGCCACCGCCTTTTTTATCAGCCTGATGGTGGGGCCTTGGCTCTTACGTCAGCTTCAAAATCTGCAGATTCGCCAAGCCATCCGCGAGGAGGGGCCGCAACATCACCAGGCCAAGGCGGGCACACCTACGATGGGCGGAGTCCTCATCGTCGGCAGTTTCACTCTTGCCACCCTTCTTTGGGCCGATCTCACGAATCGCTATCTGTGGACGGTTCTGCTCGTGACTCTCGGTTTCGGACTCATCGGATTCCTCGACGACTGGATTAAAGTCCGGTATCGGCGCAACCTCGGTCTTACAACACGACAGAAGCTCGCACTCCAGATGGTTATCGGCCTGGCCGGAGGCTTGGCAACACGTGCAATCGCAACGCCTGCAGAGCACGCTGGCGCCTTAGCCCTGCCATTCTTCAAGGAGATTCTCCTGCCACTCGGAGTGTTGTATCTGCCCTTTGTTGTGCTCGTTCTGCTCGGATCTTCGAATGCCGTCAATCTCACTGACGGTCTCGACGGTCTCGCAATCGGCGCCATGGTGATCGCGGCCTCGACATACACAATGTTTGTCTACATTGCCGGGCATGCACGAATCTCAGAGTATCTGCACATCGTACCGGTCTCAGGAGCTGGAGAAGTTGCTGTATTCACCGGTTCCATCGTTGGCGCCCCCCTCGGCTTTCTCTGGTTCAACTGTCATCCTGCTCAAGTCTTCATGGGTGACGTTGGATCTCTGGCGCTCGGTGGTGGTATCGGTATTGTCGCTGTCGTTGCCAAACAGGAATTGCTACTTATCCTCGTCGGTGGTCTCTTTGTGCTGGAGGCCGCGTCCGTTCTGATTCAGGTGACCTCATACCGCTTGCGCGGCAAGCGGGTGTTTAGGATGGCGCCTCTGCACCACCATTTCGAGCTATTGGGTTGGACTGAAACACAGGTCGTGGTTCGCTTTTGGATTCTCTCGGTCGTCTTCGCTTTGGCCGGGTTGGCAACGTTGAAACTGAGGTAACTGTGGATCTGAATCGACTGCAACGGATTCTGGTGGTCGGAGCGGGCAGCTCCGGATTGGCAGGCGCACGCCTAGCCACCAACCGGGGCGTTGCGGTGAGCCTGTCAGATTCCCGTTCGGAAAGTGAACTCTCCCTAGACCTCACCACCCTGCCACCCTCTACCCGAACCTTCCTCGGCGGCCATCCCGAGCAAAGCCTCGACGATATTGACCTGGTGCTGGTGAGTCCCGGCGTCGCGCCAACTTTGGGCCTCATCGTGGCAGCACAAGCTCGCGGTCTGCCAGTTCTGTCTGAACTGGAGTACGCGTGGCTTCATCGTCCCAGTGCCCCCCTCGCTGCGATCACAGGATCTAACGGGAAAAGCACCGTCACGGTGCTGATTGCGGAAATGCTGCGACGATCGGACATCGCCGTTGCCGCTGGAGGTAACCTCGGGCCACCGGCCTCGGAACTCGTCCTTACAGACGAGTGGGACACCTGGGTGCTTGAGGTCTCGTCGTTCCAATCCGAACTCCTGACTGAGATGGCGCCTCAGGTAGGCGTTTTCCTCAATCTCAGTCAGGACCATCTCGAGCGCCATCCCGACCTGACCTCCTATGAGACTGCGAAACGCCGCCTCTTCGCATTTCAGACGGCAGCTCACCTCGCGGTACTCAACCTGGACGACCGGAGTTCCCACGACACACCAACGCGAGCTCAACGAAGAGAGTTCTCCCTCAAGGATCCTTGTGATGCCTGGTTTGACGGTTCAAACCTCGTCCTCGACAACCATCCATTGATCGTTCGCGAAGATCTCGCCCTGGCAGGTCTGCATAATGTCGCCAACGCTCTCGCTGCCGCACTGGCAGCGCAGGCACTTGGTGCAGCTCGATCAGCAATCGCCGACACTCTGCGAACCTTTGACGGTCTCGACCATCGCCATAAATGCATTGCCATCCGCGACGGCGTACAGTGGGTTGACGACAGCAAGGCTACCAACGTCGGAGCAACCGTTGCAGCACTCGCTGGCTACGGTATGCAGAAGGTACATCTGATTCTTGGAGGGCTGACAAAAGGCCAGGATTTCTCACCGCTCGCTGCGGAGGTTTCACGCGCTGCCGCACAGGTCTACCTCATTGGAATCGACCGAGGTCAGATCGCGAAGGCCCTCTCCGACACAGCGCCGATCGAGGATTGCGGAACGTTGGAAGAGGCTATCAAGAAAGCTCAAATCGCAGCTCGGGCCGGCGATACCGTACTGTTGGCCCCCGCCTGTGCGTCGTTTGACCAGTTCTCGGGCTATGCGGAACGAGGAGATCGTTTTGCTGAGTTGGCTCAGGCAGAAGAGGTCGCCCCATGCCGATGAAGCAGCAGGTGGATCGCCTTCTACTAGGCTCAGCCGTGCTCCTGACCTCGGTCGGGCTAGCGATCCTCGTATCGGCCTCATGGCCTATTGCAACCGAGCGATACGGCCGTGCCGGCTCGTACTTCTTCAGCTGGCAGACGATGACTGCGTTCATGGGATTGGCCGTAATGGTCATCATCATGCATTTCAAAGTGACACACCTAACTTCCAAACAACTTGTCTATCCAGCCCTGATCGGTAGTTGGGTGCTCCTGATCCTGATATTCTTTCAGCCTCCTATCGCGAACACTCATCGCTGGCTCTCGTTCGGAGGGATCTCCTTCCAACCATCCGTCCTGGCGCGCCTTGCTCTGCTGTTGTTCGCATCGCGCGAATTGGCCCTGGCTCGGGTAGAGAATTGGCCAATGCGCCGCCTGCTCGTTCTTTGCGGAGCTGGCGCCATTACTGCCGGGCTGGTAGTAGCCGAACCCGATCTTGGAACGTCTGCTCTGATGCTAGTAACGCTTGCTGCGATGGCTCTCGTCGCAGGAATACCTATGAAGCTGTTCTCAGCGCCTGCAGCCGCTGCTGTCGTCTGCCTCGCGGCTGCAGTTCTCACTTCTCCATACCGCCTGGAGAGAGTGCGCGCTTTCTTCGGCACTACATCGATCAGTTCTTCAGGTTGGCAGGGGTACCAGAGCCTCGTCTCGATCGGAAGCGGCGGCCTCCTGGGTCGTGGCTACGGAGAGGGTTTACAGAAGCTTTTCTTCCTGCCGGAGCCTCACACGGATTTCATTTTCGCTATCACGGGCGAAGAGCTCGGCCTTGCCGGAATGGCTGTACTCTTCGGTCTCGCGGCAGTTATAACCTGGCGCGGCATGCGCATTGCTGCGCGCCAAGAGACCGCCAACCTCGCAATCTTGGCATTTGGTCTGAGTTTTGCCTTTGCAGCGCAAACGCTGATTCATGTTCTCGTCTGTCTCGACCTTCTCCCACCAAAAGGCATTCCGCTTCCTCTGGTGAGTTATGGCAAGACTGATCTCCTGATATCACTGACATCAATAGGAATGCTCCTCGGTCTGTCTCGGGAGGTGGGTCCATGAACCGCCTTGTTGTCATTGCAGGGGGAGGAACCGGTGGGCATATCTTCCCCGGTCTTGCGGTCGCCGAGGCCCTCTCGGCCGTTGAAGTCGATGTTCATTGGCTCGGGGTTCGAAGAGGACTCGAAGCGGAGCTTGTCGCTCAGCATGGGATTCCGATCAGTCTGGTCGATCTCGAAGGCATTCACGGGCGATCGTCGGCTGCCGTGCTGAGGGTCGCTGGGCAGCTTCCAGCTGCGGCTTCTGCCGCCCTTTCCCTGCTCGCAAACAAAAGACCCTTCGCCGTGCTCGGAGTCGGAGGATATGCCTCGGCCGCAGGGGTCGCCGCTGCCGGAATGCTCGGCATTCCGTGGGTTTTGCAGGAGCAGAACTCGATTCCAGGCTGGACAAATCGAAGTCTCGCGCCTTGGGCGGACTCCATATGCTGCGGCTTCGAGGATGCTTTGGGCTACTTCCAGTCACTTCCTTCAGAATGGACCGGGAACCCCGTTCGCCCTGACTTCTTCTCCATCGAAGACCTCGTTCCGCACGATCCTCCCCGCTTGCTCGTCCTCGGCGGCAGCCAGGGGTCACTATTCCTCAATCAGACTGTGCCTCGTGCCCTTGCCCTAATGCGCTCGATCGGCACAACCCTCGAAGTTCGTCATCAGGCGGGCCCACGATGGGCCGATGTCGTGCAAACGAGTTACCAAGATCTCGCACTCGAGGCCAGTGTATGTCCGTTCCTGGACGAACCCTGGCAGTCTCTATCGAATGCCGATGTGGTGATCGCTCGGGCTGGCGCTCTGACAGTCTCCGAACTTGCCGCTGCAGGTCGTCCTTCGCTGCTCATTCCATTTGGAGCTGCTGCGGCAAACCACCAGGAATTCAACGCCAGATCCATGCAAAGGGCAGGTGGGTCGTTAGTGATCACCGAGGCCGAAGCTGCTCCCGATCACGTTGCTGCAGAGCTTGATGATCTGTTGCGGAACTCGGACCGCCTCATCACTATGGCTAGGAATGCACGTTCAGTAGCTCGTGAGGGCGCCGCCACACGTATCGCCGCGAAGATCCTCGCAATTGGAGGTGTGCTTTGAAGCTCGGGCGCGTTCGCCACCTCCATTTCATTGGTATCGGAGGAGTCGGCATGTGCGGGCTCGCGGAGATCCTTCTCCAGGAAGGTCTCGACGTGAGTGGGTGCGACCTCGAACACAGTGAGCGTACCGCGCACCTCGAACAACTGGGAGCTCGCTTGAATGTCGGGCACGGTCCCGAGCATCTCGAAGCCGTCGATGTCGTTGTCGTTTCCTCCGCCATCTCCCACGACAATCCCGAAGTTGTCGCCGCCAGGAATCGCAACATCCCCGTAGTTCGCCGGGCCGAGATGCTAGCTGAGTTGATGCGCCTTCGCGAGGGGGTTGCGATCGCCGGCACCCACGGCAAAACAACTACGACCTCTTTGACAGGACACCTGCTCACAGCAGCTGGTCTCGATCCAACTGTCGTCGTCGGTGGGCGCGTTCACCTGCTCGAGGCTCACGCAAGGATGGGATCCGGCCGCCTACTAGTGTGTGAGGCCGATGAGTTCGACCGTTCCTTCCTTGAACTCACACCGGTATGGGCAGTCATCACAAGCATAGAGTCGGAACACCTGGATTGTTATGGAACGGCGCAGGATCTCGAAGATGCGTTTGTCACCTTCGGTCACCGCGTGCCTTTCTACGGCGCGATTTTGGCGTGTACCGATGACGCAGGCACACGCGCCTTGATCCCGCGACTCGAGCGTCGAGTCGTGACCTATGGGCTCTCACCTCAGGCCTGGCTCCGCGGTGAGATTCTCTCCGCCGACGCCACAGGGACTCTCTGTGCGGTCTACTGTGGCGAGAACAGGCTCGGCGAGGTCTTTGTACCTCTCGTAGGACGTCACAACGTGCAGAACGCTCTGGCCGCGTTGGCCGTTGGGCTCGAACTTGAGTTGCCTTTCGACACGCTCGCCGACGCCCTGAAAGGATTCTCGGGTGTGGCGCGACGTTTTGAGCTGAAAGGTGAACGGGCAGGCGTGACCGTCGTTGACGATTACGCCCACCATCCGACGGAAGTGACGGCCGCGCTGACGGCAGCTCGGCAGGCCTATCCAGGCAGGCGAGTGGTGGCTCTGTTCCAACCTCATCTCTATTCGCGCACACGAGACTTTGCAGACGACTTCGCCGAATCCCTTCTCGCTGCTGAGGTTGCGCTGGTTCTCCCGATCTACCCGGCCCGAGAGAGGGCGATAGAAGGCGTCAACTCGTCTCTCATCGTCGATGCGGCTCGTCGACTCGGCCATCGACAAGTACTCGCCATCGAAGAGGACCGCCCGGCAATCAACGCAATTCGTGACCTGATTCGTAAGGGCGACGTTCTGCTCACTCTCGGCGCCGGGAGCGTCTACACCTGGGGAGACGCATGGTTGGAGGGAGCCACCTCATGACGCTCCATCCTCCCCCGTTCCCAGACCGTTTGCGCCATCGGCTCGACCCACCTCGTCCTCGTCTTCGAGTCATACTGTCGGCGCTGCTCCCCGGTCTATTGCTATTGCTGCCACTTTGGCGAGTTCACTCTGTCGAGGTCATCTCTTGTCAAGGGCTACCTGAGAGCGCAGTGGCGTCATGCCTTACAATGATCGACACACCAGTGATTCTGCTTAACCTCGACTACTTCAGACGGCAGACCGACACCTGGCCCGGAGTGCGATCTGCCGATGTCGCGTTCGATCTCGGGGGCACGCTCACGGTGAAGGCACACCCCGCTGCAGCACAGGCATCTACAGCCGTGGCCAACTCCTGGCATGGAGTGACGAAAGACGGATATCTCAGCGGTCGGCTCGATGGACCGAAAGCTCCCGTGCTCTATGGGTTTGCGCATGATCCGGACAAACTCAAGACAGCTCTTGCGATCGTGCGGCGTGTCGAGACTGCATTTGGTGCCAACGCAATCTCCGCTCGGCCACTGCTTCCTGGGAGCTTGGAGTTGGAGTTGCAGCTGCCCTCAGAAAGTGATCACAAGATCCTTGCTCGCGTGGGGCGTGAAGCCACCGCTAGCGAGGTCTGGTGGTGCCAGCAAATGAACCGAGGCGATGGCCCGTGGTCGCACGTCGATCTGTTGTACGAGGATCGTGTAATCATCGGAGGTGCGCTTTGAGCGACCCCCGAACCCTCGTTGGTATCGATGTCGGCTCGTCCAAAGTCGCCGTTGTTGTTGCTGCGATCAACGGAGATCTGGTGACTGTTCGAGGGTGCGGCCTTGCCCGGCACGACGGCGCTCGCAAAGGTGTTATCGCCAACCTGTCCGAAGTAACAGAGGCCGTGCGAATCGCTGCCGAAGAGGCTGAGGCCATGGCCTCGAGTCCGGTCGAACTCGGTGCAGTTGGAATCGGCGGCAGTCCTATTCTCGGGGTCCAGGCGACGGGTTCGGTACCCGTGACAGGAAAAGACCACACGGTTTCTCCCGACGACCAGCAGCGAGCCCTGGCGGCGTGCGCGCAAGTGAATGTCCCCGCCGACTATCAAGTCTTGGAGATCATCCCCGGAGGCTTTGCTCTCGACGGCCAATCGGGCATGGAACATCCCATTGGGATGCCAGGCACTCGGCTCGATGCGTCGGCCTACGTCTTGTTCACCCACAAGACTCATGCGGATACCGTCGAGCAGGCTGTCAATCGCGCCGCAGTAGCAGTGGATCAACTTGTCTACGAACCGCTCGCCGCCTCTCAAGCAGTTCTCAGTCGCGACGAACAGGAACTGGGGTGCCTCTTGGTGGACATCGGACACAGTTCCAGCGAGTGGCTCGTTTTCAGCGAAGGAACGGTCATGGCCTCCGGCGCTGTACCCATGGGCGGGCGGCATTTCACAAGCGACTTGGCGGCCATGCTCAAAACGACAACAGCCGCTGCCGAGCAGGTTAAACGTAAGTACGGTGCACGGTTGGACCGAGACTGCGCTGATACCGAAGCTGTGGAGGTTCCGAGCCTCGGCGGCGATGGCCTCCAGGTCCGGCCGGTCCACTTCGCGGCAGAGGTCATGTACTGGCGCGCACGCGAACTCCTGATCAGTCTGCACCAGCATCTCATCGCCGGAGATCTCGAGCGTCTGCCGCGCGCGGGTCTTGTTCTGACTGGCGGCGGCGCACGACTCGAAGGACTCGTGGACTTGGCGGAGGAGATTTTCGGATACAGAGCTCGGATCGGAACGCCGCGAGGGCTCGCCGGGGTGATTGACCCCGTCTCCGATCCTGAATGGGCCGTGGCGTGCGGTCTGATTCGACTTCAGCACGAAAGAGGGCCTGAATATTCAATGGCACATACATCCAAGGGTGGCATCATGACGTGGTTGAAGCACACTCTTGGCGAGTTTCTCGAACTGGGAGGTGGAGCGTGATTGAGTTCGACGATGGTGTAATCGAAGATCGAGGCAGGGACACCTCGTCCCGACGCAGAGCGGGTGCGGACGATGGTCCAAACATCCTTCTCGATGAGGGAATGTCACCGGCCCGAATCAAGGTCATCGGCGTTGGAGGTGGTGGCTGCAATTCCGTCAATCGGATGATTTCTGCCGGCTTGTCCGGTGTGGAGTTCATCGCTGGTAACACCGATGCACAAGCACTGGCCGCTAGCCTCGCACCGATAAAGCTGCAACTCGGACCCGAGCTGACACGGGGTCTTGGCGCCGGAGCAAATCCAGAAATCGGTCGCCAGGCTGCGCTTGAGGCTGACAAGAAGATCTTCGACCTCCTCGACGGGGCCGACATGGTCTTCATCACCTGCGGCATGGGAGGGGGCACTGGAACAGGAGCCGCTCCAATCATCGCCCAGATGGCGCAGGATGTCGGCGCGCTCACCGTTGCGGTGGTGACCAAACCGTTCAGCTTCGAAGGATCGCGGAGGCGACTGCAGGCGGATGAGGGGATACAGTCCCTTGCTGAGCACGTCGATACCCTCATCACGATTCCCAACGATCGCCTTCTGAAGTTCGTCGAGCGCAATACGAACTTCACCGAGGCCATGAGCATCGCCGACGATGTCCTTCGTCAAGCGGTACAGGGCATCGCCGACATCATCACTGTTCCGGGCCTTATCAACCGGGACTTCGCAGACGTACGTACAGTGATGAAAGGCATGGGCCACGCCATCATGGGTATCGGCGAGTCATCTGGTGAGCATCGAGCAGTCGAAGCTGCTCAGCAAGCAATCGCCTCACCTCTACTCGAGGAGACATCCATAGACGGTGCCCGTGGTCTGTTGATCAACATCTCTGGCGCAGAGGATGTCACCCTCAACGAAATAAATGAGGCAGCCGAAATCATCACCGAGGGCTCGGATCCGCAGGCGCAGATTCTGTTCGGCGCAGTCATCGATGCCAACCTCGATGACACGATCCGTGTCACCGTCATTGCTACCGGTTTCAGCCCAGACCGCGAATCTAGTCAGCTTCCGGTACAACACGCGACAGCCACATCTCCACCCACACCCAGCGAAGGCGACAGCTCCCGCTCGAGCCGGTTCTTCGTTCCCGGTGGACCGAATTCGGAATATGGGATCAACCAGACCGACGACTATGAGATCCCGGCAATTTTAAGGAAACAAATGGATTAGCTCACACCACGTTCTCATATCGGGCGTCTGATTTCGAACCAGTCGCCCATGGCCTCTTCCACCCAAGACCTCCCGGTGGGAGGGGCCCTTGTTTTTTAGGGTCCGAAGAAACCATCAGCCTTCTGCTGCAGCGCGCGATGTATTGTCTGTGCCGGCGCTTTCTCGGTTCGCTCGCTCGACGTACCACAAGTACGCCTTCGATTCGCTCTCCTTGCGAGATCGCTGGCACAGACAGCACCTCACACGCTTCGCGACGAAGCCTGCTAATTTCTCCAGACCCGATGAGTCAATCGACATCTCAACCCATTCTGCAGAACGATGCTCACCCAGTACAAACGCACACATCTTCGATAACGTAGGCTAAACGGAGGTTGTCGATGATCTCGGCAATCTCCGAGGCAGGTTCTCGGCTGTCAATCCGATGCGACCAGTACTCGAGATTGCCGATCCGACCGAAAAGACCCACATTTCGTTCGCTGTAGAGTCAACAAAACTGCTCTGTTCATCCGGACAACCATACTTCAACAACGCGACGATGAGACTGGGGCTAGAACAAACACATGGATATCCAACATGTACCATCTCCGCTAGACAAAACACAGCGGAGTTGCGCCTCAGATCATCCACGAGAGGGTATGGAGTTGATCTATGGTCTGCTAATCATGAGGCACATCTTGGGCTTCAACGACTCCGAGAAAGGATCGAAGATTCTGGCGAGCTAACTCACGCAGAGCTAAAGATCAGCAATCGGGAGAGCCGTCTGACTTTGAATGATGGCGATGGAAACATCGCCCAATCGAGTTGTTCTTCGAATCGTGGAAGCACGGTCTTCGTTGCCACAAAAGAAAATGGCAAGGCAAGAATCTCAGCCGGAGGCATTGGTTATACAACCGGATTTTCAGCTGAGGATCCGCGTACATCAACAAGTGTCAGCTTGAGAGCTCGCCCTCAGGTTGAGGTAAGCCCTTCGAGAATGCATTAGAAACAGACCAAGGGCACAGCCCTACTGTCGGGATTCTGGAAGCCAACAGCGAGTCAGCACTCAGGTTTGTAAGAGTCTTGTTCCAGATTGGACTCGTGGCCAGGTGCGTTTTCGACCCGAGGGGCGCGGAGGCGTAGTTGGGCTACGTCGAGCACCCCTTGGGTCGAAAACGCGCCGGGGTGCGGTGCATCGCCGGCCGCAGCAGAAAACTGTCGCCACATGCGGGTTCAAAAAGAGAGCCCTCTATGGAGCCCGGGTGTCCTGCGGCACTCGTCGTTTGCCTCCTTAGTGCTGCTCCCTTCCGGGTCTGACACGGTTCGAAGGGCGACGATGCACAGGGCCCGAACTCCATAGAGGGCTCTCACGGCATCAAAATGATGGCGGTGAGGGCGGGATTCGAACCCGCGGTGGAGTTACCCCCACACACGCTTTCCAAGCGTGCTCCTTCGGCCACTCGGACACCTCACCGACTCGCAATCTTTCAGAGAACATGGCGGTGAGGGTGGGATTCGAACCCACGGACCCCGTGAAGGGTCAACGGTTTTCGAGACCGCCCCGTTCGACCACTCCGGCACCTCACCACACAGGGCGTCGTATTCTACGACGATCGACGTCGTTTGGCAAAAAAGGCCGTCAACAACTCCTTGCAGCTATCCGCTTCGCATCCACCCCGATGCACAAGGGCAGGGCCCAGCCTCGGATCTGTCGCCAAGTCAATCACCGTACCGCAGGCACCCACCGCCGGATCCGAGGCCCCCCAGACAACCAAATCTAATCGCGCCTGACGACAGGCGCTTACGCACATCGGACATGGCTCGAGCGTGACATAGAGGGTACAGTCCTCGAGCCGCCAGTCTCCGTTTGCAGACGCAGCACGACGTAGAGCGACAATTTCGGCGTGTCCCGTGGGATCACTCATCTCCTGCCGGGTATTTCCAGCGCGTGCAATCACCTTATTATCCTGAACTACAATCGCCCCAATAGGGACCTCGTTTCGCTCTCCAGCGGCACGCGCTTCGTTGAAGGCCTCAGCCATAAAGCGGTGATCCTCATCATCAAATACCCAGTCCGGCAACATGGCCCAAGAATATCAGGGCAACCAACTGGTGTTCCATTAAGGGTATGATGGGGCTGTGTCCCTATCTTCAGAATACCTCTCGCCATAAAGCGGCGAGTTCATCCAGTCTCAAGGAGGACAACAATGACACCATCTAGGATCTGGCTATCCCTCGTTATCGGAGGGTGCCTCATCACCCAGACCGTGTTCGCCACTCCACCGAACACCCTCACCAAGAACGAACCTCTCCTCGAACCGCCGCCAACGCTCGAACAACCGCTTCGGTTCCAACCTCAGCTCAGGGCAGCAGCCGCCAAACTGGCCCCCTCTCTGCAGCTCAAAGCTACCAGCAAAGAACCCGGATCGCTGCTCAAAGTCATCGTAACGTTGGCTCAGCCCATCGTTCCGGGCGCAGGCAAGATCGGTGATCCAGCATTCGACACCTTGCGGGCCCAGCACATTGCAGCCGCCGAACACGAGTTCTCCCGGATGGCAAAGGCATCTGGCTTTCAGGCAAAACGATCTCTGAAATTCAGTCCGATCGTCATCGGTGAAGTGCCATCGGACACTCTCGATGAACTCGCTGCACTGCCGATAGTTCAGGCGATCGAGCCCGTCGTCAAACTTAAGGCCAATCGCATCGAGGGCGCCGCTCTCATGAATGCTGACGACCTTCAAACGCTCGGCGGAACCGGTTCTGGAGTTGCCATCGCTATTTTTGACACCGGCATCGATTGGGAGCACCCGGAGCTTCCTGCGGGAACCAAAGTGAAAGTAGGCGAGGACTACACAAATACCCAAACGGAGAATTGGGGCATCGATGACTACGGTCACGGCACCTCCGCAGCCGGCATCGCTGCCGGTCTCACAGGCGGCATGGCGCCAGGCGCCATACTGTGGGCGATCAAAGTGTTGGACGACGAAGGCAACGGTGATTCGGGAGGCGTAGTCGATGCACTCGACGATGTCTATGCTGGGCGGAATTCACACGGTGAGCCACTACGGTTGGTCAGCTTCTCATTCGGCGGACTCTTCGACGATCAGAGCATCAACTACATTTGCGATCAGGATCTCCCCGCCATGGCCGCAGTACTAGCCCAGTTGGAGGATGTCGGAGTCAGTGTTTTCGCATCATCTGGCAACGACGGCTGCAGCGACGGTCAAGCCTTTCCGGCCTGCATGTCAAACGTCGTTTCAGTAGGGGCTGTGTTTGACGACGATCTCGGTGGCCTTGGATTCTCGGGCGAAACTGCTTGCCTGCCTGAGGGTTGCACGAACACAACAACTGCTGCGGACATGATTGCTTGCTACTCGAACTCAGGTACCTATCTCGACATCCTTGCCCCATCACACTTCGCAAATACGCCGACTCTCGGCGGCGGATACGATACCCAGTTTGGCGGGACTTCAGCCGCAGCCCCCTACGCCGCAGGCGTTGCGGCCCAGATCTTTGGGCTTCGCCCAAACACCAACCCGGCGGACCTGCTGGCAGCATTCAAGGCGACAGGCAATGCCATCACCGACACCAGAAACGGCATCACACGTTCACGGGTTGAAGCCGTGTTGGCCTATCAGTTTCTGGAAGGTGGAGGAGGTGCTGCATTCACCTATTGGACGCCGGTCGCTGTTCGCAGTCCGGGCCAAAGCGGCAGCAATTGGCGCACCGACATCTCGCTGCTCAACCGCTCCGGTTCAATCGCAAATGTCAAGCTGACACTCTATGCGAATGGAACGACCTACATTTACGAAACTACGATTCCCAATAGCGAACAGCTGTTTCTGACCGATGTGGTAGCAGTGCTCGGTCTCACAAAGGCGACGGGGCCATTAATGATCGAGTCTGATCAAATGCTGCGAGGTACAAATCGCACCTACAGCATCAGCAGCTTCACATGCACAGGATCTTTCGGCCAGTTCTACGATGTCTACACACCTCACCAGACGCTCAGCCTGAACGATGAAGTGTGGCTCACTCAGCTTAAGGAGAACTCAGACTTCCGTACCAACATCGCCTTCACCAATACCAGCGGCGCTTCAGCAACTGTCAGTGTCACCCTATACACTCGTGCCGGAACCCGCGTGGGAGCATTTTCAGTACCTTTGAATCCGAACTCGTTCTATCAGGACATACAACCCTATCTGAGCCGCTACAGCACATTCGTGACTGGAGGATACGCACTGATCAAGGTCACCTCCGGGTCGGGCATCTTGGTCACCTCATCAGTCATTGACTGGGCCTCGAACGACGCCACGACCATTGTTGGCAAGCCTTAGAAGCAACCATTACGACCTACAACAGACGGGCCTCAACAGAGGCCCGTTTCTCTTGTCTGATATTCTGAGCTTTGCGGGTTATTGACACCAATGGATATGCGATGCCTTTCCAACCCCGAACTGGGGCACTTTCTCAAGCGCGAACACCGCGCCAAGTCACCGTCATACGATCTCGATCTGGCGCACATCTTCAACGATATTCTGACTCGTGCGTATGACTTTGTTCCTTCCGAAGCAGGATCGATTTTCCTCAACGACCCCATTCTTGGGCAGGACAATCCCGCAGAACACGAACTTGTCGCTGCCATTTGCTTCGGCCAGATGGCAGATCGTCTGGTTGGAACGCGAGTCTTCGCGACTCAAGGCATCGTTGGTCACGTGTATCTCACAGGTCAGGCCTACGCCAGCAACGATCCGCACAACGATCCATTGTTTCTCAACCACATCCCGTCAGAGGGAAGTTTCGAGATTAGCTCGCTCATCTGCGCCCCTCTTCACGTTGAAGGCGAGACCATCGGTGTCATCGAACTCATCAACCATCGCGGTCGTGCCGGCTACAACACGACAGACCTTGACCTTCTTTTAATTTTCGCGCAGACCATCTCGGCGGCTCTCACCAATGCTGTCGAAGCACAACGATCCCGTGAGATTGCCAAGCGGGACGACCTCACTGGACTGTTCAATGACCGCTACCTTCATCATCGCCTCTCCCAGGTGATCGAGGAGGCCCTCGGGAATCATCGCGAATGCGGCCTCATATTCCTTGACCTCGATCACTTCAAAACCATCAACGATGCCTATGGGCATCTTGTCGGCAGCAGGGTTCTCCGCGAAGTTGGGCAGACTCTTCGCCAGGTGTTACCCGGCCAAGCGATTGCCGCTCGCTACGGTGGGGATGAATTCGTCATTGTTGTCCCCGGCGCCGGCCGACAGGAAGTTTACTGGATTGCGGAAACTGTGCGAAAGAACCTCGAAACGGCAGTTTTTCTCGAGCACGCCGATCCAAACGACCCGCTGAATTATCCGGCATTGGAGATTCGCAGGATCATCACTTGTAGCCTCGGGATCGCAACGTTGCGCTCCGATGTCCTGCCGACAGTGCACTCTGACACGATTGATCCTGTCGCCGCAAAGAATGAGCTTATAAGACAGGCTGATGCAAGTATGTATCAAGCCAAAGATACCGGTCGGAACCTGACCGTATGCGCATGGAACGAGGATGAAGCCAGTGGCTCTTTTCAACAGCCGAGCCACGTCCCGGAAGAGCCTTCTGTGTAGTGAGTAACGACTCTCTCTACCGTGGAGTCAGGTTTCACGCTGCACCGCCTGAGAAACGCAAATGGACCTTGCCCGGCTGCTATCTTCGAAAAATCCCCCTACAATGAGAGCATGCCAACTCGCGCTACGGCTGCCGCTTCGCTTCTAGAGGTTCTCGCGCAGGATCTGGGTGAGCCTGTATTCCTCACCCGGCGGGAGGTCTCTGGAGCCTGGCCCGAGCGACTGAACTGCCTCGCCTCCACGTTGCCGGATCCGTATCCGCTATTTGCCCCGGACGAGCAGGTCGTCGTCGCTCGCGGCTACCCTGTTCTCGTTTCTAGCGGTATTCAACAGCTGCGCCGAGAGATCGAGAAACAGTTGGCCGTCGAGCTTGAGTACCGTGTCGACCGAGAACTCCGACGAGGTGGCGACAAATCAAAGGTCATGGTGCATCGCGATCGCTACCTGCGATCACTGACCGCTCTGCTCGAGAACGCCATGCTCAATGACTATGGCCGTGGTTTTGTCGAAGTATTCCTGCTCTTCCACTCACAGGATGTGGCGTCTGCAGTAGAAGCCATCCCACGACTCGCTCGGCGCCGCGAACTCGAGATTGGCCGTGAGAAGGGTTCGTGGTTTCAATATGACATCGCCAGAGTGTTCGCCGATCTCATGCATCGCGCGGCGATTCGCGCTATTGACGGGCTCAAGCGTCTTGCCCATGCGGTTGAAGCACCGTCGCTTTCTCCCCTAGTGACCGAACTCTGCCAGGACCCCCTACTGCTTGCCGAATCCGGCCTTCCTGCCAATTTCAGTCAGCTTTCACCCTATCTTGATCTCCAACTGCGGCAGGAAGCACAGAGCCTTCTGACTACCTGTGCGCACGCATCTACCCTTCTTGACCAACGTCTTGCTCTCAATCATTCCCTTCTAGGCCTCCTTCACCTTGCAGTTGGCGACACGATCGACCTCGGGCGTCCCGAGGCATTCCTTGAACCCACTCTGCTTGAAGCTCTGCGTTCGGCTGGCTTGATTGAGGATCTCGGATTTGCACCTGTTCACTTGAGCCTACTGAACCGTATCGGCGAACGACTCAAGATGTGTGAGTTAATCGTGCTCCTGCGACAGCGAATCCTGCCGGTGGAACGACGCGGTAACAACTTAGTCCTTGTACACAGCTCTCGCCACACACCTATAGCCACATCAACTCGTCCATTCGACTTCGCAAACCCTGGGATCGTCGAGTCATCGGTCAAACGCTTCGGTCTGGTCTACGACTTGACGAACTTTACCGCCTTGCTCGAAGAGGTCAGAAAGAAGGGACAGACGGCTGAAGAGAAGGCCCTTCAGTTCATGTATTTGTTCCAAAGCCGCTTGGAGCGAGTCCGCGGCAGGAGGCGCCTCACTTTTGAGAAGTTTCTCGGCGATGGCGCTTTTTATTCGGCGCGCCGAGCCAAACATGTGATGGCGGCGGCAGCGGAGATCCAGCTCGCCTATGACAAACTCCGACACCGAGGCTTCCCATTCGACCAGGGAATGCGCATCGCGGTCAATTATTCTACCTACCGTCTCCTCCCAATGCTCTCGCAGGGGCAGGGCGGACGCCTCCGGTTCGAGTTCTTCGGCCATGGGATCGTCGAACTCGCCCGACTGACCACCGGGAAAAGTACTCGCGAGATCGAAGAGATAGCCGAGTTCCTTGTTCACTCCGGTTTCCCCGCGTCACGAGTGGACGACTTTCTTGCACCCCTGTTGACAGCGCGCGGCGGCAAGGAAACCAGCACCAAGAGAGCGTATGCAGCCTGGATCGATGAGCGCGGTGAACTCTTCAACGAAGGCATCGTCCTCTCCCTCCCGTTCGTCGAAGAACTCGCGCAGGATTTGGAAGGCGAGAAGCGAACAGAACTCGATGCTGACGGAGCTCGGTGGATTCTTTTCCCCGTCGATCCCAAGGATGATCAGGGTCCATATTACGGTCTTCGCTATCTTGGTGTGGCGCGACTCAAGGGTCTCGCTCCAATGGAGCTTGTCGAGGCGACTGCATGGGAGGCACGACCCACGGGGGCAGAGGATTGCGAAAGCGCGGAGCCGCTTCTCACTCTCCTTCGCCGCCTTGTTGTGGATGGAGGACAGATCACAGCCCCTGAAGAGGACGAGACCCCGATCCCACCCGATCTTGTGGCGGTGACTTTCCTCGATGAGGCGAAACGAAGGTGTTGGCTATTCGGCTACTACCGTGCAGGGGATGACGTCCTCCTTCACTCCATTCAAGCACCGATCCGGGCGACCGACATCGACAGAGGACAGTCTCTCGAGGTGTGGCTACTGCAGAATCGGAGCGGACTCGTGAAGCTCTATGAGGGCTTACGGCGAGAGACATCGGGCCAGACCGTGCCACTTCACTCTCTGCGCCACCACTCACGATTCGAGGGCTGTTACCTCAGCGCTCCTCACCGAGCCCCCGGTGACTGAAGCTGGGAAGCAAGATAGTACAGATGCATTCCCCTCGTCATCGAAAGACTTCTCCAGTATTTTTTAACAATTCAGGTGTGATGCCCTGTTACTCGTGGCCTTCCGATGTCGCCCTGCGACGCCCTCGCAATGCCCCGTTGCCCCGTTGCCCCGTTGCCCCGTTGCCCCGTTGCCCCGTTGCCCCGTTGCCCCGTTGCCCCGTTGCCCCGTTGCCCCG
>JAAESQ010000286.1 GCA_024229275.1 bacterium | reverse complement strand
TTCAAGGTCCACATGATCGAGTCGGTCGCCCGCAGCGGGGTCACAAGTGCGCCCATCGGGACGAAGTCAGCATAGCCGCGCACCTCGATCGCCTGTACGGGGCAGATCTTGACGCAGCAATAGCACTCCCAGCACATGTCCGGTTCCTGATTGTATGCTTTCTTGAGATCCTCATTCAGGACCATGAGATCGTTCGGACAAACGTACTGGCAAGCCGTCTTGTCGAGTGCCTTGCACCCGTCGCACTTGTCTGTGAGTACGTAACTAGGCATCAAACTCTCCTTTACTCCGCTTACCGTTAATGGCCATTCAGTCTTGGCTCTTCTATTTCTTGGTCTCAGCTTCTCCAGTCGCATGACCGTGTAGCTTGATCTCGACCTTCTCCTCCAAGCTCGAGTAGTACTCGCGGAGAATATCGAGTACCTCCTTCCGGCTGAATTCGGGCGGAACGTCGCCGCCCTCCGAAAGTGCCTTCCGCAGCGCCGTGCCGCTCAGCATGACGCGATCCTCCTTGCCGTGCGGACAGGTCTTCATGGACGCCATGCCGTCACACCCGTGGCAGTAGAACGTCCAGTCGATCGGCAGCATCTTGCACTCCAGGGCACCCTCCCACAGGCCATGGAAGGCGTCCTGCGCATCGAAGGGCCCGTAGTAGTCACCCACACCGGCATGGTCACGCCCGATGATCATATGGGTGCAGCCGAAGTTCTGGC
>JAAESQ010000285.1 GCA_024229275.1 bacterium | reverse complement strand
GTGGCGTGCTCCCCAAAAGCTGATCCATATGTTATGAGAGAGTCTAGAGCCCAGGAAGGGCGGAAGGAGACTCTCGATGAAGAAGCGACAAGGTAAGCGTCATACTCCGGAGCAGATTATCCGGAAGCTTCGCGAAGTGGATACGATGCTGGCAGCCGGGAAGACGATCGGCCAAGTGTGCCAGGTCTTGGAGGTGAGTGAACAGACGTTCCATCGCTGGCGGAATCAGTACGGCGGCATGAAGGCAGAAGAGGCGAAACGTCTGAAGGAGTTGGAGAACGAGAATAAGCGGCTGAAGAAGCTCTTGGCCGAGGCCGAGTTGGACAAGGCGATCTTGAAGGAAGCCCTGGAGGGAAACTACTGAGCCCGGCGCGGCGTCGACAAGCGGTCGAGCACGTCCAGCGAGAGCGGGACGTGTCGCAACGTCGGGCATGTAAGACATTGGGTGTTCCCCGGAGCACGCAGCGTTATCAGCCCAGGGAGATTTCGACAGAAGAGCAGCAGTTGGTTGCCCGACTTCACGAACTGGTGAGGAAGTATCCGCGGTACGGCTATCGCATGATGACCGCCAAGTTGTGTCAGGAGGGCTGGCATGTGAATCGCAAACGGGTTTATCGCCTTTGGCGGCAAGAAGGCTTGAAAGTGCCGAAAAAGACGCGGAAAAAGCGGCGTTTAGGCCACAGCGACAACAGTTGCGTGCGTCGTCGTGCGGAGCACAAAGACCACGTTTGGTGCTGGGATTTCATTCACGACAGAACGATGTCTGGGCGGCCGCTGAAGTGGTTGGCGATCACGGACGAGTACACGCGGGAATGCTTGGCATTGGAGGTTGACCGGAGCATCACGGCGGACAAGGTGGTAGATGTGCTGACGAGCCTGTTCCTGACACGTGGCGTTCCGAAGCACATCCGTAGCGACAACGGCCCGGAGTTCATCGCCCAGGCGATCAGCAAGCATGTCCAGCGGGCTGGCTTGGAGATGTTGTACATCGAGCCGGGCAGCCCCTGGGAGAATGGCTTTGCGGAGTCGTTCTTCAGCCGGCTACGAGACGAGCTACTCAACTGCGAGGAGTTCGCCAACCTGGCGGAAGCCCGCTGGTTTGCCCGGCGTCGACAGGAGGAGCACAACGAGGAGCGACCGCACAGCAGTTTGAACTACCAGACCCCCTCGGCGTTCGCGGCCGGGTGTGCCGCGACT
>JAAESQ010000284.1 GCA_024229275.1 bacterium | reverse complement strand
GCCCACCAACCACGGATAGTAGGTACCAACTCGACGGCGGTCCTTCGCCCCAGCTTACTCCGGTTAGATGGAGACCCCTATGACGGCAAATAGCGGCAACTGGGACGGCCCCAATCACTGCAGACGGCCCTATGCGGCCCCTCGATCGGGCCGGCTGGGAGGACGCTGCCATGACTGATCTCGCACCCGGAAAGGAACTGGTAGGCATGAGGAGTAGGGCGCAATGACCAGGGAAAGCAAGAACAGGGATTTGTCTGTGCCCAAAGACGAGGAACATCAGGGAGCCCAGCATCTTCGCAATCGCCACCGCCTTGACAGAGCACGGAGGTAACGAGCCAGCCGCCCCAGGGGGGGCATCCCCAGAGTCGCACCCGAACAGCCGGAAAGCTCTGCCTCGGTCCTCCCGGCCTGCGCGAATGCCGCTGCTAGAACGACTATCAGCTGCCGCACCGTGAGCAGCTGGGCGGGCGAGAGCAAGGGGAAGAAAAGCCCAGTGATTTCGGGGCCGACCGATATTGAGGACACACAGGTTAGACTGTGATGGGTGTTGGAGCGAATTGCTTTGGAGTAGCGAAGTAGCGGTACTGAGAGGGTGCATAGAATGAATTGGTACAGAATCAAGACCTCGTTCATCGCGATGAAACAATTGGCAAAGTTGCCCAAAGAGGACAAGCAAGCCTCTATCGACGCGTATGAATTCTTCCAACGAATGCAAGCTGGTGAGGAGACCAAGACAGAGGACGAGACCAAGGCGGTTGCCGATTACTACAAGGTCTTGAGCGACATATTGTCGATCTTCGACGTGGAAAAGCTCTACATCCCGCCCCAGCTGGACGAATCGGAGGGTTTGTATGGGAATCAGTTGTTAATTGAACAAGCTGTGTTGAAGAAGATGAATCTCGAGAACCCTGGAAAGTCCCATCTATTGGATATGGGGTGCGGGAGAGGAAGAATCTCGCATCACTTCGCCACGTTGACTGGTGGTCAGGTATCCGGCTACAACATCGATTCGCATCAGATTGAAAGCGCGATCGACTGGGCCAGGGAATGTGAGATGAGCGATCGGCTCCACTTCAAAGTTGGTAATCATCATGAGCCGCTCGAGTACGAATCAGGCACCTTCGATGGATGCTATTCATTCGGGGCCGTTTGGCCCTTCTTCAAGAAGGAGGAGCTGGATGACCATGCGAGAGAAATGTACCGCGTATTGAAACCCGGAGCGCGATACTCTTGTTCTGAGTATTTGTTGACTCCTCATTTCGATTGGAACAACGAAGAACACGTGACGCTTCACAAGGCTTTCCTGCCATTGCTGGCGGCTACGCATTCGATGTATCCGGCCGACGTCTGCGCCGCTTTGGAAAGAGCGGGATTCAAAATTCTCCTTTCTGCGCCTTCGGAAGGCGTAGCCTGGCCGTTATGCAATCAAAAGCGTGATTTGGTCTCTATGGGTCGAAGAGTCGTCAGAGCCCTCGAGGCAATTCGCGTTTTGCCTCCATGGGTCGAAGAGTCGCTTGATCTACTTCAAAAAAGTGGCGAAGCTTGGACGGCTGCCGAAAAAGCCAAAATTGCGGATTTGAACTGGAGAATCGTTGCGGAGAAACCGCTTGCTTAATCGATTCGCGGGGCAGGCTCTAAGCTCAACCGACACCCCGCGCCCCATTAGACCATGTGGGCCGACGCAATGACTAGGTTACGGACGGCTCAGGGAGGCTGCACCTATGCTTTGCGCGACAAACGTGGCTAGTGGAAGCGTGCCGCCCTGCGCCTCCGCCCCGCCGCGATCCTCACGAGGCCGAAGCTGAGGAGTAGGGCGGTGGAGGGTCCGATTCCCGGATTCATTCGAGCTGCTGCGGCTCGTCGGGCGCCATGTGTGGAAGCAGTCTGAAGTAGGCGGCCGGCGCCTTGCAGACCATGAGTCCCAGGAGGTTGCAGGGCTCGCCGCTATCGCGCCGCCGGCCCCGGCGGATGTGCCAGACGATCGCTTCGAGGTCGAGAGAGCCCTGGCTCGGCACCTCGATCCGGACCAGAAGTGACTCGCCTTGCTCGACTTCGAGCTGTGTGTGAACCGACAACCCATTCTCGGAGATGTCGAGAACCGCGCCGCTGGCCCGCTGGTGCAGGTGAGACAGCTCGCATCTGAACTGGCACTTGCTCCGCGGGCTGTTGCGGCGCTCCATGGCAGTCAGGCACTCGGCCAGCCCAGGTCGGCGAGCGCGTCGTCGACGAGCGCGGCGATTCGGGCTCGGGCCGGCTCTTCGAGGTTGTCGAACTCGACGGCGAAGCCCGGCGAGTCGTCCTTTCGTTGAGCGAGTCTCGCGATGCGCCCCGAGACCTTGACCGGCTTCTCGTCTCCAGGCAGCTCGATGACGACCTCCACCTCCGCATCGAGCG
>JAAESQ010000283.1 GCA_024229275.1 bacterium | reverse complement strand
CTCCTCGGGGTTCGCAATCTCTTTCGCCATCTGTTGGGCGTCCACGAGACGTCGCAAGAAGGCGAGGAGTTCGACCACGGTCCCACCGGACGTGACTGCCTCCGCGGTACTCGCCGCAAGACCGCAACACTCGCTGATCGCCTTAGAGACAGTGAATGCTCCATACTTTGGCTTCGCGGCCCCACCATTCTTGAGGTATTTCAAGGAGAGTGTGGAGTCGGACCACAAGTGAAAAGCAGGTGCCTTCGAATCGTTTGGCGGTGGCATCACGGTTTCCGTCCCAGTACCCGAGCACTTTTTCCTGAACTCGCTGGGCGACGTGATTTTGTCAAGGAAGTGGTGCTTCGCAGCCGTGAGGCTGATGTATTCAAGCACGAACGGCCACCTTGAGAGGACGGGTGCCAGTGTGTCACCAGACTTCTCAAAGAACGCACGAAGGAATTTCTTGAGATTCCTTACGTCGAACACGATCATTACCGCAATGGCAATGCGGAACAGGTACTCCCTCCAGGCTGTGCAATTCTTAGACACAGGGCCCGTAGCGGGTCCATCATCAGTGCCCATCTGAGATGCAACAACGTCGATGATAGGTGGGAGACCTACCGAGATAGAAGAAACAGGGAGTTCCTGCAGCTTCTTGACAACGGCCTCAAGAGGATCGACTTTGCACTGCACGAAGCCAGAGTCAATGATCACTTCAGGCAGAAGCCCCGGGCTCACAAGTTTGCCCAACACAGTCACGCGTTCAAGCTCGTCCTGAGGGGCGGACTGTACCGCAGCGCGTGCTCGCTCAGCTGCCTCAGCGCGCGAAGCGCGAACATCTGCAAGCGACCGACGGGCATCGGCGCGGCTCGCATCCGTGGACAGAACCTGTCCACGGGACGCGGACGGAGCAAGAGTTGGCAAAGTAGGGCCGGCAGACTTACCGTGTCCGTCACTGGACTTCTCATCAAAAGGCGTGGGGGGACCCCCCCCACGGCCTGACTCGACAAGAACCGACTGTGCATCACCCATGCTGACAACAAGATCACTACGGGTAGGCTGT
>JAAESQ010000282.1 GCA_024229275.1 bacterium | reverse complement strand
GTCTGTATCACCGCGCAGATCAACGATCCAAAGACAGAGCAAGCGTTGTGGACGGAGAACTACGAGCAGGACCTCGAAAACGAGCTTCTTTTGTGGAGTGAGGTCGCACAGGCGATGGCCGGAGAACTCCGGGTGGTGCTGACGCCGGAGGACACGAAACATTTAACGGGCGCCTGCGCTGTCAATCCCGAGGCCCATCGGAATGTGTCAACAGTTTTGAGACACTATTTCTTGATATTTAGTGTAGCCCCCTCCCTGTAGATCTACGATCTTGCCGCGCGCCGCGACACTGCCGTCGGCCGAATCGCCGTAAGTGTTGAAAATGAGGGTACCCTTAGAGTCGTCCGGGGTCTCCAACGTCGCTCCTGCGGCAACCTCGGGCGTCGTTTTCCGCGCCGGCGGGTTGATCCAGACTTCAGAGGCTAGAACGGGGTGTTGGGGTAGTCCGTTGACGAAGCGTTCGGGATGAGCCTCGTAGAAACGGGTCAACACCCTCTGGCGGTCTGTAATGATCTTCTCTGCTCGACCATAGTGCACATCCTCAGGAGTAAGCAGGGCGAGAGCCGAATGATGATGCTCGCAGTTGTACCACTCGAAGAAGCGGCGGCCAAACTGCCGAGCGTCCTGACTCGAGCCAAAGCGACTGGGGAAGTCCGGCCGATATTTGAGAGTTTTGAACTGGCTCTCAGAGAAGGGATTGTCATCGGAAACGTGAGGACGGCTGTGAGTTTTTGTTACTCCCAGGTCGGCCAGAAACAGGGCCAGGGGTTTAGCCTTCATCGGTGAGCCTCGGTCCGAATGGAGCGTGAGCTGACCAGGTGCAATGCCCTGTTTGTTCAGAGTCTCTTCGATGAGCCGCTCGGCCAAGCTGGCGTTCTCCCGTTCGGCGACCATCCAGCCGACCACGTACCGGCTGAAGATGTCTAGAATCACGTACAGGTAGAAGTACGTCCACTTGACTGGACCGAGCAGTTTCGTTATGTCCCATGACCAAACCTGGTTGGGCCTTGTGGCTAAAAGCTCTGGCTTCTTGTACTCCGGGTGGCGGAGCTGATTGCGTCGCTCTCGGAGTTCGTTCTCCTGCTCTAGGATGCGGTACATGGTGCGCACGCTGCAGCGGTAGATTTCGTCGTCGAGCAGCATGGCATAGATCTGCCGAGGAGCCTGGTCCACGAACCGTGGACAATGCAGCTCGTCGAGCACTTCTTGACGTTCCTCAGCTGAGAGGGCTCGTGGCGAGCTTCGGGGATAAGACGATGCCAGCTTGTCATCCCCGCTGTGTTGACGATACCGGTAGTAGGTAGCGCGAGCGATTCCAAGTGCACGGCAGGAATTCCTCGCACCGACCGAAGTGGAAAGCTCCTCGGCAGCTTGCATCAGTCGAGCTCGCCGTCTTGTTGGTGGCTCAGGGGGATCCCCAGGAGCTCTGAGGTTTTGGTTTGGATTGCGATGGTTGTCTCCGCCTGTTTCAGTCTCTTCTCAAGCTTCCGCTTCTCCCGTTCCAGCTCCGCAACCCGAGCCGCAAGGGGGTTTCTAGGATGGGCCTTGCGGCCCCTTTTCTTTGG
>JAAESQ010000281.1 GCA_024229275.1 bacterium | reverse complement strand
TCGGGCCCTCGTCTTTGTCATAATTTGGATCGTCGGAATCGCTGTTTCCGTTGCTCAGAACGCCAATGTAGACGCCTATGACACCGATCTGCAGAATGCGGTTCGCCTGTACTCAGAAAGGCATCTTCCGGAAGCATCACGAATTCTCGAGCGTTTGACCTCGATGAATCCCGAGCGCAAAGAAGCCTATCTTTGGTTGGGCAAAACAAACTACCGGCTCGAACAGTGGCCGGCAGCGCAAGCGGCCCTCGAAACCTACACTCAACTCGCCCCCACAGATCCAGACGGACCACGAGTCCTCGCCAGGACATACCTCGGCGAAGCTAACCACGAGCTTGCAGTCCTGTGGTTCAAGAAGGCTCTCGACCTTGCACCTGACAACGACGACATCCGCTGGGAGTTGGAGCGTACTCAGCGCCTGCTCGACGGAACCGAAGAGATCGGTCAACCCGCGATCGTTGAGGATGATGAAGCGAAGCCAGGTTTCTGGAGAAAGGGAGTCGGCGGCCTACTCGGCGCACGAAAGGCTCTTTGGACCAGGATCATCGCTATCGCTATCTACGGCATTATGAGCCTGCTCGGCAGCGTCCAGTCGGCTGCTGTGAACTCGAATCTCTATGGCAGCAATGCCGGGGCAGCATCCTTCTTCTCCGGCATTTTTGGTGGATCGTTTTTCTACATTCTGTTCTGGGGCATACCCAGCGTCACGATGGCCTGGGTTGTAGCCGGCGTGTGGATCTTCGTCCTCGCACTCATCAGCGCCGGAGTCGCTTCGCAGAGCTGAGTCTGTCTCCGGTCGCGTCAGTGGACGTGGTCCGTTCGAAGTGAGATGAAGCTGCTCAAGTGCGCGAATTGTGGTGACTTCTTCCGCATCACCGCGGATGGTGCAAGGTGTCGATGTCGGGCATGCTGGGCGCGGTACGTCACATTGCGCAAGGTCCATTTCAGTGGACCCGCGGATGTCTGGGGAATCAGGGCCGTAGACTTCTTCTCGATAGATGACCGGTTGTCAAACGCGTTTCGAATCGGTGAGTCCGAATGGGTCAAGCGAGTCGATCAACCTCCAGAGCTGTCATGCGCGTGAGTTTTTGAACCACGAAGGTCACAAAGAACACGAAGTTGAAGTCGGCACGAAGGTGAAGTGTGGTGGCTCGGGTTTGGGTTCGTCTCTTGGCCGGTGAACATGGGGAATTTAACGCAGAGACGCGGAGGCGCAGAGACGCGAAGTGGACCTTCCATGTCCGGCCTCACGCTTCGCGTACATCGGATGTGAGGCAGCGCATCTCCGAAAGCAAGCTCTCGGGCTGCGCTGTCTCACACCCTCACCGCGGGTGAACCCGCGGTGGCCGAACTCTGATGCGATGGGCTTCGATATGCCTCTCAGGTCATGAGCAGCGATATCCCGCAAGGAGACCTCCTGCTTCTCAGCCGTGTTGGCTACGTAGGAGGTCCGAGCACCCGCGAAGCGGGTTCTGAGGGAGCACATCGTCCGGTCGGAAAGCTTGCTTTCAGATCCGGCGATTGGTCCATCAGTAGCGGGCCAGGCCCGCGTAGCTCGGACCGGTACTCACTCTCTCAAATGCAGCCCAAGCTTCGCGTTGGACCTCCCC
>JAAESQ010000280.1 GCA_024229275.1 bacterium | reverse complement strand
GGGTCGTCGATCCCGGTGAGTCCGAAAACGTTTTTTCCGAAGAGGCAGCGTTGCCGCCAGGAATAAGGAAGGCTTTAGGAGATCATCTGACCCAGATGACGCCAGAAGCTCGGTCGGTAGCGGGAGTCGCATTCGATGAGGATACTGCTGAGATGCTACGAGCGCTGGGCTACTTGGAATAGGAGTAGTGGAGCGGGATCCGCCGATGGGTTTCGGCATCAACAGAACACTGCTATCCACGATACCTCTACGGTTGAATCACGGTAATCTGCGAGATTGAATACCATCCGTCAGCCTGACGACCCTCGATTCCAAGAAAGAGTGGTGGGAGCGGCACAGTGTCCGGCTCAACCCCGGCACGGTCGAGGATGGCAACCTCCAAGGCGTAGGTGCCGATTGGTAGATCTGGTGGGATGGAGACGGTGTCGCTCACGCGATACGTGCCCGGCATCCATGCTTTGACATCCGTGGCGCTCGCGGAAGTCACTATGTCGTTCCCGTTGCTCAATCGGTACATCAGTTTGCGGGGAAGGTAGACTGGAGCAACTCCGAGATTGTGCCAGGTCGAGAGGAAAGTAGTCGAGGATCCCCGATCAACCTCACTGGAGTGATTGAAAAGGTCGATCACGAAGCGATAGCCGTTTTCCTTGAGGAGATCATCGATAGCAGAAACATAGGCCGCTGGGATCGGAGTGAATTTCGCGTTGAGTACCGACGCATGCTGTTCCAGGGCCCATTGAAACGTCTTATAGACCTCACCGTCGGGTGGGTCTGTGGTCCACCCGAAATCCTCCCACTGAGGCATGGAACCACAGATCTCGAGCTGAATCGGTGCGTGCTCAAAGACATGTGGGAAACCTGGATACTTGGCTGTGGCGTTGTTGATCATCGCTGGGTAGAGGTCCTCCATGTGAGACCAACCCGGCCAAAATCCCCAGTCGCCCCAGCAGTCAACTCGCCATCCTGTACCACGGTCGATGGCGTGCAGCATAGTGTCGAGTTCCCAGCCGGATCCCAGGCCCAGCATGACAGTCGGGGTGTCGGGAAACGAATTGACATGGTCGTCAATCAGTTGCGAGTAGGCTGCCAGGATCGCTTCGTAGTCCTCGGTTGTTTGGGGATCGAATACGCCAAAGATTCCGCCTGCATCTGTCAAACAAGCTGTGTTCCACTCGCCCCAGCATCCTACGGTTCCGATGTCTACATGGTCTACAGCAGGATGGCCGTTGTAACGAGATCCGAGTGCTGAAATCAGACGGGCGTGCTCTGCCTGAAAAACGGCGCCGCGGTAATCAGGCCAGAAGGTCGAGCCGCCTGATCCTGGGAGCCATTCTCCTTCTATGCTGTAAGGTGGATCCAGAAGCCATTGGGGAACTCCGGCATCACCCTCGGCAATGGTCATGATCCGAAACCCGAGTGTTTCGCTCATTAGATTGGCGCTCTGGATCGCAGTGTCGATCATCTCGAAGTCAATCTCTCCGCGAACCGGTTCGATTTCCTTCCAGCTCCAACGAAAGTAGGCCACAGCTGAGGGTGGGTAATTCTCAGGCCAGTGTTCGAAAACACGGTCAGCACAGACCTGAGGTGGGAAAGTGACAGGCGGAAGATTGCACCACCAGCCGAAATGAAAGTTAGCGAAACCCATACCAGGATTGACAAGTACATCGTCAATGCGAACCGGAATTACATCGGTGTTACCGGTTTGACAGCCTTCCGGCTGAGCGAAGGACCAACGGCACACATTGCCAGATTCAAATCCATCCTGAAATATGATTGTCTGTGCAGAAACCGGGAAAGGACTCAGCATGAACTGTGCACTGATCATGGTTGCGGCTAGGAGTAGATTACGCATGTTGAGGTATCACAACAATCTTCGGACAGAAGGAAGGGTGAGGATGTGACACAGATAACAACCCGGGCCCTTTGTTAGACGTCGTTCTCAGGCTGATTGACGGGCATTTCTGGGGGCGGTAGGGTTGGATCGAACCTGCATTTACCGGCAGTCTCGGTTGAGAGGAGTTTCGCGAGCGTGAACAGTTCGCCGCTTGGCAGTCGATCCGTGTTTGGCCTGCCTTTCTCTCCAGCCATTCTGCTGTTGGCTGCCTTCGTTCACTGCAGTCTCCTCTATCTCTACTATGTGCCTCAGCCCAAGAGACAGTTCGCCGATGAGAAGAGGTATGTCTCTTCAGCGGAGAAGATGCTTGCCGGTGATCCTGAGTGGCACCCTGAACCACTGTGGCCACCGCTGTATTCGCAGGTAGTAGCTGGAGTCATGACTCTGCCTGGACATTACCTGCCCGCGGTTCAAGTGATCCAAATGTTATTGCTGATTCTCAGTGCGGTGGTGCTTGGCGATCTCACAACACAGTTGTCGGGCTCAGCTGTGGCTGGGAGGGTCGCCGCGTTTTGGGCCTTAGCCTATCCACCACTGGTGGCGTTCGCCCACTACTTATGGCCTGAGACGTTGCACCTCTTTCTCATGCTTGCGGCGCTCTGGATGCTCGTGACTCATCGATCCTCACTTCAGTGGTCAGCTCTTGCGGGTGTTTCCATCGGTCTTGCACTGTTGACCAAGAGTATTCTGATGCCTTTTGTCGTGTTGCTCGTCATCGCAATCTGTCTCTATCGGCCAGGGCAAAAAGAACTGCGAGCTGCTGCCGTGTTTGCCTTTACTGCAGGGCTGACGGTGCTGCCGGTGTTCGTGACAAACTACTTTCGTCTCGGCACCCCGATCATTGCCGATAGTGCAGCATTTAACCTCTGGCTGGGTTTGAATGACACTTCACGTACCGCCTTTGCCCAGGGGATCGCGGGTCGCGCCTATCGCGATTTTCTCGTCTCCGGCGACAACTTCGTCGAACGCAACGAGGTGATGTGGACCAAAGTCCATGAGCATTTTGAAGAACGTCGGTTGACCGACATTGTGAGCTCTCAGCTCAGCCGCCAGTACTTCCGTCTATTTGACAAGGAGAGCTTTCTCACGCTTCAGCTTCCTGGTGGGCTGAGAGTTAGGTACGAAGGTCGTTCGCACAAGGCAGCTCAGGTCGTCAGGTATACATCCTATGCCCTCTACGCCGTGCTATTGATCACCGCTCCACTTGGGTATGCTGTGATGTCATTCCGTTATCGCCGCTGGGTGCAGGTGCTGCTCTTGTTCGTAGCCTACAACCTTCTGTTGTTCTTCTGGCTGCACGTTAAATCCAGGTACAGGCTGCAGATGCTTCCAGTCTTCTTCATTGGGTCAGGATGCGCATTTGCCTGGCTCCATGGCCTCAGTGCGCAGGTAGCTACAAAGAAACTGCCGAAGAGGCGACTGTGGGTGGCGATTGGAACCGCAGCACTTTTAGTCTTCTTCGCCTTTGCTGGAACTCTGTTCTAGCCCGCATTTCGCAGCGAACACTTCTTGCAAAGTTGAAGGAACAGAGCTTTCGGTTTCTCTGTGTTCTGAAGGGCTAAGGGGTGGGCCCGCGCTTATCGTTGTCCGCAGGTGCATTGCGTGAATCAGTGGGCCACTTCGGCTTGACATAGAAGGTCGGGGAAAATTTCTCGCGAACTCCTGCCATAGAGATGCTCTCCACGTAATAGTAATAGCTTTGTCCCGCCTCTATCGTGTCGTCAACGTAGACATACTTCTGTGGCTCGTCAGTTGTGCCAGCTCCCTCAAGAGGGTCTTCGGTAATCCGATCAAACGGACCATCTTCACTGGTGCCGCGATAGATGTCGAAGCCGAAGTTTTCCACTTCGCTAGCTGTGACCCAGCGAACTGTGTTCTTGATGGGCTCCTTGCTTTCGATCGCAGTCGGGACGTGATGTGACGTCTGCGCCGAGGATTCGTCGCTGATTGCCGTGCGGCAACCGGCGACTAGGGTTGAGATTGTCACAGTGAGGAAAAGCAGAGTTGTGTTACGCAAGGTTGAAAACGAAGGTTTCATTATTTGAGGCAACTCCGATCAGTGCATCTTAGTATTTGAAGGCGGAATCTCGGGCATTCCGTGACGAGTTGAACGTGAATGAGTATGACGGGATTCCCTGAATTGTTTGGTATGACATCTGGGTGTCCGTCAAGCGCGTTCTTTAGTACTCGAGCCATCCGACGGCATCATAACCGATTGTTTCGTTCCAGATGTAGACCCTCACACCTAGGAGCTGGTGTTCAGAGTTCAGCGATTCCAGATCGAGATCGGCTGTGAACTCGCTCCGCTCGAGGTCGAGGACTGAATGCTGAATCACCTCGAGATCAGTGTCTATCCATTCGATGAGAGCCTTCCCATTGAAGTCGTAGAGGTCAATACTGCCATGAACTGAGAGAGGATTCTCTGACGAAATCTTCTTAAGATCGACTATGAACTGTGGAGTTGCGACGGGTGCGGCGGGATCTCCAAGGAGGTTGTAGGTCTGAATAAGCAAGGTTCCCCTCAAGCCCTTCTTGCCCCGGACGATTGCTTCACCGATTGTCGTTCCGGGCTGCATGAGTTCGTAGAGCATCTTTTCCCCCATCTTGATTGACGGGCTGTTGCGCCATGATGCAGCCAGTACAGCGATTGCGCCACTCTTGGGAAGACGGAGGAGCTTCTCCCCGATCGAATCAGCGGTTGGGTGGTCGAACGGTGCTGAGTAGCAGGTCAAGCTCAAGACAACCGGAAGCCGGCCGTTGGGTCGGAGGGTGTCAAGGTGATCAAGGGTGAAAAGGTCGTGGTTCTTCTTCAAGTCACGAGGGCCGGTACGCCAAATATAACGTCCGCCATGACCGATGAAGTGGATGAACTGCGCCCCTTCGTCAAGCGAGTCAATGATTCGCTGAGTGTGATGCTCATTGCTCTCCTCAGTCGATTGGGGAAAGATCTTCGAAGGTGCGTAGCCTTTGGTGACTAGGTCATTGGCGATCTGGTGGCTCCCTTTCTGATAGTGGGCACTCTCATTGGAAATGAAGACCACGTTTCGCCGCCAGGGCCCGACTTCTGAGTTCTCGATGTAGGCGACTGTCTTAGCGACCATTCCGGCAACCTCTGCCGGAGTGGCAGCCGCAAACCGACCCAGTGCCATTTCAGGGTAGTCGTCTTCACCGTCAACACACGCGAGCCAGTTGTCGCTTGCTGCATGCCCTTCGAGGGTCGAGTAGTTCCATGTTGGAACGAGGTTGCGGTGATTGAGATCCACATTCTCCGAATAGGGGGTGCTCTTGTTCTTCTGAAAGCGGGATATGTCCCTAGGCTGATAGGTCCAGTCTGCATAGGAGGAGTCGTCCGTCGTAGGGTTTTTATAGTCCCAGCTGGCGTCTCCAACCAAGAGCACATATCGAGGAGCTGGCTGCTGCCAACTGTGGAAAGCGTGTTTCAGGAAGTCACGGATGCTTCGTGGGTGAATAACTCCGTGATTGAATTCGTCGTACACATCCTGGACGTCGACCACGGTCACGGACAGACCACGTCGGCGATGGCAGTCTACCAACGGCTCGATCGCTTCGATCAAGCTGTGGTGCGCAACTATGATGTAGTCCGATTGTTGGTCAGCCGTTCTCAAGTTCGATGGGCGATCGATGAGGACCTCTTGCGGGTTCGGGAGTTCAGAGGTAGTCGTCACGAAGAAACGATCTCCATGCTGAGCTGGATCCAACACTATTCGATGAGGGGTGGATGGTGTCCCTACGATGCGGGTTCCACTCGTTGTGAACGCAGTGATCGTGGTTCCCGGCTTGGACTGGAGGATCCCAGGTCCGTGATTGTCCCCGCCGCCGGCGTAGACGATCGTTTGATCGTCTACAACTCTGGTTGCTCTCGGATAGGAGACTTCAATCCAGTTGAGCATCGCGACATCAATGAGCGTTTCGCCTGTACTTGGAGACTTTCGTTTGGGTGTTCGAAGTAAGACGTAGTTATTGCTGTATGCAAACTGGTCGATTGGTATCGTCATTGAGACAGTGTGTGATTCCTGGCCGTTCCATTCGCCACTACTGATAATGGTTCCGTTGAACATGATATCGACGTGGTGGTCGAAGATATCGGGGTCAGGTTTTCGGTGGGGTCTGGACCAACCTTTGAAGTTAATGGTGAGATTGACCATTCCTCCTCGCGTGCGCTTCAGGTCATTGAGGTCGAGGAGTTGGCGAAAAGACAGTCTGTCGAGATGAGCGAGTCTCTGCCAGTACCAGATCTCCTGGGGATTGCCAGGCGCCTGACGGAAGCGCAGAATCAGACGGTCTTGCTCGAGGTGGTACCTCGATTCAAACGCAGCTGCCGGACTCTTGACCGTTGCTCTATCTTGGGTTACTGAAGTGGTGAACTGGCGTGGTGAGGAGTCCTTGAAGTCGAGAAAGTAGCAATTGAAACTCGAGTATTCGTCCAGGTAAGAGTACTCACCGCGCAGCATCTCACCAACGAAGACTAGGCTGTCTCCAGGGCCGAATATTCCATCCTGTCCCCCTTCGATGTGCACCGGCACGGATTCGCCGGCCGCTCGTAAGCCTATGCTTTTTGTAGGCCATTCTTGAGTTGGCAAACCTGCCTGTGTGAGAGTGTCGTAGCTAACCCTGTAGACTCCGCTGTTTTGAACATAGAGTTTGAATATTGGATCAGCACTCGCCGGCAATGCCGACATCGACAATAGAAGTGAAGCGAAGAAAAGTC
>JAAESQ010000279.1 GCA_024229275.1 bacterium | reverse complement strand
CCGCGGCCCCGCCAGACCAGGGATGACGGCATTGTCTGAAGTATGCCAAGTCCCTCGGTCCAGGCCCCGAAGCCAAGAAGGACTCCGGGATCAGTCCCAAGGGCGACCGCATCCGCAAGGCCAGTAATGATGGGGTTGTGTAAAGATCGCCAAAATCGTCGGCCCTGGCTCCGAATCATTGCCTGTTATATTCCCTTGGTTTTAAAAGTCTTAACACGGCTCTAGCAGAATAACATCATTGTTAGTGCCAGGCATCTATACGATCATTCAGGTTCCTGACACAATTCTTGTGCAGATCGTGCTTTTATTTGTAGCGGCCAACGGTGCGTCCCGTATATAATCTCAACAACCTACTCCACAAAGGAGGCGCGCTTGAACAGAACAGAGCTTGCGACTCGCTTGGCAAAAAAGACAGGCATAAGCCAAAAGCAAGCAAATGAAATCCTCGAGATCGTGTTCTCCGCGGAGCCGCGGAAGGGAATTATCGCAGTCGCTCTTGACGCCGGTCAGAAAGTGACTATCCCAGGATTCGGCACGTTTTCTACTAGACGTCGGGGCGCACGTGTTGGGAGGAATCCCAGGACGGGCGAGGCGATTACCATCCCAGCCAAGAAATATGCAGTTTTCAAACCCGGTAAGCAGCTCAAGGAATGCCTTGACGCGGGATCCGACTGGGAAATCGACCCACCGTAGCAGTATCCAGTACTACTTAGACTAAGGTATTCGGAAGGTCCCTAGTATGAAGGCAATCTCTGAGAGCCTAGGAAAATTAGACCTAAGGTCCATTGTTCTTCCGGGCTTTATCGTGGCGGTGAGCGTTCATCCTTTTGCTCACGCTCTTGTATCCAGCCACCTGAAACACCTCTACCAAGGCAGCGCAGCAGTCTTATTCATCGTCGAAGTGGCATTGTTGGGTCTGACAATCAGCGCTTTCAAGACGAGAATCTCGTTTCTGTACCAAGGAATCCTCTTCCCGGAGTTTGTAGCTGTCCGGTTGCTACGCCGACATCAAGAGAGAATGAACCGACTACGGCGCCGGTATTTTTCAATCCGCGGCGACCGAACAGTGCAGGAGCTAAGCGCTATAGAACGAAGGATTGTGTCGCGGCTAACGCAACAACTTCTCGACTACCCGTCCAAGCCTTCCTTAGACGGGATGGGATTTGAGCCTACCAACGCGAACCTCTTAGGAAATATCATTTCCACCGCCAGGATGTACCCCTTAACTCGATATGGATTGAACGGTGAAGCATACTGGCATCACTTCGTTTATCTTGCGCCAGAGCCGGCCCGAACCGGCTATTCGGACGCCAAGGCAGCCGCCGACAGCCTCATACTAGCCTCGTACTCAGGGCTACTCGCCACCCTAGTGGGTATGATCTTCCTTCTGGCTCGTTCTCTCGGGTCTGTCTTGCCTGACCTCGCAGTAGGCCCAGCCGTTGTGCCAGATTCCTTTGGGTGGGGCATTCTATTCGGAGGCTTACTGATTACCTTGGTGTTTTATTGGCAGTCCTTACCAGCACACAGGGCAGCGAGCCGCGCATTTCAGGCTCTAGTGGATCTCTCTGCAACATCTGTTCAGCGTTGGATAAACGACACTGATTCTTCAAATCGCGCAGCATCTAACGAAAACGCCGAGAGAATGAGAGTTGCACTCCGATTTCTGAAGGCCCCTAAGGATTCCTAGCCACCCTACCCCGGTCACCTTCCCGTTCGCACTTTGAACCTGGCAGGTGATCTCCTGAACCGACCTGCCGCTGGACAACAACCTCTGAAAGTGGAATTGCAGCCTCACTCTCCACCAGTACTCAGCATTGCTATTCCAAGCATCGATAAGTCCGCCTGAATATCGGCAAGTTCTTGTTCCTCTATGTCGAAATTGGCTGAGAACTCCTTCTTGGGTGCCACGTGAGCCTCTTGCAAAACTCCAGATTCCCGGTCGAAGGGTGCACCTGGCGAGCGTCGCAAGGATAATGTGATCCGGCACTAGAAAAGGGCCTAAGCTCCCTGATATCATGTAGTTGCGAAGCACATGAAAGGAGCCAGGCCCAATGCGATCATTATCTCACTACCTCCAGCATATTCAAATTGACCTCTTCCCCGCCATCGAGGAAGTCCTGGGCCAGTTATCCCCCTCAGAGAAGCGATTGGTGAAGATATTGGAAGTGGTCCAGATCGAGCGCTTGGTGAACACACCGCCGGAGGGACTCGCCGGAAGACCGCTTAACGACCGGCGTCCCATTGCGCGGGCTTTTGTTGCCAAGTCGGTGCTTGGATTGCCATCGACCAGGAGCCTCCTTCAGGTGCTGTCCGGAAGCCCAGTGCTAAGAAAGATCTGTGGGTGGTCGCATCTCCAAGATGTTCCTGGAGAGTCCACTTTTTCCCGAGCCTTTGGCGAGTTTGCTGACGGCGAGCTGTGTCAGCGAGTTCACGAGCTATTGGTGAAGGAGGTCTTTGACGGACACCTCGTCGGTCACGTGTGTCGCGACTCGACCGCGATCGAAGCTCCAGAGCGGCCGCCCTCTCGAAAGAAGGGTGAGAGGCGTAAACGTAAGAAACCGAGCAAACGAGTCTCTCGCCAACTCAGCGGTATGAGCGTGGATGAAATGGTCGCAGAACTGCCCAAGAAGAGCGGCTGGGGATGCAAGATTAACTCAAGAGGACACAAGTACTTCTGGCCCGGATACAAGCTCCACGTGGATTGGGCTGACTGCGGGATTCCAATCTCGTGTCTGATCTCCTCGGCCTCGCTACACGACAGTCAGGCAGCTATTCCTTTGGCCAGCCTGACATCGGAGCGAGTCCAGAGCCTGTATGACCTGATGGACTCCGCGTACGACTCTCGGCAGATAAAGGAACACTCCGAATCGCTCGGACACGTGCCCATCATCGAGATGGTACGCCGCGGGGGATTCGACACTCGCCCCGACCTTCCTACGTATCGAACAGAACGCCTCAAAGTGCGCACATTTGCGGAGCAAGGCTTCGGTCGTCTCAAAGAGAGTATCGGGGCACGGAGCGTCAGAGTCAGGGGGGCGACCCGGGTCATGACCCATCTCATGCTCGGTGCCCTAGTACTCACGGCTGACCGAATCCTGGCCCTCGCGACCTAGCCAATCACCGACCAGACTCCACCAATTCAACCCTCTGGAGCGACCTACTGCTGGTGTCTGCCCTGATCTCCACTCAGCTCGACAGGCGCTCGAATCTCCCGTCCCCTGCCATTTGCTTCTACTCTCTTTGACACTCCATAGCCAAAATGATCCTTACTTTTGCAAGAGGCTCACGTATCTCTTTGTCACATTGTCGATCCTTGCGCCTTATCTTGTTTGAGCGATAGGGCGTCGCCAGGGAATCCGCCGCCTCGGCTATGCGCTTTCTGTACCGTGGTTCCCCGAACCGCCCAAATCTCTCTTCTTTGCGTTTCTTCCTTAGCGTACTTAGCGCACTTCGTGGTTCAAAAATCCTCTCCCCGTTCGTCCGTATAGCCGTTCGACCCGTTCGCCCCGCATAGCCGCATAGCCTTCAACAAACAGTGATGATGGGGCAGCGTAACTAGACGTCGAACTGGCTCGGTATCCGCTTTCCTTGCCTATTTTAACTCATTGTTTTAAAACGCCTTAACGTGTTCCTAGCAGAATAACATCATTGTTAGTGCCAGGCACCTATACAAGAGTCCGTTTGTGTTCGGGGAGTCGATCTGTCAGGCGATGGCTCTGAAGGCCGATAGTCTTCAATAGCGGTTCTTCAAACCGCTTCAACCTTTTTCACTGTTCATTTTTGTTTTTCATTTCATGCCTTCCCGCATAGCCGTTGTCTCGTCCTGCCTTCTAGCTTCCCAGCTTTCTAGCCTCCTAGGCTCCAAGACCAGTGATGATGGGGTTGTGTGAGATTTTTTGAGCGCGTTCCTAGGCCGTCAGGCGCGTGAGTGTTGAACAGGCACCGATGAGCTGCGAGCAACAGGTAGTTGGTTATGCATCCGTTTCAGACAGTGGGCGAGATTTCGAGATCAATTCGTTGAGCTTCGAGTCACTCTGTACGGAGGCGAGAAGCTCCCGACAGAATCTGAGGTACACATCTCGGGCCTTGGACCCGATGCCGCCCTCCAAATCAAGGAAATCCGGCTCCCGGCTGAGCACAGTTGGGTGTTCCACGGCCTCAACGCAGAACTGCACCTGATCCAACACCGCTTTGCAGTCAGTGCGACGCATCCATTTCTCCCACATGTCCGAGTTGCCCTTCTCCAGGACGGCATCGGTGAGGTACGAGTCGTCAAGCCCTTGCATGCCCGCTGAGGCAAACGCTACCCGTCGCCACAGACATGGAATGCAGCGACCGCAATGCCGGCCGTTGAACTCCCCCTTGGCTAGCCCGATGTTCAACGCCAAGTTCGCAACTCGGGCATAGGCCCAGCAGGAGTTTGTCGTGCGGAGCTGGACCGCGAACGAGGCGCCCCAGGCCTTCAGGGCCTCACCCTTGGTTGTGAATAGATACGGGTTTTCGATTTCAACACCACTACCGAATACCCTCGCCAACATCTCTACGAACCTGGATACGAAGTTCGGATGTGCGGTGCGGGTGTTGATGGCCGCCTCACAGAACGAGGGATTGATCGCCACTGGACCGTTCTCGAACAGGTAGATCTTGCGAATTCCACGGCTGATCGCTGAAACAGCAGCCAGCGTTAGGAACAGAAAAGACCGTGTGTGTTGGTACAGAATCTGCGCGGGTGGATTGCCCAGCCTGAACAAAGGCGGAATTTTCTTGCCGGCCGCGCCCACTGACAACGGCACATCAACCAATCGATCTGAATTGCCTACGGAGAAGCCTTCCACAAGTCTGTTCTGCAATGATCGCAAAGACGTGCTCGGGCAATGCCGAACAAGATAGATCCGCCCGTTACTGTCCTCGGAGAGAAGCCTGGAGAGACCGAGGAAGCTGTCGAGTCCACCCGAGAACAGCATGACGCAATCGTTGGGACTCGCAGCCGCTGAAACAGGAATGTTCTCCGAAGCCTCACACTCGGCCGCAACGAAGCGAAAGCGGCAACGATTCTGTGACATGAATCCAACAAGCGCGGCCAACCGCTCTGCCTCTTCTTTCCAGAGATCCGGATAACGGACCGGGATCAGGTAGTTGAGATCTCGGGCCAAAAGCGAGTCACGCTTCACATAGATGTCCGACAGATAGATCGTGGCAGCGATTTCGAGCAGGTCTCGTAGCTTGCCGGACAACTCCTCTTCCTTGCTACCAACAACATCGGCCAGTGGCTTGATGTCGAGGCGCACGTTTTGCTCGTTTCCGGGGAGGGCTGAAACCACCGAGCCATCGGGAGAGATCGATTCAATGCCCACCTCGGTTTCTGCTTTTTCCGGCGTCATTCCGACCACTGTGAAGGGTCGGCCCCTCCGGGGTCGAATCCCCGGAGGCAGGGTAACAACACCAAGTTCAGTGCAGAACGCGTCTACTACCTGGCGGGCGGTCGGGATATCTTCCTGTCCCCAGCGTCTTGTGAGTCGTTCAGACCAGGCGTGACCCGCGTCCACTAGCCTTCGCCTGATGCCGGTCCCGGTTTCGACGGTACCCTCCTGCCCTGGGATCGATCCACCCTTGAGGACAGTCTCGATGTTGGTGGCCAGTGAATCGTGGTATGCGAGGCCAAGGTCCCACTGCGGCCGCCGGCTACCACCACGTAGGTTGAAAAGAGCTGCTTCGGCAAGCCATATGCCCAACAATTCCCTCACGACTTCGCTGCGAGACTTATCCACGACCAGTGTGGCGAGCATCTCGGGTTGGTCGCGACCGGCAACCCACTCGTGCACAACCCGAAGAACAGACCGTCGTGTCACCGAGCCGAGAGGAAAGGCGGCGATCTCGGGATGGAGGTTCACCAGTATCCGCCAAACCTCCCTGGGAAGGGATTCTTGATCCCCCCTGACTTCGTTGGCAGCTCCGTTTGATCCGCAGAAGAGCTGCATCGGGCGGATCACCGCTGTCGCGAGGTCGTCGGCCGCGATTCGAGGCAGAAGATCCCTCATCGCCCTTGTAATCAGCTGCTCAGGCGCGCTCCAAGAAGATGTTCCGTTCACGGTTGCACCCCAATCTCAACCACTGCCGCCCTCAGTCGGTTGTCGTTCCTCTGGATCGTCATCGGACGGCGGCCACCAATCCCACGGATCGAAATCAAAGTCGTCGTCAAAGTCAGAATCGCCCGGGCGGTCACCCTCCGATCCGTTGCCACCGTTGTCGTCCTCGTGGGTGGGATCGTCATCGTCGTTCTTGGGATCGTCCTCTGGGGGTTCTTCGCCTGGAGGATCCTCACTTGACGGATCGTGTGCGGGGGGGTCCTCGTCAGAGTCAGCCGTGCCCTTGTTGCCATCCCCTTCAGGTGTCTTGGGGTCTCCGTTGTCTGGGCGGCTCGGGGGCGTCTCATCGTCGTCGTCCGGCTTCTCCGGATCGGGCCTAGGCTCACACTTCTCCACGGTCACTGTGCATTGGTCCGAGTCAACCCCTTTCGAGGAACGATCCGTGACCGTCAACTCGTATCTGTGCCTCCCCTCCGGCACCTCATCCAACACGACGAGTGCCTCTCTGCCCAGTTCCTTGTTGGCCTCATCTCTCCACAGATACTCCAGCTCGCCGCTGCTGGACCAGGAACTCCTTCCGTCGAGAACGACTGGTTCCCCGAAGCAGATCGTCCGGTCGCCCCCCGCGTCCGCAACCGGTGTGTCTTCAAGATCATTCTTTCCCGGCACCTCGGTGGGCCCTTCGAAGTCTTCAGATCCCGGCTTGGGCGAAGTATCCTCTCTCAGCCGCCGTTTCTCCGCGCGATCGCTGACGGCGGTTGCCCACGAAATAAACTCAAGACAATCTCGAACGTGGATCTGTTCAGAGAAGAACACGGTCCCAGACAGCGATACACTGGCACGGATAGATGCGCCGTTGCACTCGAATTCCGCCGCGAGATTTCCCAGCCTACTGTCTGCCAAGCGATTGACAAAGCGTTCGCTCTGTTTGAGGTCGTCGCCGTTAAAGGCCTGACTGTTGACTCTACCCGACCCGCCTACTGGATAGAGCCAAACCTTTGTCACCACACGCGCGTAATCGTATAGCCCTTTCAGCTCGAACAACTGGTCTCTGAGTACAAGTCCCCCTTCGTCATACTTTGGCAAGTTTCTGTTGAGGGAGCGGACAGCTGCGCGGGCCAGATCCTTGTCCGCGTGTGCCAAGAAGAGCTTGCGTTGTCTCGAGAAATAGGCTGGGAATCGCCGCTCCACGACCAGGCCGATCCGCTCCAGGTCCTGAACCCTGCCCTCAATCTCTAAGGGTTGCCGATGAACGACCTCAGCGCGGTGGAAACCCATCACAGCCGGACCACCGACCAGACGAAGGCTTGTCCACAGCGGTCGCTCCAGCCATCGAATCGTGGATCTTGCCGACTGATCTTCTGTGCGGAGCACCGTGATCTTCGGCGGCGGAGGAAAGCTCTTCATCTTGAAGACGACGAATGTTCGAGAACGACTCATCTCGATCCCCAATCCCCAAGCAACCATGGCACCGACAAGACAGTCCGACTCAGGAAGGCGCCACAGAGTGAATGCTTAGTACACTCTCTAACGACCTCACGTTGCTCTTTTCTCGGTCTTCCCATACGTTTACATTGAGGATCTCGTGAAGTCAAGACACAATGACGGGCCGACTCAGTCCTGCTTTCTGCTGCAACGGGACATGCCCAAGAATTGCCAAGTCACAATTCTGTGCCTGGCTGGATTCACACCGCATGAGAGGAACGATCACAAATGAATCAATCTCGGCTACTTGCGCTTTCGATTCGACAGCCCTGGGCAGACCTCATCGTTGACGGTATCAAAGACATCGAAAACCGAAAATGGAACACGCGGCACCGTGGCTCGATCCTGATCCACTCGCCGAAGACCGTTGACACTGCCGCAGTCCGCCGCATGATCAGTGAGCTTAGTCTCAGTGCCGCTTCAGACTACAAACCGATCACCGGCGCAATTATCGGCGCGGTTCGCATCACTGACTGTGTCCAAGGCCACTCCAGTCGCTTCTTCGGAGGACCGTGGGGCTTTGTTCTCGCCGACGCCGTCAGATTCCCTACGCCTATCAAGTGCAGCGGAAAGCTCGGCCTCTTTCCCATTCCTCTGGAAGTGGCGGAGGAGATATCGAGGGCTTACGAAGGTATCTAGCTTGAGGAGAGCTACCGCACCAATGCCCGGTCTCACGATCCCAGTATTTCGCGGTTCGCCACTAACGCCCTTGTCCCCAAGGGTCAATTGCTACGATGGTTAGTGGGGGTTCTAATGAGTAAGGTGCAGGGGTATTTGATTCTGTCGGGGGATAGGGCTGAGGAGTTGAGCACACAGGTCAATGAGAAGCTTGTTGAGGGATGGTCCCCTCTCAAGGGTCCGTTCGTGTTCGGGGATTCGATCTGTCAGGCGATGGTGATGGGCTCTTCTTCCTAGCCGTGTTCCCGTTGCCCCGTATTGCCGTTCGCCCCGTTCGCCCCGCATAGCCGCATAGCCTTCAACAAACAGTGATGATGGAGTGGCGTGATCAGACGTCAAACTGGCTCCGAATCCACTTCCACCGCCTGTCATATCTATTGGTTTTAAAAGTCTTAACATGACTCTAGCGGAATAACATCATTGTTAGTGCCAGGTACCTATATGGCACGCTCCGTTCCGCCCGATATATGGGCAGTTAAATTGGGTAACACTCTCACCTCAAAGTGTAGGCTCTTTTGAACAAACATGCCAGACATGACTTACAGAAACCCAGCAAACACGCTGTCTTTAGGCAAACCACAGCTCTAAACGTGCCAAGCACCCTGGTATTCCAGCTGCTACTACCCCCCAACCGGAAACATCACCAAAGTCTTAACACGAATACCCGGGTGCCTAGCACGTATTCACGGCACGTATTCAGGCTTCGCCTGGCGCACACATGGCACCCATCAATTCTATCGGCGGGAAGCCGCCGCCAGCGCCGCCTCCAACTCCGGATCGCGGCCGAGCCGATGATCCTCCCAGGTCCGCCCCACCGGGATGTCGACCGGCAGGTACGCGACGTCACCCAGCGCGGGATCCCGTTCGACGAACTGTGTGGAGACCGTCACCCAGATTCCGGTGCGCTTCAGGTCAATGTCCCGGCCTTCGCTCGGATTGTTCGGCTTGCCGCGGGGGGCCTCGCCGACAACGCGCGCGCCGGCCCTCGCCCGCAACTGGGCGGCGTTGGTGAGGGCGGCCGAGAACGTCCGCCGGCCGGTGAGCACGAACAGCCGACCCTCCGCGCCCCATTCCGGCCGCTGTTCGAGGCCCGCTACGAGCGGCTCGGCGATGGTCGGCTCGCCGCCGGAGTTCTGCCGCATGTCGATGACCAGCCGCTCCACCGGGTTGACGTCGAGGAAGCGGAACAGTTCTTCGGTGAACTCCGCAAAGGTCGGCTCGCCCTTCTGGTCCCAGCACACGTTGTACTGCATGAAGACCGTCCGGTCCTCCTCCAGGTACTCGTACCAGTAGAACTGCCACTGTTCGAGATGGGGCCGGATCAGCGGCGAGGCGAACAGGAACTCGTGCCGCAGGCTGGGGGGCTTTCCCTCGGGCGCGTAGCTGCCGTTCGAGACCACCCACTCCCGGTCGAGATACTCGTCTTTCGTCATCGCGGTGAACGACTGCCGGGTTCCGTCGTCGAAAACGAACACCGCGCTGTCCGGCGAATCGGCGATGCCCAGGACGTGGAGCATCTCGGGCCGGATCAGCTGGAAGGGCACCGTGTAACGGTACTCCATGTCGTTGTCGGCGCCGATGGTAGTACTGATGCGGCGGACGGCCTCCTCGATGGGCGTGTCGTCGATGGCCACCAGGTGCTTGCCGAACAGGTGGGCGTTCTCGGGGGTCGCCGCGATGAGGTGGAAGCCGTCCTCGAACCAGTAGAAGCGCGCCGGATAGAATCCGAACCACCATCGCTTCTGATTGCCCGGATAGAAAGAGGTGTGGCCGTCGCCGACCATCGCGACTACCTGCGCCATGCCCACCAGGATCTCGGGTGGGGTCAGGGCGGGGAGCCGCTCGTGGAGGTCGTCCACCGCTGCCGCGAATTCCTCAGCCGAAACCTGGTGATAGAGGTCGACGTGGCGCTCCGCCAGCTGTTTCTCGAGCGTGCGCAGGTCCTGTTGCCAGTCCGCAGTGGTTACTTCGCGGGAGCAACCCGCGGCGACCAACGCGGCCCATATGATGAAGAGGATTCGTGCTTTCATGCCTTCTCCTTCGGTCGTGGACGTCATCGTTCATCCGGAACAACGCCGCGACCGGGGATTGGTAAACAGAAGGAATGCGGTATACCAACGATGGTGCCAAACGTTATTCTCGATGAAGGCAATGATCGCAAGGGAGGTTCGTCTTGGACAGCTTCATGGCCCATCACACGATACTCGTCATCATGCAGATCCTGGCCGTCGGCCTGATCTGTTTCCTGTTCTACCTGGGTTACCAACGCCAACTGGCCCGCCGGCACGAATTCTCGAAGGCGTTCCTGGACAAGATGAGCTCGGAGGAGTTCATCGCGCTGCTCCAGACCAGTGCCGGTCGCCGCTCGGTCGAGCGAATCCTCGGCACGTACAAGCCGGCCTCGGAGTGGATCACCGACGCGATTCGACGCGCGGTGTTCCTGGCGTTCATCGGCGCCGGGTGCTTGGCCGTCTACACCGTCGAGGACTTCACCGGTGCGGAGATCTTCCTGGCCATTGGGTGCCTGGGTCTCGGCGTTTCGCTGGCCTTCCTCGTGGCGGCCGGGCTGACCCGCGGCCGGGCCCGCCGCGAAAACGACGAAGCCGCCAGTTGACGAATGGTCGACCGCGGACTGCAGACCGTCTATGACGAGGTCGCCCCGGACCTGTACGCCTACATCCTACGCATGAGTGGGAACCAGGCGGACGCCGAGGACGTGCTCCAGGAGACGTTCGCCCGCCTGCTGGGGTCCGGGTTCACCGCGGACGACACCCTCGACTACAGCCGCTACCTGTTCCGGATCGCCACGAACCTGATGCGCGACCGCCGCCGCTGGTCTCGCCGGTGGCAATTCGGCAAGCTACCCGAGTCGGCGGGGCGTGCACCGGAGAACGGCTACCTCGCGGGCATCGACGCCCACCGCGCCATGGCCGACATGAAACCGAAACAGCGCACCCTCCTATGGTTGGCCTACGTCGAGGGAATGTCGCACAAGGACATCGCCGAGGTAATGGGGGTCGCCTCGACCAGCGTGCGCGTCATGCTGGCGCGCGCCCGCAAGAAGCTGCTGACCAGGCTGGGGAAGGAAAAGTCATGAACCGATTCGACTGTTCGCGCCAGGGAGAGGATTGCGCCGAGGCGGCCCGGATTGCCCGCGAACTCGCCCCGCTATCCAGGCCCGACCTTGCACCTCCCCCATTCACGGACCTGATCTGGCGTGCCGAAGCCCGGAACATCCTCGGCAACCGTAACCGCCGCGCCTGGCGGGCGGTCGCTCCCATGCGCCGCTTCCTGCTCACCCTCGGCATTGTGTTCCTGTTCGTCGCGGGATTTTTCGCGGTGGCGCCGCTCATCGGGCCGTCGGATTATCCGGGGGTGGGCTTCGAGGTGCCGCTGATGGCGCTATTCGCCGTCGCGGGGGGCGGGTTGTTCCTGGCGTCGGGCGTGGGCGGTCTCATCTATACCTCTGAATAGCTCCGCATAGAAAAAGCCCCGGACCATCCCTGGCCCGGGGCTCGCTACTAATGAAGAAGTCGCGTTGCTTTTGCTTGGGTGCCGAATACCGAGTATTCCTGTTTCAACTTCTTAGGATCTTGAAACCGTCCCGGTCCCGAACCTCCCGCAACAAACCGACAAATCGCTCAGCCTCAGCATCGTCACCAAACACCCGCATCCCACGCGCTACTCGGTTGTACACGTGGTACACGCCACCTTCGATGAAGATCCTCGGCGCACGACCCAACCTTTACTCCCCTACTGGAAACTTCCCCGAAACCGTAGCTCGAATACCCGGGTGCCAGGCACGTTTTTGAATTCTACCTACAACCCTAACTCTGAAGAATCCCAAGTGTGAACGTGGCACTGATGCCTTCCTCAGGCTTCGCCTGGCGCACACGTGGCACCCAAGCGCTCGGCTAGTGCATGTATACTTTGATCACAATCTCGATGGGAGCATGCGTCACCATGAGGTTTCCTAACGAACTGGTCAGAGCCTTTGCAGATCATGACGGTGTTCTCTTTGTCGGGGCCGGTCTCTCGAAAGCAGCTGGTCTTCCTCAATGGTCCGAACTGATCTCGGAGTTGGAAGGGGACCTTTCAGGGTCTCCAGAAGTCACGAGCTTCTTAGACATCGCTCAATACTACGAAGTCGAGTTTGGCAGAATGCGGCTGGTCAGCACTCTTCGACAGCACCTCGATACAGTGGACACCAAACCGACCAAAGCTCACCAAGTCCTTGTCAAGCTGCCCACCCACACCATCCTTACCACCAACTTTGACAACCTACTTGAACGGGCCCTTAAGGAGGAAGGTGTACCGTATACGCCCGTCATTGGTAGATTCGACGCAGCCTTTTGGACGACGAAGAGAACCCAGCTGGTGAAGCTACATGGTGATCTAAACCACCCAGATTCGATTGTCTTAACTGCGCAGGATTATGAAAGATTCTCGCTTGACCGACCAACATTCGTGAACTTGCTCGCGAACGCCCTACAAACTCGAACCGTCCTCTTTCTCGGGTACAGTGCAACCGATCACAATTTTCGCCAAGTACTAACCAAAGTTCGGGATGAGGTTGAGCACTTTGCTCGAAATCTGTTCACAATCCAATTTAACCTTACCGAGACCGAGCGGAAGTACCTGCGAGATTGGCGGGGACTTAACGTCATCAATCTCCCTGGAGCGGACCCTTTAACCGAGATTACCGACTGGCTTTCTGAGTTCACTAGCAGGGTTCAGACTGAAGGCAAATCCACTGCCAAACACCGACAAACTGACGATATTCTGCAGGGGAGAGTCAACCGAACGGCGGCAATTGTCGAAAGACTCCGAGAAGTGACCGGCACAGACTTGATCGACGACCAACACAAGATCATACGAATGCGACAAGGGTACACGTCCTTTTCGATTGGAGAAAACGACCATCCCGCAGATCAAGACTATCAGGACGTGCTAAACCAGGAGCGCGAGGTCTTTCTCGACTTATTCAACCGAGGCTTTCATTTCAAGGGACTACTCTCAAAGAGACCAATTTTCGATCAGAATCTCTACGCAATCTCCACCCGCGCTTTGAATCGCTGGAGAATATGGCAGGGCCGCTGCTCTAGTCTAATCTCGTTCATCCAAGAAGCCCTCGGCCAAAACCGCCACGACCAACTTCTGCTAGTGTGTACCAACCGCACCCACCTCAATGAGTTCTCGGTAGGCGATCGCGTTCTATTTCAGGGTCTGAAGTCGGCCGACGAAGCTAGCTACACGACAACACGCGTGTTGACCGATCAAGGGCAGGTTTGCAACTTTAATCGTAAGCTTGAAGAGGAAATCGCTGAGCAACTGATCCGTTACAGAGACGAGATTGGAGCCTCGAATACGGATTCGGATCCGACTCGGCGATTCTTGGAGCACACGCTCAGGACCCTCACGCAGCAAAAGACGGTCCTTGACAATCGTGTCGAGCTTCTCGAGAGAGCACTTTCGACCTCGCGCCCCGAGGATCATCAAGGACGTGGCGAGAGTCCTCTTATCACCCCCGATCCAACCTCAATCGAACTCATCTTATGGGACATTGGCGAAGTACTTCAGTGCTCATTTGAACGGCTGTTTCTATCAGAGGTCGCCCACAAGTATGAGAGAAGCTTCGCCGAGTTGTGGGAGGGCAGGCTTTGGCGCGATCTGATGCGTGGCCAAATCAAGGAGAATGAGTATCTGGAACAGATCGCAAGAGAGGCGGGCACTGAAACTCAGACAATCAAGAGGATCTACGATCATTTCTTCGAAATCCCGATCTCACAGTCACTGGTTGTCATGTCATTCCTCCAAGACCAACGACAGGCTATTCTGTCCAACCACTATTCCAGGATCTGGGATTGGCTTGAGAGATTCTCGGTATTTCGCTTCATGGAAAGGGATGACGTGTTTCTATCTTACGACGTCGGATTGGCAAAGCCCGATCATGCCATTTACGAGCTAGTAGCGAATAGAACCGGGGTGCCTGCGAGTCGTATTCTTTTTATCGACAACCAAGAGAGGAACTTAGTTCCCGCGCGGGCCCTCGGGATGAGTGTGGTCCAGTTCACTACGCCTTTAAAGCTTCATGAAGATCTAACGACAGCTGGCGTTTTGACCCGAAAGCCAGTAGATGCTGCGATCTACTGATTGAGGATTTATAACCCGCTCGTGACATACATTTCTCCATGGCTTCGGTAGTAATCACGTGAGGACGCCTCAAGTGAACCAGTTCGACCTGTGGGTGGCGCGACAAGGCTCTGAAGGGGCTGCCAACCGCCCAGGTCCTATCTTGAGCAGCCTAGCGGCAGGCGAAACGATTAGCTGCTCTCGGCATTGCTCTCCGGCAGTCCCAGGGCAGAAGCTCCGCGTGCTAATGGTGATTTGCCAGCGAGTCGGAGCGACTGGCAGCGGCGTCGTATTCCGCGAACTCTTTCGCAGAGCCTCCCTCATGAATGTGGAGTATGGAGTGCTCTATGGTGGGACCTCCGAAGATGATGAGAAGGACGTCCAAATACAGAGATCGGTTGCATATCTCGACCGACTAACGTTCGAATCCGATTCACTACACAGTCTGCCTTTTCCGATCGTGGGCATGTCTCCGACTATGCCGTATGAGTCTCTAGCATTTTGTGACCTAAACCTCTCCTCTCTACGGAGCTATGTCGAAGCATGGCATCGAAAGCTCGTGTCCAGCGTGGCTGCCTTCGAACCGCACCTGTTACACGTTCATCATCTGTGGCTTTTGGCAGCAATCTCTGCAATGTCGTTCGATGAAATGCCCGTGTGCGTATCGGTCCACGGCACAGACCTCTTTACAGCAAACGACTGTACTCACCTCAAACCACTCGTAGAACCGTGGATTGCTAGACTACACACTATCCTGAGCCCGACCAAGGAGTTAACGGACGGAGTGAAGACGACCTTCGGAGTGAATACCAAAAACTTTGAGGTTCTGGGAAACGGATTCGATCGTGCCATGTTCCGGCCCGAGCCTTCGACTCCGATATTTGATGCACCGCTATGCGACCTAAACAACCTAAGAGCTAGCAAGGTTGCGTTGTGCGTCGCCAAGTACGATAGGCGAAAAGGAATTGATTGGCTGATCAAGGCGTTTGCGGCTCTCCCCCAAACTGGGCGAGGACGATTCAAGTTGTTGGTTGTCGGGTCGGGCCCGAACTCGGAGGCAGAACGATATCGGGAGATAGCTGAGACACTTGGGATCTCGAGAGATGTTGTTCTGCTGGGTGGAGTCTCACACGCAGACGTTGCCCGTCTAATGAACGTTGTTTCAGTGGTCGTGTGCCCTTCTTTTCGCGAGCCGTTTGGGCTGACCGTGCTTGAGGGACTTGCTTGCGGGTGTCGGATCGTAGTGACTGACCAGGGCGGTCCTCCGGAGTTCATCCCTCGCTCCTTGAGGAAATGCGGCTCTGTGCTTTTCATCCGTGGAGTTGAAAGCCTCAATCCTTCTGAAGAAGAGGAACTGCGATTTGTCCAAGAGCTGGCTAAAGCGCTTGATGTTCAGCTGAGAAAGCCTCTCGATTTCAACGTTCGACGGAAGATCTCAGCAGCCCTGCAGCACCTCTCTTGGGATGGGGTCGTAGAGAGGCTCAGTGGACTCTACGCCGAATTGAGTGCCAGGCCCAAAAAAACGTAACAACTCCACAAATCTCATCAATCAAATCTTGCCCTCAACTTGTTTCCTACCGCAATCCTAGTCTCACTCGTGGCTGGGATGTTAAGTGGGTATTTGATTTTGCCGGTGGGGGGGGGGATTGAGGAGTTGGGGAAACTTGTCAACGAGAAGTTGGTTGAGGGGTGGTCGACACTCAAGGGTCCGTTTGTGTTCGGGGACCCGATCTGTCAGGCGATGGTCCTGAAGGCTGAGAAGAAGAAGGAAGAAGACTAGCGTTCCTCCTAGCCGTCCTGCCGTTCGTCCCGCATAGCCTTCAATAAACAGTGCTGATGGGGTCTTGTAAAGATCGCCAAAACCAACGGCCCAGGCACCGCAAACTGGAAAGCGCTCCCTCAATGAACACTTAAGCCTTTCGCGACGTGACAGAAAGATATCAGACATATATCGGGCATGGCTCTGAAACGTTCTATTCCTTGTCGTTGCGCAGTTCTTCTCAATTACAGAGACCATGTTAGAATTACGCGCACCAACAGAATAACGGGAATGCAAACGGCCAAACTAGTGTGCTCCTTTGGTCCATCGCGCCAATAACAGATCGGAGGAACTTGATGAGCAAGCTAGCTCCTGCAGCTTGGTTCGAGCCATTAGTAGGCTCAGTTGTTGTCTCGGTGCTAACAATTGCAGTCAATCACACTGCTCTTAAGTCTCAGGAACCTATTCTCTCCTTTATGTGGCTTGCAGTTTCGATAGCCATTGGCGGATTTATAGGTTGGCTATTTCGAACTGTTAGAAACATGAAGAACGACGCCGAGTATGCTAAAACTTCAATCGATAGATCAATGAAACAACTTGATGAATTTGAACGTACATTTGTCCACCAATTAAGACACTTTTTTAAACAGAATCCATTCTCCATATTCCTTGAGGAGTCTGTCCATAGTGGCGTTCTAGGCAGCCTGATCAGAGACTCGATCGAGTGTATGAACGGTAAAGTCTACAAAGTGCATGAGAATAAGTACTTACTCTACTTAAAGGAAGCTATCTCCCATTCTGACACATACTTAGGTGTGCAAAGGAGGCCTGTTCGGTGGTTTCGAGATACCACCGGAGCTCCCGAGTATCTGACTGATCTTCAGAATCGAGAAATGAAATCCAAGCGGCGGATATTTGTTATTGATTCCAACGAAGTACAAGATATGAAGGAGGATCTTGAAAACAAAGAACTCATGGAGTTCTATTGGCTGAATACAGGGGACAATGTTGAAACTTTCTACATCGAGGAATTTGCACTAAGGGACACAATTAGCCTCAATGGAGGAATCAGTGACTTTGCCCTCTACGACGACCATCTTCTCATAAGATATGATCCTCAAAGCAGGATTGTTTCGTATGACTTGCTGAGCGAGAGTCTGGTGGAGAGGCAGTTGGTACATTTTCTTGAGGAACAACTAGAGGCAAACCGCGACTCGCCATTCGTGAGAATAGTGCGGGAGGGAGCTTTGACGGAGGCTTCACGATGAGCAAAGGTTCAGATGGCACACAACCGCCGTGCTATCAAGATATAGATGCGCGACTCCACGACCTGATCACGAAGGAGACGGAGAGGCAAAACCGGTCTTTGAATATGGTGGCTGCTGCCAATTGTGCCCCTGACCTCATATTGGACTCCCTTGGGAACCCTTTTCTGAACATCGTTGCTGAGGGATATCTAGGGCGGAGATTTCACAGAGGTACCGAAAACTACGATCAAGTGGAGCAATTGGGAATTTCACTTGCCAGTGAGATTTTTGGAGCGGGTTACGTAAATCTGAAACCCCATAGTGCCACGCAGGCGGTGCAAGCCTCGTTGCTTGCGCTGAAAAAGGACGGCAGAAATAAGATCCTTGCGATGGACCTTCGATCTGGAGGGCATATAACTCACACGCGTGCGACAGGATTCAATCGAGCCATGCGGTTCAACATACTCGCGTACAGCGTTGACGAGAACTTCGATTTGGACTATGACGAAATCCGGAGGTTCGCTAAATCCCACGAAGTTGAGATCATCGTAGCTGGAGCATCCGCATTTCCAAAGGTCATTGATTGGCGGGCATTCAATGAAATAGCCAGAGAGACGGGTGCGCGTCTGGTCGCCGACATCTCTCATTTCACTGGACTCATCGCAGCAGGAACATACCCAAGCCCTCTTGGAATTGCAGATATTGTCGTAGCCAGTACGAGTAAGACACTCCCTGGACCCAAGGGCGGGCTCCTGTTAATGGGAAAAAACCCGGATGAGAAGTTGAAAATCGATATCGACAATGCTGTAAATGTGGGCCTTCAGTCCGAGGACATCTCCAATGCCCTTTTCTCTAAGGTCAAAGCGCTTGCGCTGGTCTACCATCCAGAATTCGTGAAATACGCCGCGAGAACAATCGAAAACGCAAAAACCTTAGCTGAGTTTCTCCACGAAAGCGGACTTGCTGTTGTCGGATACAGCGATGAATCAAAGGGTACGGATTCTCACATGTTGCTTCTCGACCTGAGGTCCTGTGACGGTCTACTTACCGGTGTGCATGTTGCCCGCGAACTAGCGAGCGTCGGCATCTATGCCAACAGGAACCTGGTGCCCAACGACACACGGTTACCACTTGTGACCAGCGGGGTCCGCCTGAGCACCTCGGGGGTCAGCATATTGGGAATGGGCAAGGACGAAATGCTTCGAATCGGGTCGGTAGTGAAGGCGGTAGTTGAGTCCGATTCAATTCGCAAGAGTGAACGCCTATCGGACGAGGACAGAATTCGTCTGTCAGCCGAAATAGCCACCTTAAGGCAAGAGTTTCCTTGCACAGTCTTCGATTCCACCTACTAGGGAAGCAGTAGGCGACCTACTCACCAGTTCCAGGAAGAAGGTGCAACGCCGAGTTCATCATCCCCAAACCAGGAACTGCTTTACACTTCTTCGGCAGGGGATACCGTATGGGCATGGGTGACACCTACCACTCTGTCATATTTCTAAGCCTTATGCCGAATCCCTCCTTGGACGTCAAGAAATGGCCAGAGTGGCTGCCTTTTCGGTGTCAAAGGCCCTATATCCCTTTCTTTCTTCCCGTGACTTCTGTTCGGCATTGACTTGCTTTGCAGAGTCGATGCGACAGTTCGAGAAGAATAGTGCCTAGCACTTGCCAGGTTAAACCTGGCACACGTTCGGCACCTTTCTCATGAACCCCTTGCTGCATCGACATCGCGACAGAGTCGCACGAAATTTCTCAGAAGTCTCACACCGTCGGCGGAATCCACCAGCCTGGTGCGGAGCAACGACAGATTGAATCCTTCAGTTTGCAGAGCTTCCGTCCGATCGTCAATGATCGCCTTCATAGTTGCACTGTTGATCTCTGGGTGGAACTGTACACCCCACGCTCTATCGGCCATTCTCATTGCCTGGAACTCGTCCTGTTCATTTTCCGCCAATACGATTGCCCCTTCAGGAGGGAGAGCGACACTTTCCATGTGAGAGGCACAAACTCTCAAGGTGGACCCTAATCCGGCAAACAAAGGATCAGCTAACCCAGCGCTTGAAAGCTTGACTTCGACAAGCCCGATTTCCCTGCCCATAGGATTCCTAAATACGCTTCCACCCAGTGCTCGTGCCATTAGCTGATGGCCGTAGCAGATACCTAGCGTAGGCACTCTATTCTTGATCAGTTCTCGTACCCAACTACACAAACGCCTCACGTTGTCATTGTCCTCCGACACCATCGATACTGAGCCAGCGACAATCGCACCGAGCAGGGAATCAAGGTTTGGGGGTTGGTTTTCTTGAACGAAGTCTGTAACGCTGGTTTCGTCTTTCGAGAGGTCGCCCGCTGCCCTAATCCAATCTTCAAAGTCTCCGCACTTTGCTTTAACTCCGCTAGGCGCCGCACCCATCTTGACCAATAAAATCTTACGGGTCACAGATAGACATCCTTCAGCTTAGCTCCATCGGACAGATCGCTCGCAGCGCCCTTGAACGAAACCCGACCGTTGCGCAAAACACAACATCCATCTGCTATCTCAAGAACTTCCCTAACCTTCTGCTCAACGACTAGGACTGTGATTTTTTGGATCTTAGCGATCTCTCGAATCCGGTTAAAAAAACTGTTGGTCAATCGGGCGGCCAATCCTGCTGAGGGCTCGTCCAGGAGTAGCAGCCTGGGGGCGGTGACGAAAGCTCGCCCGATGGCCACCATCTGCTTCTCACCCCCTGACAAAAACCTCGCCTTTCGACTCAACAAGTCACCCAACTGAGGAAACATCTCTGTGACTTCACGAATTCGTCCGCGCGCTTCTGATCTTCGTTTGATCGCAGCAAGGCCTATTTCGAGGTTCTCTCGTACACTCATCTCGCCGAATACACTTATACCTTGCGGCAGGTAAGAGATGCCTCGCCGAATCGCAGTCTCAGGAGACCAGTTGACAACTGGCACCCCTTCGAAGTACACCTCCCCTTCCCACACAGGTAAAAGCCCAAACACTGCTCTCAGCACCGAAGATTTGCCGGCTCCATTGTGTCCAATCAATGCTGTAATTGTCGAGGGCTCGACAGAAAAGCTTATGCTGTGTAACACTTCTCGCTTTCCATAGCCTGTTCTGAGGTCTTTCACTTCAACCGTAAATGGCACCTCATTGTCCAACATAGGCCTCCAGGACTTCAGGTAGCTCAAGAACGGTCTCGGTTGCACCGTCCGCAACAACGCAACCACTATCCATTACCACCACACGCTTGGCGACCCGCCGAACGGCAACCAGGTCATGCTCGACAATCACAACAACCTTATCCTGGTCTGCGATAGATCGAAGAATCGCAAGAATCTCCTGAGCCAGGTCTGGATGCACTCCGGAAACTGGCTCATCCAACAGGAGAACTCTACCTTCCATAGCCAAACAGCAAGCTAAGGTCAGGAGCTTCTGCTGACCGTAGGACAACTGGCACGCCATTCTATCCCTCTGTTCGGTGAGTCCAACCAAATCGAGTGCCCAGATTGCCTTCTCGATGTTTTTCGACTCCTCGTTCCGGCGTCCACCCCAGAACAGTGCTGAGAATACCTTCTCACCCTTCTGATTCGGGCAAGCAAGAAGCACATTCTCAAGTACTGGTGCATTTGAAATTACACGCAATTCCTGAAAAGTTCGTGACACACCCAATCTGGCAGTTAGATGGGGGGGCTGATGTGATATTTCACGCCCATCCAGCAAGCATCTACCAGAATCCGGTTTCAAGAATCCGGAAGCCACGTTGAGCAGGG
>JAAESQ010000278.1 GCA_024229275.1 bacterium | reverse complement strand
TTATTCACGAGATCGGTTTTTGACGGCTTGGATAGGACAGAAATGGCTGCATCAACAATAGTGTCGGCGGTGAGTGCGTAACGCCCCCTTTCCCCCGTGGGCTGTGGGCTTTGCTGATGATTGAAGGAAGGGAAGAGAGAAGCGGTCGTCCGAGAATTCAGCTTCGTAGGACCAACGATAGGTGTGCGTGAGAAGGTGGTGGGACCCAAGCGCGGCAGCGAGTTCCCTGCGGGGGATTCCATCGAGAGGCGAGTTGAAGTTGGCCGATCCGCTTCGTCATCACCCTCCAGAACGAAGCGACGCTTGCCTCCACGTTCAGCCATATGCGGCGAGAGTGCTTGACCACTCGACCGCCTGCCCGCAACACCGACTGCTGGAATCGATGCAGGTCCCAGCAGCCCCCCAGAGCATCTTCAAACTCGTTGCGTAACATCGAGGTCATATTGAAGGCCAGCAGTGCCAGCAACATGGTGACTTCGTTTTCGAGAAACTCGCGTGACGAAAGATGAGGCCCGATCACGGCGTTGAATTCCCCCAGGCGATCTTCGAATGTGCCGCGTTTGCGGTAGTGAGCCAGCACTTCCTCACCGCTTCGCAATGTCCTCCGCCAATTCGTGATCAGGAAGAAGTATCGTGGCAGCAAGTTGAGTTGTCCGGTGCGTGGATCGGGCTTGTCGACCACGACTAGAATCAAACGCTGAGCATGCTTCCAACCATCGGCCTGGTGCCGGCCGAGCTCGATAACGTCCTCGTAACCGCCGGCCGGTGGACGTCCCGGCGGTCGATAAACATGCGGCTCGGCCAAACGATCGAGTACCGCATTCTTCTTCAAACGCCCGCAAAACCGCACTCTTTCGTCAGTCAAATCATCCATCACGCTGCCACTCGTGTAGCCCGCGTCCAGACGCAAGTCGAAACTCCGCGCCATCTGACGAGCTTGTTTGACGACACGCTGCATGAATCGGCGAGTGCCTTGAGCGGTGTGAACTTGTCCCTGCCTGAGCGTCGCATGGATGAACCCGTTGCCCAAGCGATGACCTTCGCGAGTGCTGTCGTAATCGCC
>JAAESQ010000277.1 GCA_024229275.1 bacterium | reverse complement strand
GCAGTTTGCCGCCAACTTGCTCGACCACCCATCCCTCGAAGGAGGCCCCAACAATGGGATGTCCGAGGAGATGATCGACGTCGAGAAGGCCAAGCAACGCGTGAAGAAGACCCGAGTCGCGGAGATAGACTTTCGGTCGTTTGACGAGTCTCTTCGAAATATTCACGTAGTAAGGCTGCAGGCGCCGCGCCACAAAGGTGTCCTCGAGAATACCGAGATAGCGGTTCACAGTCGGCGCGGCAACTCCCAGACTACGGGCGAGGTCGCTCGCGTTATGCAGCTGACCATGCACATGAGCAAGCATCTGCCAGAACCGGCGCAACTCGCTTGCCGGCGTCCTCACACCCAATTGAGGAAGATCACGTTCAAGATACGTGGCAATGAACGCTTGCCGCCACCGGAAGCTCGCCCCGTCATTCTTGGCCAGATAGCTCCGAGGGAATCCTCCTCGCGACCAAAGGTTTGTCGCCTCGATGCCCTGTGCAGCGACCTCCGTCAAGCTCAATGGTGCGAGTTCATGAAAAATAATCCTACCGGCCAGGGTCTCCGAGGACTGGCGAAGGAGTTCGGGCGAAGCAGAACCCAGCACGAGAAACTGTCCGCACCTGCCTGATTCGTCAGCAAGAACCCGCAGCACCGGGAATAGTCCCGGGCGTCGCTGAATTTCGTCGAGGATAACCAAGCTGTCTCGATACTGGCGCAGGTACAGCTCAGGATCGTCAAGCCGGGCAAGATCTGCGGGTCGTTCCAAGTCAAGATGAACACTTCCCGGGAAGCTCTCACCAATCACCTTTGCCAGTGAGGTCTTGCCCACTTGCCGCGCACCGACAATACCAACCACAGGGAATTCGTCTAAGGACCGAACGACTTCATCATGAAGAGATCGTGAAATCATACCTTGCAATTTAAACGCTTATCTTTCAATTTGCAAGGTTTATTGAATGGAGAGTTCGCTCGATCATGGGTGAATATTACCCATGACGTGGGCAGATTTCAAAGACAGTGGCAGCGTCAGGGAACAGCGACAGTGTCAGTCTTCAGTAGCAGTTCACAGGTTCAGTGACGGACCGCAGCTGCGCGCTGGTCTCTGTTCCTGCCGCTGCCTTCTGCCTTCTCCTCCATAGCAATTCGCAAGGCGAATTGCTTGCGAATTGCTTTAGAGCCAGAGATGCCGGTCGACTGCCTCTCGAATCTGCACCAAACGTTCCGTGCTGATGCGCCCGACGTACTCGACCAGGCGCTGCCTCGAAATCGTTCGGATCTGCTCGCAGAGCGCCTTGCTCTCCGTAGGAAGGTCTGCCTCTCCGGCGGGTATCAAGGTCTGGAATGGATAGACTCTTCCAACCTTCGTCGACAGTGGAATCACCGTAACTGTCGGACTCGACCGGTTTGCCGCTTCATTCTGGAGCACTATGGCGGGTCGTTTCTTGCCGATCTCAGAACCCAACACAGGGTCGAGGTTGACCCAATAGACGTCACCACGATTCATCACAACCCCTCGACTTCGATGTCAGTCCACTCCGGATCGAGCGAAGCGCTGTCGAGTTCGGCTCGATATCCGACCTCCATCTCTGCTAAGAGGGCTTGGCGTTTGAGCTCCTCCAGCCGATGCTGCACCGACTCGCGTATAAAGCGGCTGATGGACACATCTCCGCCGAGACGTCGAACCTCCGCGATGATGTCGTCAGGTATGATCACACTGGTGCGCATTGGTCACCTCCAACTGCACCATTATAGACATATACAGGACATGAAATGGCTTCGATGAGGTGCGCTTCTTAATCGGTTGGCGCGTGAGATTTAACGCAGAGACGCAGGGACGCAGAGGGGATCTCCAGCCCGCCACCCGCTTCACGGGCATGGGTAATCGACAGCGCACCACCGAAAGCAAGCGTTCGGGCTGCACTGTCTCACACCCAAACCGCGGTCGATACCGCGGTGGCCAGACAAAAGGCCAAGGACTTCGGTTCAGCTATTCAAATCAGCTGTAGCACACGTGGTTTACGGTGATAGTTGTCCAGCTCGTGTTCCAAAGACTTTCCAAATTCGAAGGAGGCCCGAGCGCACGCCATGCGTGCATTGATTGAGCAGATTACCGGTCGGAAAGCTTGCTTTCAGATCCGGTGATCTCTCGATTCGCTGTGGGCTTGCCCCGCAGAACTCGGGCCGAACCCCGCCCTCTCAGATGAATCCCCAGCTATGTGTTGCTTCTCTGCGTCTCCGCGTCTCTGCGTTAAGAAAGGAGTCGTCTCAGCGATCAAGAATTAACACTTTGGGGTATCGAGTCCTTCAGAAGATACTGCCATTTTCAGCGGGAGATCTCTCGACAAGCTCGAGATGACAGATCTCGGGGGCGCTCGTCCCGCACGACCCTGTACCTGCCGCCGTCGCTGACCCTGCCATCTGAATCTGTCCCTGATTCCTGTCTCTGCCTACTGCCTCTGCCTCGGGGCGCGCCTCTTTTTAAGCCCGACTTTTCTCGACTGGGTGGTGGTACTTCCCTGCGTCACGACGATCGCCGGAGAGAACTCTGATGTGTTTCCCTCTGAGTCCGTGGCAGTGACGGTGATGAATTCACCGACGGCCACTTCCTGCGTCAGAGCCATGATGAAATTGACCTCGCCTTGGTGGTCAGTCTGTACGACGAGCTCGAACAGGAAGGTCTTGCCTTCTCCGAAGCCCGATGAATCGGCCTCCTGATTCGAATAGAAGTGGAGTTCAAAGGTCGTATCGGGAGCGCTATTGAGTTCGCCGGCAATCAGGAGGAAACTTCCGGAGGCCTCTGCTCTCGTCAGGATCGGATAGTTCTGGAAGTTATTCGGACCACTGTCATCATCGCCTGGATCATTGGTGGCAGGTTGGCCGTCGCCACCCAGGTCGATTCCCATCCCATCGTTCGCAAAGATCGAATTCGACACTATGCGATTGCCCACGGCATCTGCACCCTTGATGCGGATGCCCGCCCTGCTATTCGCCGAGATGACGTTTTGGGCTCCTGGCGACGATCCTCCGATCGTGTTGTCGCTGGCTCCGTCGATTTCAACGCCGACTCTGTTGCCCATCGGTTCGCTGCCCGTAGCGTCGGTACCAATGAAATTGCCGAGGATCTTGTTCAGGGTCGCGTTGGTGCCCTCGATGAGGATGCCTTCACCACCGATGCTGTAAAGGTTGCTACCTGAGATGATGTTGCCAGTAGCCAGCGTGAGGCCTCCAATGGTATTGCCTGAAGATTCGTAG
>JAAESQ010000276.1 GCA_024229275.1 bacterium | reverse complement strand
TGGCTAAGCCTGTTGTGGCTGAAGTCGAAGCCAAAACGATGGATCCAGGGGAAAAACTCACTGCAGAACTGAAATCGGTAATTCCCGAGCTGATGGATGAAGCTTTGATTCCAGGGATGTCATTTGCCCTGATCAGGAACGGCAGCATCGCTTGGCTCCACGAGTTCGGAGTGAAAGATGCTGACTCCGGTGAATCCGTGGAACAGGACACAGTCTTCGAGGCTGCTTCTTTGAGCAAGCCTATTTTCGCCTATGGCGTGATGAAACTCGTCCAGGAAGGGAAACTCGACCTCGACAAGCCGTTTCTGGATTTTGTCTCACGGGAATTTCTGGAACGAAAAGACCTAGCCTATAAGACAGAAGACGAGAGGCTCGGCAAGCTCACGGCCAGACATGTGCTGACGCATTCAACCGGTTTCCCCAATTGGTTCAACGGCGGCAAACTGGTCTTCAAGTTCGAACCTGGCGAAAAGTTCAGCTACTCAGGTGAAGCGTTTTCGTTGCTTGCATTTGTTGTGGAGAGCGTCACCGGAGAGTCCTTGGTTGAATTCAGCAAGGAAAGGATCTTTGAACCGCTTGGCATGAAAGATAGCAGCTATGTCTGGCAGGACGACTATGAAGGCAGAATTGCTTCAAGCCACAACTCATTAGGGGACGTGACCCCACGAGGGAAAAACACTACAGCGACTCCGGGCGCTTCTCTATATACCACTGCCAGAGACTACGCGATCTTCCTCGAAGCTATTGTCAACGGCGTTGGATTGAAGAAGGAAATCCATGACGAGATGTTGAGTCCTCAGATTGACGCCTACACAGATAGGGTTGAAGGAATTTCCTGGGGGCTGGGATTCGGACTCAACACAACAGACCAGGGACTCTCCATCTGGCACTGGGGGGACAATGGCGAGTTCAAATGCTATTTCGAGATTCTCAAGGAGGAGAAGCTCGGCACCGCATTCTTTGTGAATAGCGACAATTGTCACGCAATCTCTGGGCCTGTAACACAAAAGGCGATCAGTCTCAAAGCTCCAGCAATAAGAGCATTCGACTATCCGGGCCTCGAATCAGCACAGATTCGACTCAACCGCATGTTCATCAGAGACGGTGGAGAAGACACCGCTAGGCTCTTTGCAGAAATCGATGAAGAGCTTCAAGAAAAGGTGAACCAACTGCGCGGACAGGCCAGTTTCCTCGGGTCGCGGGCGATTGAAAATCGTGATTTTGACGGTGCCGAAGAGTTCTATTCCGCGATTCTCAAGGCAGATCCAGAGAACCAGAGTGGACTCACAGGGATGGCCGACGTCTCTATCGGGAAAGGGGATTCAGACAGGGCAAAGGAGTTTGTACTGAAAGCCAAACAGCTGGATCCTGAATCAAGCACAGCTAAGTACCTCATGGCAAAGCTAGAGCCCGCAAAGATCGATCAGATCGACATAGATCCCATACTCGGAGAGTATCTGAGAGAATCAGGCAACTCCAGAGTTTGGCAGGAAGACGGGAAACTTTTCGCCAGTTCAGCCGGAGTCATGGAGATGTATCCAATCTCCAATGACACTTTCATGGCCCGGTGGGGGACGAGTATCTACGAGATCACGTTTCAGAAGGACGAATCCGGACAAGTTACTGCATACAAACTGGATGTGAATGGTCAGTTCTACAGCATCAGAAAAAGAGTGAAGTAGGTTTTTTGGTGCCGCAATGACAATGAGACGATTGCTATTTGGCTGATACAAGGAGTGCCAGTATTTTGCACCCGAGGAGCGAGGCGCTATAGGCGTCTAGCAATTTTCGAATCCCATGGTGACGACGTGGCTAAACCAGTCTCGTCATCTCATTGAGAGTGAATACCTCAGCTGCGCCTTCGGTTGCAGCCATGAAGTCCTGCAGGTGCTGCGCACCCATATGCGTCTGCCACAGCTCACGGGATTCCCAGTTCTGATAGAACATGAAGTGAGCTGGATCTTCACTGCCCTGATGCTAATCGTATTGAAGACAACCCGCTTCCGGATCGTCACCTATTCAATTCAGGCTGAATTATCCGGAAGGGATGTGCTTCCGTGTTGAAGATGACTTCATCAAAATCCAACGCTGTCGGATCTGCCAAAAGGTAAGCGTACTTCAAGGTTTCTGCCAGGAAGAAAGACTGCATACCGTCGTTTTTCTCGTTGGTGCGCACATCCTTAATATGAGCGAAGCCATCTTCCACCCTGGAGGCCCTGATGATCCGGTGGAATATGTCGGTGCCCATCTCGCGATAGCGTTTATCGCCGGTGAGCACATAGAGGTAGTAGGCTGACTCAAGCGCTTCTGGGCGAAGAGGATAGCCGGCGTGGATGATCTCTCCGGACACGTAGTTGAATAGTTCGGGCTCAACACCATAGCGTGTCCACATGGAGTAGACGGAGTCCATGAGAGTGCTGGCCCTGTCCAGGTCACCGCCCAGCGCCAGTACTGCGGGTAAGAAGGCGTGGAGGGCACCGAAAGTTGTGCTGGTTCTTTCTCCGGAGTTCATGTCTACAATCCCATACCAAAGTCCCGACTGGTCAGTCGTGTGGGCCAAATGGGTGTTGCAAGCGTCCCGACTCAAATTCCACTTGGCAAGGAAGGTCTCGTCGCCGAAGAGGAGCCACGCCTTGAGCAAGTATTCGTAGTATGAGTCGATCCGCGCACCCACATGACTCTCCGGGTTCAGCCATTGGCCGGTCTCCACGTCGATTATGGTCCCAACCAATCCCAGCTCGGAACGTCTGTTAAATAGCTCCTGTACCGCGGTTTTCGCTGCATCGTAGTACCGCATGTCGCCAGTCAGACGACTCAGCTGACCAAACTCCAAGATCAAGGAACCGATCTCCGCTGGGTTGTTGTGGGGCTGTTCAACGGCGCCGGTGACGAGGTTTACAAAGACGTAGGGCATTCCGGTGGGGGAGTTAAAAGCCGGCAGTAACCTATTCGCCAAATCGGTGGCCAGCACCAACCATCTAGAATCGCCGTCGAGTTGGTATGCCGAAATCAATCCACCGAGGTGACGGATCGTGATTTCGAATACCTGAACGGACATATCCTTCTCAAAGCTCAGCTGCTCGAAGACCAACGTTCTAGCTTGTTCAGCTTGCTCTTCAAGGCCCATGATCACCATGGTGTCGTACGCATCTACTGGCGTCATCAACAACGAAGCCTCATACCAGTCCTTGCCTTGGCGACTTATTGGCTGCAGTGAGTCGTGGCCCCAAGCATGACTCTCATACCCAGTCCAAGCATGGAGAAAAGCATCCTTAGCCTCAGCTGCAAGTGCTTGATCAACGGTAAGTGTGTCGCTTGCGTGAACGATGAGCCTAGAATCAGGAACGTGTTGGCTGGATGGAGCTTGGACTCCGCATCCTAGAACCATGGCGATGAGACAGAAAGAAACGACTCTCTTCATAGCACCTCAGATCCTCTCATTGATAGCCAGCGTCTGGCCTTGATTGATCCGCATGACGATTATCCCTGAAAGCAGTGTGTTGCGCAGTTTGGAGACCGGCCTACTCATCCCGTCTGACACCTGAATCATCCAAGTGCGTATTAATTGATGAAATGTCAGGGTTAAGGTTCCCTCTTCTTGTCTTCCGTCAGCAGTCGCTCTATTTCTACGTCCGGGTAGCTCAGCAGTTTTCCCAACTCGTAGGCTATTGTTCGTCTGTCGGTCTTGTCGTATCTTTCCTGCTCTACTAACTGCTGCTTCTTGCTCTTCAGGGCCAGGTAGTCATCAATATCGTCACCTGAGTAGATAATCAGGATCTCCATGTTCTCTGCAACATCAGCCGGGAACAGATCAGTAACAATGAGGTCGCTCTCTCGATACAACTTCACGTTGTGTTTTCGTGCAATGGCTTCTGCTTCCTCGAGCAATGCGTCGACTTCCCCATGTTTGAACGTGGCACTGAATCCAAGCTTTTTGATTCCCAGATCAACCATCTCTGAGAAGGCGGCAATCGCTCCAAGGGCATAGGATCGACGATCGATCTTCTGCCTGACAAAGGAGCTGTGTCTATCTGTCTCACCTTCTTGTTGAGGTGGTAGGCCTGAGACAAGTCCAGAACAGACAACCAATACGACACAGATAGAGATAGTTCTCGTGGTCATTGCCCATCCCGTTTGAGGCCGGGGAGCCCCTCCTGTGATTTGAATGAGTTTCATGCCTTCTCCTTCCTGCGGAGCCAGACTAGGAGTGTCCGTCGCAGGTGTCAATTGAAGATAGGTTTGGAAGTCGTTTCTATTGAGTGTGATAGGTGGGTCACTTGGGTTCCATATATGTGTGCTTAGCACCTCTATACCCTTACGATAATGCATAATAGAAGATAAGGAACGGCGTACCAGGACAGACGGAGATGATCTGCGGTTGAGGGATAGCGTTCGTAGTTCGCCCGATCTGTGAGAGATGAGGCGGTTTGCCATGAGTTGTTGTGTCGTAACAGGAACTCTGATCCGTTCTTGTTGTCGCGAGATCCGACGGAGTACGGTGAAGCTGAGGCCTGCGGTGATGCTTTTCCTCACGTTGGCGCTCCTGGCGCCGCACGGTAGTGGCGCCGCCGAGCGAATGACGCTGGAGGACGCCAACCTCCGTTGGAGCGGCGCACAGTGTCAGAGTCGCGCGCAGATCATCCTCTCGGGGAAGGTGGACCGAAAGGGTGTCGTCAACAGCCAGTGGATGGTGTGGTTGCGGCCGGGAGTCACCAATCCGAACGCGCCACCCGCGGCGAAGGGACGGTTCGTCTTTTCCAGTGGTGACTCGCTTCTGCGGAAGTACGGTAGTGGCGCTATCCCGGAGGCAACTTTGTTTGAGGTCGTCGGCTGGAACGAGGAGAAACGTGGTGGGCCCATCTATCTCGAGGTGCAGTTGCCAGGCCTCCCGGCCGGAGGGAGGCTCTACTTCTACACCCCGAAGCCTCCTCCGTTCAACCGCAAGCTCAAACTGAAACACCTGGCCGATTGCGAGCGTTGGGCCCGATTCGAAGTCTTCGAAATCGTCGAAGCGCCGGACGAACAGTTGGTTGAGGTTGGCACCCCAACTGAGCAGCAACCCCCATCGCCGGGACTGCCGGCGGCCGTGCATCCGCCGACTCCGGTCGTGGCGACCCAGGTATTCGACCCGGCCGTCACCCTGCACGCCGTGGCGGTGCAGCCAGCCCAAGTCGTACCGGGTGGTGAGGTGCTGCTGGTTCTCACTTATCAGATCAGCGGTGTGCCGCCGAACTCCCAATTCGAGGTCACCGAGCGGCGCCGGCTGACGTTTGACGGCCGGGAGCTGACGTCTTTCGACGAGCAGGTGGCACGGGGTGCCGGGTCGTTCACCTCCAAGCTGCCGGTCCGCCTTCCCACGGACGCGGCAATGGGCTTCTATGGCGTGGAGGCGAGCGTCGAATTGGCCGGTGTGATCGCCTCCGGTACGGCGTTTTTTCAGGTGATCAGGTAGATCCTCTAAGTGGATCGCTTGTTTGGGTGCCGGTGTGTCGCACTTAGCAATGCCCTGTTGATGTGCTCCCGCTTTGTGAGCAGTGCTGCAGTTTCTTGGAAAACTCGGTTCTGTGTTTATTGGTAGTGCGTTGCAAGAATCTCTTCGATACCGGTGAAGAGGCTCTCAGCGACACGCTGCCGTCCTTGTTCGCTTGAAAGGATTCTCTCGCCATCCTGATGGGTCAGGTACATGGTTTCGACAAGAACCGCGCCCAGCGGCGCCCAATTGTCCCAGATCACCGTCCAGGCAACGTTCTCGACGCGCGGTTCCAGAGAGAAGTTCCGTGCCAACCGTGTGCTGATGCTTCGCGCCAGGGGCTCGCTCCACGGGCTCGAGAAATAGACTTCAGTGTGATTCTTCTTGGAATTTCGGCTCGCGTTGGAGTGGATTGAAACAAAGATGTCGCATTTCCGTGTATTGGCAAAGTTGCGTCGCTCTACCAGAGATATCGGCCGGTCATCCCGGCGCGTCAAGAACACCTTTGCCGTGCCTTTGTTCCGAACCAGCTCCTCAAGCCGAACCGCGATGTCCAGCGTGATCTCCTTCTCCTTGACTCCACTCACGCTGACACCACCGGGAGCGCCTCCATGCCCGGGATCAATCACCACAATAGGCACAGGATTGGGATCTCGCTTGTAAGGGCTTCCCTGTGGCCACTCCAACCGGCGGGCGAAGTACCCGAACACCAAGACGCCCAAGAGCGCGACACCAGCAGCTACCTTCACCATACGCATCATCAATCCCACACTCTCATACGCGTCGCTCGCCGGCCGATTAACACTGCAGGTGCCAGGCACACCAACACATGCTGATGTTGGGAGACCGATCCCTCTTCCTCTCTGGCACCAATGGCCCGTGATCATCACAGCTCTTCCATGCTAGCCTCCGTAGGCCATACGCGGATTCTCTGCCGGAGGTGCCGTTATGAAATTCACCGGACCAATCCGAGACCGCAAGACAGGTGCGGTGATTCACTCGGGCGAAGGTTCCCTACGCGGGGCCAAGTTGGCAAACGCCGACTTGAAAGGCGTGGATCTGCGCAATGCCGTCCTTGCTTGATGAGGCTGAAGACATATGAGATTTAGAAAGACGACAACACTGATTGCCAGCATCATATTCTTCGGCATGCTCTGTTCTGGAGATCATTTCCCACAGTTGAAGGGGCATTACCTCGGCCAGAAGCCGCCGGGCATGACACCTGAGTTATTTGCACCGGGGATAATCTCAACGGATGCAAGGGAACTCAATGCTGTTTTTTCGCCGAGAGGAGATGAGTTCTATTTTGCGATTTACCATCCGGACCCGGATGAGACATGCGTCATCATGCGAACCAAACAGGTTGACGGTATCTGGACAGAGCCAGCGGCGGTTCCTTTCTCGGGAACGACCGCCGATGTGGATATGGCGTTTTCCCTGGATGGGAAGACCTTGTATTTCTGTTCGACCCGCACCCAGCCGCCTGGAGCAAGTTCGGCTCCGAAGCACGATATCTGGTTCTGTGATCGGTTGGTTAGTGGGGACTGGTCGGAACCAAAGAACGTGGGGCGTGTGATCAATACGTCAGAAAGCGAAACCTACCCGTGTTGGACCCGAAACGGGAGAATGTATTTTTCTGCTATCCGGGAAGGTGGGTTTGGTGGGAAGGACATCTACTATTCTCAGCAGGCTGAAGGAACATTCTCCGCTCCGATCAATATAGGGAGTGCTGTGAATACGCCGTATGACGAAGGCGATACTTACGTTGCTCCGGATGAGGAGTTTCTGATCGTCAGTGTACGGGGAAGGCCCGATTGCGCGGGCGGCAGTGATCTGTATATCAGCTTCAGGAAGAATGACGGTGAATGGGCTTCACCTGTCAATATGGGAGTGGCGATCAACACAGAAGCCTATGAGTACAGCCCGATGGTGACACCGGATGGTAGATTCCTCTTCTTCTCTCGTTTTGAAGAGTCGGGATCAGATATCTACTGGGTGGACGCCGGCATCATCGACTCATTTAGGCCAGAAACAAGGTGACTGTTGTGTTCATCCGTCTGTTGCTGCTGTTCACTGTGGTGCCGATCGTCGAGCTCGGGCTGCTCATCCAGCTCGGCCGATATGTCGGGTTGGCGCCGACGATCGGAATCGTGCTGCTGACCGGGGTTATTGGTGCGTCGCTGGCGCGCTGGCAAGGGTTGGTGACATTGCGTCGGGTTCAGGCCGAGATGGCCGAGGGCCGGGTGCCGACCGGGCCTTTAATCGACGGATTGCTCATCTTAGTTGCCGGAGCGGTGTTGCTGACTCCCGGGCTTATCACCGATGCTGTCGGCTTTCTGCTGCTCATCCCACCGACCCGTGCCGCCGTCAGACAGACGTTGGTCGATCAATTTCGGAGGCGGATGCAGCCCGATGGGGGAGTAGTCATCGAAACTTCTTGGACCGATGACAGTGAGGAACGATGAGACTGGGTGCCAAGCGCACGTATTCGAGACGACAATCGTCGCGGTTATGCAGGGGCGAAGAGCCTCAAATGGGCGGTGCGGGTAGATGCAGTGCACCAAGACCATGATGTAGACAAACAAGGGGCGCCGAAGCGCCCCTTGTTCACTTTCGCGGTTATCGTTAGTCCGTCAGGGTGACGACAACTCGGTCAAGTTCACCCTGAAACTCGAATGGGTCACCCTCATATGCTTTGTCCACCTGCGTGCCGTAGTCGGCTCCGACGTCGAAGGTCTCGGCGAGAGAGTAGGTAGAGATATGCATCATCTCAAAGTACTCTTCATCAACTTTCGTTCCCTGAACATAGAGCTCACCAGTACCCGCCCACGGCTTGAGGGTTCCGTCGATCTTTGACCGGTCGAGAATGAAATTGAACTTCAGGTCCGTCGTGCCTCGCGGGAGCCTCGGCGAAGTGAGGTGATAGTGCACACCATCCAAGAAGTTGTAGTCGAAGTGAAGCTTGTGGTCCTCGACGTACATGGTGTAGCCGCCCGTCATGCCGCCGCAGGCGACGATCACACCCTCTTCATCGCCCTTGAGGTCGATCGTCGTTTCGATCGTGTGTGACCGACCCTTGACTGGAGCTGAAGCCTTTTCCGCGATACGGATTGCACCGGGCGCAAAGTAGGTGAATTCCTTCTTGTCGCCAAACAGCACGTAGTTCACCTTGTTGAGTCTGGCCAGCATGTCGTCGTACAAGGGATACACCTGATTCGCCCATGCTTCCTCTTCGAAGATGGCCTTGAGTTCCTCCAACTTCTCGGGATATTTCTCCGCGAGATCGGTGCTTTCAGAAAAGTCTTCTTCGACATTGTAGAGCTCCCAGACGTCGTCATCGAAGGGCTGAACCACATTGACATCCCAAGGCATCCTATTCGCATGAAGCGTGACGGCCTTCCAGCCATCAACCCAGATGGCGCGGTTGCCGAACATCTCGTAGTACTGCCGTTCCTTGGCGTTCGGCGCATCGGGATCATCGAAGGAGTAATTCATGGGCACACCCGTAAACGGCTGTTGGGGGATGCCGTGATACTCCTCAGGGAATTCGACACCGACCGCTTGCATGATGGTCGGAGCGATATCGCTGATGTGATGGTATTGACTTCTGACTTCACCCTTCGCCTTGATTCCGTCGGGCCAGTGAATGACCAGTGCATCCTGCTGACCACCCCGGTGCTCCGATTGTTTGAAATAGGGAAATGGAGTGTTGCCTGCCATCGCCCATCCGGCGTGATAGTGCGGATAGCTGTCCGCCTGACCCCAGTTCTCATAGTTGCGCATGTTGGCGTCAAAAGGTGTTTGCATGCCATTGAGTACATAGGTTTCGTTAAAGGTTCCAGCCAGTCCGCCCTCTCCGCTGGCACCATTGTCGGCTGTAATGAGAATCAGGGTGTTGTTCAACTCCCCGATTCGCTTGAGTGTCTCTACGATACGGCCGATCTGGTGATCCACATGATCCATCTGTGCGGCAAATACTTCCATCTGCCTGGCATAGAGTCGCTTTTCGTCATCATTCAGCGAGTCCCATGCTGGAATCTCATCGATTCTGGCGGAAAGGACGGTATTCTCCGGTGCGACTCCCTCGTCCTTCTGGTTTTGAAGAATCTGTTCCCTTGCGCGATCCCAGCCCATGTCGAACTTGCCCTTGTACTTGGCGATGTAATCATCGGGGGCATGATGCGGCGAGTGCATCGATCCGGAAGCCCAAAGCATCATGAACGGCAGGTCTTTGTCCAACGATTTGTGACCCGTAATCCAGTCGATAGCCCGGTCGGCCAGGTCTTCGTCCAGATGGCCTGACTCCCGGTAGGGTTCCGGATGATGATCGTCCCACATCACCGGCACGAACTGGTGCACGTCGGCCGCCATGAATGTGTATCCGTGGGCGAATCCTTCGTGACTTGGCCACCGGTCGAACGGACCGATTTGTGAGACCTCGTAGAGAGGAGTGTGATCCCATTTACCGAGAGCATAGTTGACGTATCCTTCACTCTCCAGGTAGTTGGCCACCGATTTGGCAGTGTCAGGAACGATTGCGTTGTATCCAGGAAAACCCATCGCGGTCAGCGCATGAGATCCCAAACCGATCATGTGGGGATTTCTCCCCGCCATGAGCGTCGCCCTTGATGGCGAGCACAGCGCGGTCGTATGAAAATTGTTGTAACGAAGCCCATTCGCTGCGAGGCTGTCGATATGGGGTGTTTCGATGAGTCCGCCGAAGGAACCCACCTGAGCAAATCCCACGTCATCGAGCAAGAAGATGATGACGTTGGGCGCGCCCTCTGGTGGCCTCTTCTTCTCCGGCCACGCCTCTACGGATTCTTCATAGGACTTGGCGATCACTCCCTTGAATGACGAATCGGTGCTCTTGCCGCCGTTCTGATGTCGATCGGTCCCGGAACATCCGATCAGAATCGAAAGCGCTATCATCGCAGGTGTTGCCTTGAATACCTGTTTCATTCCTTCTCCTCTCAGCAATCTGCTGTTCTCGGATTCTACACCTGAAACAAATTGAGTGCATGGCGCTGGATTCCTGGGTCGTTGGTAGATTCCCATAGGTGCCAGGAACCCGTACATGCTGGTACATTGGCATCGATCTGAACCATGACTTTCTGAGTAAGCGACGTTCGTTGACTGAAGGCCTAGGGGCAAAGGTGACACTTTGACTTCCTTCTGGTGTTACATGGAGTAGCAATGGAGGAATACACCGTTGATGTCGAAGAACTCTGCCACCGCTACTGGCCCATGGTCATGAGGCGTTGTCGTCAACTCCTACGGGACGAGGACGAAGCCTTGGACGTGAGCCAGGACGTGTTTGTTCAAGTTCTGCGGCGCCGGAAGGGCTTGCACGATCGTTACCCTTCGAGCCTGCTTTTTCGGATCGCGACCAATCTCAGCCTGAATAGGATTCGAGACCTTGCGCGCCGGCCAACGGTCAACGACGATACTGCTCTCTCCCGCATTGCATCTGTGGATGATCCTGAACGTGTTGGAAGCGCGAAGTCTGTGCTCGAGCGATTGTTCGGCCTGCACCGTGAGTCGACCAGGTTCATAGCGGTCCGGCACTACGTCGACGGCTTGACGCTCGAGCAGGTGGCTCGCGAAGTTGGACTTTCGGTCTCCGGTGTTCGTAAACGGCTTCGTCGGCTTCGGCAAACCCTTGAAGAGATGGAGGGGCGATGAAGCGGCCGTTGACGAGTGCGTTGTTCAGCGATTTCGAGCTGGAGCGCTACCGCCTGGGTGAGCTCTCGGAAACGAGGATGACGGTGCTGAAGCACCGGCTGATTGAGGATGAAGAGCTGCAGGGAAGACTGAAGAAACTAGAAAGCTCCGATCAAGAGCTTCTCGAGCGGCACCCCGCGAGGTTGACCGTAGCCGGAATCCGAGGCCGGCTTGAAGGGCACACTCATCAGCCTCCACCGATGAGGAATCCGCTCCGGATCAGACTCTGGGTCGCCCCTGCACTCTTGACTGCAGCCATCTTGGTCGTCGTCATCCTGCCTCGGGCACCACTGGTACAGGAATCTCCGAGAGTGGCAGAAAGCGAAGAAGACTCGATCCGAATCAAAGGCCTACAGCCCGAACTGGTCCTCTTCAGAAAGACCGCTGCCGGGAGTGAGCATCTCCATGACGGCGCCAACGCTATTGATGGTGACTTGATCCGCATCGGCTACCAGGCTGCGGGCCGCCCTTATGGCGTCATCGTTTCGCTCGACGGCCGTGGCGTGGTGACGCTTCACTATCCACGTCAGGGTAAGCACGCCGATCAGCTCGACTCGGGCATGGTCCTGCTCAACTTTGCGTATGAACTCGATGATGCGCCCGCTTTCGAGCGCTTCTATTTCGTAACCTCAGACAGGCCATTTGAGGTTTCTGTTGTGCTGCAAGCGGTGCAATCTTTAGGCAGCGAACCCAACTCCGACCACAGCAAGCTGGCTCTTCATAAAGATCTGAATCAACACGTGTTCTCGCTCTTGAAAGGAAGACAACAATGAAAGGTCCATCACGTCTGCTCCTGTGCTTTGTGATCGCGCTTCCAATATCTGTATTCGGTGGCGGCGAGGATGTCGCGTCGGAAGGGGTGCGCCGGTATGCTCTCATCGCTGGGGCTAACTTCGGCGGTTCTGACCGTGCCGTCCTTAAGTACGCGGTTTCTGACGCGCAGAGCTTCGCCAGTGTTCTCGTGGACCTGGGAGGCGTCGAGCCGTCCGATTACCTACTCTTGGAGCAGCCAAGCCTCGGTGAACTCGAAGACGCGTTGGACGAACTGCGGGACATGGTGGCTCCATCCGAGCGTTCGACCCCCGGCCCCCGTCGAACCGAAGTGGTGGTGTACTACTCGGGGCACGCTGATGAAAAGGGACTACTGCTGGCCGAAGACCGATACTCGTATCTCAGCCTACGACGGCGCTTGGACGAGATTCCTGCCGACGTCCGTATCGCAGTACTGGATGCCTGCGCCTCCGGCGCCATCACACGGATCAAGGGTGGGCGCACGCGCCAGGCATTCCTCGTCGATGCCTCCTCGGATATGCAGGGATATGCCTTTCTCACGTCCAGCTCAGAAGACGAGGGGGCACAGGAATCAGATCGCATCGGCGCCTCCTTTTTCACGCACTACTTGGTGTCGGGTCTTCGTGGCGCGGCGGACATGTCGGGAGAGGGTAAAGTGACGTTGAACGAGGCGTACCAATTTGCCTTCAATGAGACGCTGGGTCGCACTGCAGAGACGCGCTCCGGAGCTCAGCATCCTGCCTACGACATCAATATGACAGGTACCGGCGACGTCGTGATGACGGATTTGCGCGGAATGTCGGCCCGCTTGGTGCTCGGCGAAGATCTGGATGGTCGCTGCTTTGTTCGAAACTCTCAGGATCAGCTCGTGGTGGAGCTGCGCAAGACTGCCGGACGCAGTGTCAACCTCGGGCTCGAACCGGGGAAGTACGAAGTTCGCTGTGATCGCGAGGTGGATTCGCTGCTGGCCGAAGCGATCCTCAAAGAGGATCAGCACGTCATCTTGACTGCCGATAACTTCACACCAACAGTGCTTGAGGCTGGGACGAGCCGGGGTGGAACGGCCAAGATGCCCGCGCTGGGTCAGCTTGAGAATCGCCACGGACTACTCCTCAGACTTGGCGTTCCGATGTTCGAAGCAGCAGAAGGCGGCGGCAGTAGAAGCAGCTTTGGGGTCGATATCAGCTTCGGTGTAGGTTACATCCACTGGTTTCGCGAGGATCTCGCATTCCTGATCAACTTCTCCATACTCGAGACTGGTGATGTCTCTGAGCCATTGGGCACCCGATCGGGTGTTGTGTGGTCAGTACTGTCTGGTCTTAGACACGATTTCTCCGTGCACTCGCCCAAACTGAAACCCTTCGTGTCTGGCACCGCTGGGTTGTACGCCACCACCGGGGACGGAGTCACCTACGGCCCTGATGCGAACAGGGTGTCAGGGACCAGGGCGACCATTGGGGGGCAGGTCGGTGGAGGACTGGACGTCCATCTTGGCCACGGAGGAATGCTAGGCGTCTACGCTGGATACAACATCATGGCCAACTTCTCCCAGCCCTACGGGGGCCGCGAGAACTTCAACGGTTTCGAGCTCGGGATTACTGTCACGATTCTCAAGAAGTGACCGGGTGCCATAAAGATGTCGGCTTTCGTCTCGCCTTGCCCGCGTGATGCATCGCATCTGTGCCAAGTTCCGAAGTCCCAAGATCCATGGAATAAGCAGTCAGTTGGTGGACGTTTGCTAGGATCGATACATGGCTATTTTGGAGATCAAACGAGCTGAGGCCGAGCGTGACTTGAGACTGTTCTGTGAGACCTTTGTTCCACTCGAGGTTCGCGATCAGTTGCGCTACACCTTCTCCATCCGAGGCAACGACATCACTCTCTTTGAAGAAAGGCCGCCTTGGGACGGGTCGAAGGGCGAGTGGACGCAGGTCACGGTTGCTAGATTTCGGTACGACCCAGAGGACAATGTGTGGCTCTTACGCTGGCAGCGGGCAAACGGTAGATGGCTTCCCTGCGATTGGTTCCCTGGCACGGCCCGGTTTCGGGAGGCGCTTGAGGAGGTCAAGCGAGATCCTCACGGAACCTTCTTTGGCTAGCCAGAACGGGAGGGGTGAGACCAGTGGAACTCACGAAGAAGCAGAAGAAACACTTCCGCACTCTGGCTGCACTGGCATATGACCGCGAGATCTCGGTCCTGCTGGAGGCACTCGCAGGTGGTTTCAACCAGTGGAAGAGTGGTGAGATCAGCTGCTGGGATCTGAATGAGCTGGTACACAAGTACCACAATGGCGGTGCCAGAGAACTCTGGAAGAAGTACACGGACCTCGACGCCATGATGCTGGTCGGCCTCGCCTTGGCCGATGAGATTGTTGAAGCTTCGGAGGTCCCCGTATCTATTCGAGAAACCGCAGCATCTCAAGCTGAACTCGCCCGCAAGATCAGAAACGTCTAGTAGAGACTGTTAAGTTTGTCGACTCTGACATCTCAGCCTTCATTCAGCCGCTCGAAAGCAAGCCGGTCCCTTTGACATTTTAGGTTCCCTAAAGGTGCCCAGCACCTTTAGGGGAACAGATCCGTTATCCTGGAAGTTGTCTGTAGAGCCTGCGTGGACTCTACGAATGCTCGACCACGCACCGGTGAACAATGAAGATTCGACCTCGACGCCCAATGACCGCAAAGGTTTGCCTGCTGGCGGCAGTGCTTGTGCTGGGCAATGTAGCTCAGCTCGGTAGTGCTGTTGTCTGTGTCGGCGCTGATTGTGATGTTGAGGTCGAGCCGTTAGATTGTAACTGCTGTGCTGTGACTGACTCCAACAACGAGAACCTTCCAGCTGGGTTAGCACCCTCAAGCTCCTCATGCAGCTATTGTGTGGACGTGCCGCTCAGTGTGCCCCCTCTCAAGCCAAAAACTCCCCAGCTCTCCAGTACCGATATCAACGCCGATGGGCGCACGTTCGCGTCAACCTGTGATGGCAGGAGCGATTTCGACTTCGTGGTCCATGCGAATCATATGGACCAGCATTGGCAGTCACTCTTTTCCCTCTCCACCGTCGTCCTTCTGACCTAGGTCTCCACACAACTGAGTCGACAGGCGGTCCGCATCTGCGGTCCGCTACTTTGCGGTTCATTCGATTCAATCGTCAGGAGACCTCAATGCCTTCTGTGACTCCCTTGCTTCTTGCTGCTGCAGTCTGTACAGCTGCGGATTCATTGATACTTGCTCTGCCCACAGGATCAGTTACGCACGACCCACACAATTGGTCGGCTGCCGACCGCGGACTCTCCAGGCTTGACACATCACAGGGAGGAGAGCAGCGATGAAACCGATTCAACACATCAAGGCTGTCCCGATGGCCCTCGCCCTCCTGTTCCTCGCGGCCTGGGGGTGTGGAAGTGGCCCGCCGCTCGAGACTGCTGTGGAAGGGGCCGCTATTGGCAATGAGCAAGGTGACGCACGCGGCGAGCGCTGCTCGCGGCACGATCTTTCAGTGACCGAGTGCTTCATCTGTGATCCCACGCTGCGGGAGTCAGGGCGGCTCTGGTGTGGGGAGCACGACCGCTATGAGGACCGCTGTTTTCTCTGTCATCCAGAGCTTGAGGATCCGGAACGCCTCTGGTGCAGGGAGCACAATCTCTACGAGGATGAGTGCTACCTGTGCCATCCTGAGATTCGCGACGCTGCGCGGCCGAACGTGACGGCAGCGAGCGCTGAACTCGAGTGCCAGGAACATGAGGTTCCGGAGCGGGTCTGCGGTATCTGCCACCCGGAGCTGGCAGCGGACTTGGAGCCTGGCTCAGGTCTCAAAATCCGCTTCGAGTCGGCCAGATCCGCAGACAAGGCCGGCGTGGAGACCGCCAGACCGGTGATGGCCGGCAATCTCTCCGACGCCGAGGTCCTGGCCAGGGTTACCTATGATCAGAACCACTTTGCCCGTGTGACACCACTTGCCGGGGGAGTAGTCCTCCAGGTCATGGCCGATGTCGGTCAGTCGGTCTCCAAAGGTGATCATCTGGCGACCTTGAGCTCCCCAGTGATCGCCCGAGTCAAGGGTGAGTACCTCTCTGCGCGTGTTGAAGAGGCCTTCAAGCTCACGACCCTCGAACGTGAGCAAGGGCTTGTGGCGCAGAGAGTCTCTGCTCGGCAAGACTACGAACAGGCCAGCGTCGAGTACGAGATCGCCAAGAATAGAACCGCTGTGGCGCGACAGCAGCTCTTGAATTTTGGGCTCAAGGAACGGGCCATTCTGCTTATGGAACACTCGGGTTCTGCGTCTTCTGCACTCGAGATTCTCGCCCCGTTTTCCGGGACCATCGTCGAACGCCATGCCGTCTCGGGTGAGGTTGCAGCACCAGGCGATGCGTTGTTCAAGATTGCAGACCTGTCGTCAATGTGGCTCGATCTCTCCATACCTGAGGACGAGGTCTTTTTGATCTCCGTCGGTCAACCCTTGGTCGCGACATTCGATGCGCAATCGGGGTTGGAGGTCTCCGGCCGGCTGACGTGGATCGGCTCGAGCGTTGACGAGGAGAGCCGCATGATCAAAGGCCGGGCCTTGGTTCCCAACCCCGTTCGACTGTTGAGACATGGCATGTTTGGTCAGGCCCACCTGAGTACGGGAAGTGGCTCAGATGACCTATATGTACCGGCCGGCGCCGTGCAGCACATCGACGGACTCCCCTTTGTGTTCGCCTTTTTAGCCGATGACCTTTTTGAGCTTCGCAGGGTTGTCCTGGGTGGCAGAGGTGATGGCACCGTGGCGGTCGTTGCCGGACTCGATCCGGAGGACGAAATCGTCGTGACTCATAGCTTCACCCTCAAGTCCGAGTTCCTCAAGTCCAGGCTCGGCGCCGGCTGTGTTGACGAATAGGCGCGACGGGGTCATCCATGTTTGAGAGAATCATCGACCTCGTCTTCAGGAACCGGCTGTTGGTCATCGTCTTCTTCACGCTCTGCATCGGCCTCGGAGTGTGGAGGATGCTGCACACCGCCGTCGATGCGTTCCCAGACACGACACCGGTCCAGGTGCAGATCAATGCTGTCGCATCTGCTCTGAATCCAGCTGAAATCGAGCAGCAGATAACCCTGCCACTCGAGCTTGCCATCGCTGGCCTGCCTGGACTGGTCGATGTGAGATCGACTTCAAAGTTCGGCTTTGCTCAGGTCGTCGCGACCTTCGATGACACTACCCACATCTACGATGCCAGGCAGCTTCTCATGGAGCGTATAGGAAGCGTCACCTTGCCTGCCGGCATTGAACGACCGACTCTGGGGCCCATAGCAACAGGATTGGGCGAGGTGTTCCACTACACCCTGAGTTCGACCAGTCCGAACCGCACCCTCGATGAGCTGCGGACTCTTCATGATTGGGTGGTCAAGCCAGAGTTGCGAAAGGTTGCTGGGGTTGCCGAAATCAACTCCTGGGGCGGATTCGAGCGACAGTATCACGTCATCGTCAACCCGGAATCGCTCGTCAAATACGACCTCTCGATTGGCCAGGTCTTTACGGCGCTCGAACAGAACAACCAAAACGTTGGCGGTGGTCAGGTTGTTCGATCGGGTGAATCCCTCCTCGTGCACGGCGTGGGTCGCGTCAGCACTCTGGATGAGATTGGCGATATCGTGCTCAAGGCCAGCGCGGGGATTCCGGTCCGGGTCCGGGACGTGGCTGAGGTCTCGCTCGGGCATGCGATCCGAAGGGGTGCTGTGACGGCCGAGGGTCAAGGCGAGGTCGTTTTGGGCCTCGGTTTCATGCTGATGGGTGAGAACAGCAAGGAGGTGACGAAGAATCTGAGACTGCGCCTGGAGTCGGTTCGCGCCTCACTTCCTGACGATGTTGTGCTCACGACCGTCTACGATCGCAGTGAGTTGGTGCGGGCAGTGCTCGACACGGTTACCCACAATCTTGTTGCCGGGGCCGTGCTCGTCATCGCGGTTCTCTTTGTCATGCTCGGTAGGCTCCGCGCAGGCTTGATCGTGGCCTCGGCGATTCCTCTGGCCATGGTCTTTGCTGTCTTGGGTATGTATGAACTCGCCATCGCCGCGAGCCTGTTGAGCCTTGGCGCGATTGACTTCGGCATCATCGTCGATGGCTCTGTCGTGATGACAGAAAACAACATGCGCTCGCTAGCCGAGCAGCAGCGACTGCTCGGCCGGCCGCTACGCACGTCCGAGCGCCTCGAGAGCATCGTCGAATCAAGCAAGGAGGTCCTGCGCCCGATCGTATTCGGCATGGGGATCATCCTCGTCGTGTTCTTTCCGATCCTGACCCTGCAAGGAATTGAGGGGAAAATGTTCAGGCCAATGGCCCTGACTTTCATCTTTGCGATGGTTGGAGCGTTGCTAGTAGCCATCACGTTGTCTCCTGTTTTGTCGTTCTACTTCTTGCCGCGAAACTTCCGAGATAACGAGGGCCGTGGTTCACGGGTACTCCAACGAGCCTACGGAGCTGTGCTCTCCATAACCCTGCGCCGGCACAGATGGCTCTATGGGCTGCTGGCTGCTCTGCTCGCGATAACGGCCGTCACCGCGAGCCGGCTCGGTGGAGAGTTTGTGCCGAAGCTCACCGAGGGTTCGATTGTCATCAACACGATTCGCCTCGCGGGTGTCTCAATCGATGAGGCTGCCGCTTACAACACGCGAATCGAACAGCTCCTGCTGGATGAGTTCCCAGACGAGATTCGACACATCTGGAGTCGCATCGGAACGGCTGAGGTCGCAACGGATCCCATGGGGATCGAGCTGACTGACATCTTCATCGCCCTGAATCCACGGCACGAGTGGAAGCGCGCGCGATCCCATGCCGATCTCGTGCAGGCGATGCAGGAGGAGCTGGATGATCTTCCTGCCGTCAATATGGTGTTTACCCAACCGATTGAGATGCGCCTCAACGAAATGGTTTCGGGGATTCGTTCCGATGTCGGGATCAAGATTGTCGGGGATGATTTTGACCAGCTGAGGCGCTTGAGTGATCGGGTTCAAGAGATCCTCCTGACCATCGAGGGCGCAGCCGATGTAGCCGGTGAGCAGATCACAGGACAGCCAACCCTCGAGATCCACCTCAAGCAGGATCAATTGGGTCGCCACGGCATCCCGGGTCGTGAAGTGCTGGATTTCATCGAGGCGGTCGGTGTTCGTCCGGTCGGCGAGATCATCGAAGGCCAGCGGCGCTTCCCGTTAGTCGTGCGTCTTCCGGATGAGCTGCGCTCAGATGTCGACGCCCTAGCCGATACCGCAATACCGACCAGCGCTGGGGTACTTTTGCCCCTGCGGTCACTGGCCCAAGTGGAGGAGACCGAAGGCCCCGCCACGATCAACCGAGAGTGGGGACGTCGACTCATCAAGGTTCAGTGCAACGTGCGGGGCCGCGACGTAGCGTCGTTCGTTGACGAAGCGCGGATTCGAATGGACCGCGACCTCATTCTGCCGGAAGGTTATGTCATCGAGTGGGGTGGTCAGTTCGAGCACCTCCAGCGCTCGAAACTGCGGTTTGCAGTCGTCGTCCCGATCACGCTCGCGCTCGTCTTCTTGCTGTTGTACCTCAGCCTCAAGAACCTACGCGACGTCCTGATTATTTACACGGCCATTCCTTTTGCGGTGATCGGCGGAGTGTTCGCGCTCTGGATCCGAGACATGCCGTTCAGTGTCAGTGCGGCGATCGGATTCATTGCGCTCTCCGGCATCGCCGTGTTGAACGGGCAGGTGCTGGTTTCGGCGATCCGTACTGTCCAGAACCGAGGCATGCCACTTCTCGAGGCTGTGCCAACGGCAGCGAAGCAGCGCCTCCGCCCGGTTCTGGCAACAGCGATCACTGACGCCGTAGGATTCTTTCCGATGGCCATCTCAATGGGCGTAGGAGCTGAGGTCCAACGCCCCCTCGCCACCGTCGTCATTGGAGGGGTGTTCACGACGACGCTCCTGACCCTTCTCGTGCTGCCTGCAATCTACTCACGATTCGCAAAGTGACAGGAGGATTCGTTAGCTGGGGGAACGATGGTGTTTTAGCCCGCCGACAAGTGATGTGAATCCGTGGCCGCCCATTCTTCCTGGAGTGCCATGTAGACACAGAAAGTGATGCAAGGTCGCATAGTGCTAGGTGAACCTCATGCAAAACTCTCAGTTGTGTCAGTCAGAGGGACGAAGCGACGAAGAACCTCCCGTTGAGGTTGAGCAATCTGACGACGAATAGTAGCCAGCATTTTGTTGATTTGAAGGGGAGATCTTTCGACTCCGCTTTGCTTCGCTCAAGATGACAAATTGGGAGGGCGTGGGCACGGGCGTGATGCCCTGCGAGGGTAAAAACGTGAAGGTCAATAATCGATATAGCCAGCGGCCGCGCGTACCTTCACATCCGGTCGTACAACCTTGATGCGCACCTTGTGCCAAGCACCATCGTTGCGGCGATCCGAAGGGTAGTATCCGAGAACGTACTGTTCGCGCAGCTCGCGCAGAATTCCGAGGAAGATCGTTTCGATTTGGTCGATGTTATCAATGAAATGGATGCCACCGCCAGAACGTTTGACGGTCCGCTTGAGGAGCTCGATCTGATCTTGAAATTCGGAAGCCGATCGCCAGTTCGAAGTGATCCGAACCGTCTCGTCATCGGCCTCGGCGGTGCTTCCGCGCAGCGGGCGGATCCAGTGAATCTGGGCCTGAGAACGGCGTGCGAGATCGGCGACTGCCACCATGTCGAGCGTACTGTGGGTGTCCACGCCGTCCGATAGGATAATGACCACTCTCCTGCCCTGCCGCTGTTCGATCAGCTTGAGAGCGACATACAAGTAGTCATGCAGCGCCGTTCCTCCGGTGGCACGGGTGATAGCGAGCCTGGAGGAATCCATCGCATCGGCGTTGAAGAACTCGGTGGTGTTCAACAGTCGGTCGGAGAAGAACATGAGTTTGGCTTGGTCGAGCTTCTCCATGTTTTCGACAAACGCTACCGCGCCCTGCATCGCGGCCCGAAGCTTGTCACCGGCCATGCTGTCGGAGGAGTCAATCAACAGCACAGCGGTGAGCGGAACATCACCACGCTCGAAGGTGACAAGTTTCTGCGGTGTTCTCTCGTCGATCACCTCGAAGTTCTCCGGCCGAAGATCGAGCACTCGGGCTCCGCGTTCAGTCACTGTCACGTAGAGCTGTTGGAGTTCGACCTCGACCTCGTGGGCAATCGGCACCGGCTTGGTCGTGACGCTGTCGCTAGCCTGTCCACCTGTGGTGCACCGCGCGATGACTTCGAAGGTGTGCGCGGTGTTTTCGCCGCCAAGATCCACGTGCATGCTGTAGGGCGGTGAGGTGACGAGCCCTACGGTTCGGCCGTCGACGCGGAATTCGACACTCTCCACCGGCTCCGCCGCCATGACTTTGGCGACGATCTCCACGTCGCCGATGGCATACGCTCCATCGACCGGAGTCGCAATCCGCACCCAAACGTCTGCCGCGTTCCCTGTCGTCGCCGCGGTCAGTGACATGGCACCACAGATGATGGCGATCAGCAGCCTCATCGCAGATCCCTCGATTCCAGGGCCCGGCGAAGGTCCCCTAGCCGCTCTTCAGAAACCTGGCGTAGTGCAGACTGGAATCCGTAGCGATCCATATCGGGCCATCGGCTGTATTTCATCCTGGCGGAATCGACCCGACGCCCGACGTCTTGTTCGACCCGAACGAGTGTGGCGGTCGCATCAGCCGACCTCCCCGCCAGTTCCTGGGTCCACGATAGCTGGATTGCGAGCGTCTGCTGATCCGCGACATTGTCGATCGCCCGAATCAGGACGAACTCGGCCTCGTCTAGGCGCCCCTTCTTCACCAGAATATGGGCGAGTTCTTGAGCCGTGATGGATCGGATCCACTCGGGAGTCGAGCGCTGAAGGAGTGGCTGGAGGACATCGTAAGCGTTGTCGCGGCCTCCACTCCGATGGAGGTTCACGCCCAGGCGCAACCGTGCTTCCGGATTGTCCGGGTCCGTTGCGACGAGCTTCTGCAAGAGGTCGACGGCTTTGCTCCGTCGGTCGCAGCGTTCTTGCAGGGCAGCGAGATTCATCAGAGCGGGGACGAACTTCGAGTTGAGCTTGAGGGCTCGCTCAAGCAGATCGCCACCGGTGATTGGGTTCCCTCCGTGGATGAGCTCCATAGCCACGCTGGTCAGGGCAGTTTCAGCGATATCGCCGACCGGTGTTTTCTTTCTGCCGGACCAGACGATCTTGGCGAGCTCGGCGGTCACCATCGCCGAGTGGTTTGAGAACACGTGTTCGCGGTACGCAGCATAGGTGTGGCACATGTTGTGGTGCAGTACGAGGAGTGGCAGAAGGCTCTGAGGATTCACTTTCTTGAGTGCCCTCGCTACCTGCAGTTCGGCTCTACAAGCTATGTCGTGCCCAAATACCGGGTCTGCTGCAAAAACCTTGTGTTCAAGTTCCGCAATCGCGCGCCGTGCGTCTTTACCTTTGCCTTCGGCCAGCATCTGCAGAGCTGCCAGGTAGTCAGACTGCAGCTCCTCATTCTTGGGTTCTTCCTCAGAGACGGCGGTCGCCAGCACCGGTCTCGAACCGTCGTCGGCGGGCTTTCTGAGCCCAGCCCATCCTGTCGTCGGTTCGCCGTGGACGAGCACGACGGGGAGGCTTCGTTTGGCCAGTTCCTCGGATGTGTTGGCCAGAAGTTGAAGAGTGAGACGATACGCACCCTGAGGGACATCGATCGGGGGTATCTCGATCTCCATCGTTTCGGATTTCCCGTTGTCAGCCAGACGTGTTTGGCGGATCGAGAGTTGAGGCTGCTCGATCGTTCGTCCCTGGCCGATAGCCACCGATGCCATGAGGCGGGCGTCTTCAGGCCAGTCGGATGCGATTGCGACGAAGGTCATAGGGCGTGTCGCATCCAGCACCGGCACCGCTGCAGGCACCAGTTCGTCCACGCAACAGGCGGGTGGGGACAGTCCTCGCTGGCGCGCTTCGAGCCACTCGACTTCGGGTGATGCGAACAAAGGCGCTGACACAGCGGCGATACCCGAACCCGGAGTGGGGAGATGCAGCTCCTTGCGAGTAAGGAAGAAACGTTCAGTTCCATGGACTCGGACCAGCAGTCGGAGGGAGACCGTGCCCGGCGGGATGGCGATCTTTCCGATAAACTTGAGGCCTGCCGGAGCGAGGGCGGCCTGAAGCCCTTCACCCTCGATAAGGACGCCCTGAATGAGGTGGCCGATCACTGCGTCGTGTTCGTCGATCGCGTAGGCAGCGATCACTACCGGTAGCCGATCGGAGGGAGGGCCTTCGAGTAGGGCATCTCCGTCAAGCTCGACAAAGAGGAGGACTCCCACCCTGCCTTCTTCGTCTGTGTCTTGCTCGGCACACCACACCATTGCTCCGGGCAGGTTACCGCCTGATTGGCCCGACAGCAGGAGAGCGGCAGTGTGGGCCCCAACGGCATCGAGGGCCCGGACCCGCACGGTAGGGGCAACGGTGGTGCTTATCGACTCGACGGCCATTGGGTGTTTGGCGTTTTCCGTCTCGCTGTGTTCGTTCGCCTGGCCGAACCCTGCCATGCCCGGCAGGAGAAGCGCGACGAACACCGAGGTGAGCAAGCACCGTGCCGTACCTCGTTCAGGCATCGCCATCTTCCGTGTCTTTGAAGGTCTGAGGTGGCAGGATGATCTCGAGGATCGCGGTCGCTTCGGTACCCGCCACGTCGTCGCGCACACCGATCGCGATCCGTTGTTGGCCTTCTCCCATCACGAGCTGAAGCATCAACCCGGCCTGCTGGCTCAAGCCGCTTGTTATCTGGTTATTCGGCACTGTGATCGGGTAACGCCAGCTCTGCAGGTCAGACAAGCCATCAGGGCCGCGGGCCATGACGAGGGCCGTGATCTGACCGGTGTGCTGGAGTCCATCAGGTTGGAGGACAAGCTGGGCAATCGGAACCTTAACCAGGACCGGCACGAGATACCCGCCATCTGGCTGCGGCGGTGCGATTTCCTGGGCCTCGGTAGAAACCATGAGTTGATTGTCGGTGACGCCGAGCACCGCCGCGGCAAGAACTCGATTGACAATCTGGTCGCCCGATCCGGTGTCGAGGAATCCTTCGCGATGGCGAACTCTCAAGCCTTCGCGCCCCACCCGAACGGTTAGCGCGTGATACTGGCCGTCCCGCGGATTCTCAGGGCTGTAGCCCAGGGAGTAGCAAGAATTCGTTTCGAGGATGTCGCGTCCGAGGTTTTCAGGAAGCTCAGATGAGGCGACCAGCGAGCGACCACCGGTGGCACGGGAAAGGGAGAACAACACATCCCGATCGGTCATGGTCTGGTCCAGGTCAAGACCTCCATTGGCGCCGGCCCCTTCGGCGGAAAATCCGCTGCTGATTCGAGTCGGGTCGCTCAGCGTGTGGAAACTGATCCGGTGCCGATTGGCAGAACCCGCAAGATGTCGAATGATCGGGCCGACATCGTTTTTCTTTGCTTCGTCGACAGGACTGAGGTGCGTCAATCTTGAGATTTCTGGGAACATCTGCTCCCATGCGAAGAACAGCCCTTCACCTGGCCGGACTTCCAACCCTCCTCCAACCATGAGGACAGCTTTTTGACCGGGTATGACGGAGAGTGATCGCACGAGGATCTCCAGCTCACCCAACAATCGCTCTGTCCGTTGCCGTTGAGTTGCCGCGTGGGCGCGGATGGTGGGCACATAGGCGCGAACCTCTTGAACCAATCCTTCGAGCCTCCTCTGACTGGGGGTCTTCTGCGAACTTCGAGGATCGCCGACCCTTCCGTCCCTTGTTAGGGTCATTGCGAGGGACTGGCTGGCCCCGGTTGAGCCGATAGACGCGGCTGTGTTCTGCAGGTCGCGGAGGATGCGGCTGTGCTCGCTGTCGGGGCGGGGGCGAAAGTCTTGGACTATCTCATCGAGAACCGAGACCAGGTGAGAAGGATCATCGGTCAGGGGTGTCCGGACCTTTACACCATCATCATGGGTGATGAGCATGAGCCGGAGCTTTGCGGGCAGCTCACGGGTCAGGAGTTCGCGCAGAGAGTCGATGGTCCGCCGGAGCATTCGTGGTGCGATCCTGTTCCCGTCGAAAAACACTACGAGAACTTGCTCCAGATCCGTTTGGGTTGCCGCGTCTGAAGTTGTGCTGAGGGCCGTCAGGCCCGAAGCAGCTGAGAAATGACTGATCGCAACCGGCTGTCCGTCCTCGAGCACCTCGAAGTCAGCAAGAGTCAAGCCCAGCACCGGTTGCCCATTTGCGTCAGTGACGCAAGCGTCAACATCGACCAGCGAAACCTCGACCGGATCGAAAAAGACGTTCATCTGACCACGGTCGGCAACCTGGGCCATCAGTGGGGACGCCGCAATTAGGAACGCCGCAACGAGCTTCCCGAATCCGTTCCAAGCGTGCGACGTTTGAGCGCCCATGCTGTTCATCTCCCTACTCTGTACTCTGTCAGCGTGAAGCGGTTGCCGCCAAACGCATCTTTGCCGGGCTCAAAGGTCCTCTGATACTGGGTTCGCAGGCTTTGGTGCGCTGGGTCGTATGAGCTCCCATATCAGCCATCTGACGAAAATCAAGCACGACACAACTCCCGGCCATTCTCAACAGTCTGTTGAAACTCATTCCTATCAATACAGAACGCCCAATTCTGTTCCAATATCGATAATAGCGACTCATTGGTGAAGCATGGTTCAAAGCGAACAATCTTCATCGTTTGCCTTTTCGGCCGATGGAGATAAGGCGGGAGCTTAACGATCGTGATGCCGGACAGGGTTTCGCTTCCAGCCATGGTTACTGGTAAACTCGCCGCAAACTGAACCACGAAAAGGAGTTGATGATCATGTGTTTAACGGTGCGGAATGCTCTGTTGTCGATCGTCGTGTTGACATTTTTCGTGGGCGGGTGTCCTGCAGAGGGCGGCGAAACCGAGGACCAGGCCGCCGCTGCGCGCACCGCGCTCGAAGGTTTTGACGAACTGGTGCGCCAGGCTATTGCGGACTTCAACGTGCCGGGATTGGGCATCGCCGTGGTGGCCGGCGGCGAGGTGGTCTATGCCGAGGGTTTCGGCTTTCGCGATGTCGAGAGCCAAAAGCCAATGACACCCGATTCGTTGTTTGCGATCGGATCCACCACCAAGGCAATGACGGTGACGACTTTGGGCATGCTTGTCGACCAGGGCAAGCTCGACTGGGACAAGCCGCTGCGCATCTACCTGCCAGGATTTCGGCTCAGTGATCCGTTGACCACGGAACGGATAACCCCGCGCGACCTCGTCACCCATCGTTCGGGGCTGCCACGGCATGATTTGGTCTGGTACAACAACGACAATGCCACTCGGGCCGAGATTGTGGCGCAGCTCGCCTATCTCGAACTGAGCGAGGATCTTCGGGCCAAGTTCCAGTACAACAACCTGATGTTCATGACCGCGGGGTACCTTGCGGGACAGCTTGAAGGAACTACGTGGGAAGAGGTGGTCCGCGAGCGCCTCTTTAGGCCGCTAGGCATGCAACGCAGCAACTTCTCTGTCGAGGTTTCGGAAAGGGACGCTGACCACGCGCTGCCCTATCGCGAGAACGATGATGAGAATATCGAACGCATTCCGTTTCGCAATATTAATCTCGTCGGACCGGCAGGCTCAGTCAATTCGAGCGTTAACGAGATGGCGCGATGGCTGCTCTTCAACTTACGTGGGGGAATGGTTGACGGCCAACAACTCATCAACGCCGCCACTCTTGCTGACATTCATTCTCCTCATATGACCACGGGCAGTACACCGGACCGGCCCGACATTTCGGTCTCGACGTATGGCATGGGATGGATGATCACTACCTATCGTGGTCACCGGCGTATCTCTCACGGTGGTGGCATTGACGGCTTCATCACCTCAGTAGTGTTTTTCCCAGATGCCGATATCGGCCTTGTGGTTTTCAACAACCGCGGTTCGGGACTTCCGCAGCTCGTGGCCCAACACGCCGCCGATCGCATCCTTGGCCTTGATCAAGTTGACTGGATCGGGGAGGCGCTTGAGGATCGGAGGAAAGCCAGGGCGGCTTCCGACCAAGCCGAGAAGCAGAAAGAGGCAACCCGAGTGGCCGGCACGACCGAGTCGCACCCGTTGAGCGACTACACAGGAGAGTACGATCACCCGGGGTATGGCACTTTGAGGATCTTGGCGGCTGGCAATGGGCTCGAACTGACCTTCAACGACATCACTTCCCCTCTCGAACACTGGCACTATGATGTGTGGAATGGAGGCGAGAGCGTAAGTGGCGACGCTACCTTCGAGGACGAGAAGTTCATCTTCCGTAGCAATCTGGATGGTTTGATCGCGGCAGTCGAGGTGCGCTTCGAACCGCGGGGTGAGCCGATCGTCTTCAAGAAGCAATTCGATCAGCGACTCGCTGACCCGGCATTCCTCCAAGAGATTGCCGGAACCTACGAAATGTCTACCGGAATGAAGCTCCACATCGAGCTGTCAGGCCAGGTACTGACCCTGAGCATACCCGGGCAGCAGCTTATGACCCTTGAGCCGGATCTCAGCGGACGATTTGTGATCAAGGAGTATCGTGTAGTTAGCTTGGGCTTTGAGTTCGACGAGCATGGTCGCGCTATCAAGGCGACTATGTACCAGCCAGACGGTGTCTACGAGGCTCTGCGCGTCGAGTAGTCGCACCACCTATTACAGTGTCGCGTGAGGTGGTGCAAAGTTATGAAGTGATTCGTGAGGCGCGCGCAAAACTCGTCTGGCATAGAGTCTTAGCTCTCGTCTGACGAATATGTCATCTTGAGCGCAGCGAAGTGGAGTCGAAAGATCTCCCGTTCAAATAAGCAATATGCTGGCTGCTGCCAAGGAGTGATATGTCAAACCGGAGATGGATCAACCGATTGTGAGCAACAAATGAAACGGATTTCCCGAAGACAGTTGTTGAAGACAGCAGGTGTAGGTGTTGCGGGCTTGAGCCTTTCGTCTGTGCCGGAATACCTTTTTGGAGGAGGTGGTCCGAAACTCAGGGCTCAGCCAGGCGGGACAGAATCTGGGCTGCGGGAGGGCTATTTCCCCCCATCGGAACGCGACGGTGGTTGGCGTGTTGGTGATCCTGCGGCTTTGGGGCTGGATGTCGCCAAGTTGCGTGAGGCCATCGCTTACCACGATCAGGAGTACGTCACCACGAGCCACGGTGGCGGTCTGTTCATCGTCTACAAAGGACACGTTGTCGGCGAGAGCTACGTCACAGGAACGGAAGGTGGACCTCAGCCTTGGACCGCACAAACGTGTAATGACATGAAGTCGTCAACCAAGTCTGTCTTTGGGACCGCGGTGGGTGTTTTCCTTGACGAGTACAAAGACAGGGTGAACTTGGACTCGTACTTGGTGGGGTCTTCGCGCAAGAACTCGTTGATTCCTCAGATCTGGGAGCAGCCCCTCACCGACGAGAGAAAGACTCTCATCAAGGTCAAACATGTACTTTCAATGACCTCGGGGCACGCATCGCGTGAGCCGTGGTTGGCACCGAGCACCCGTCATCTATATAAGGGTTACTCGGGTCCATTCCAGATGTACGAGTACTGCTTTGGTTGGTGGCATTTTGACGGTATTGCCGACCATCACAAGCTCATGTTCCAACCGGGTTCCGATTTCAACTACAGCAACTACGGATTGGAGCAGATGGCGCTTGCGATGCGGAACATCACGGGCGAGCAGGCTGGACCCTACCTGTACGACCGTGTACTTCGTCATATCGGGATGCCTATAGGAATCCGGAACAACGGTTTTCGGGATATGCCGTACTTCGACAATCGTGAACTCAACTATTCGAATGCACCGGGATGGGGAGTCGGCGGTGGCGAGGGTTGTGATGCCTATGGTGCGGACAAGAGTCACAGTCCTATCGGTCACAACTCAGTGGTTGGAAGCACCTTCAGAAGCACGGCCAGAGATTTCGCGCGACTCGCGTATCTGTGGTTAAACAAGGGACGCTGGGGAAGCCGGCAGCTTGTACCGGAACTATGGCTGGACGTTGCGACCAGTCGGTATGTACGAGAAGACGGTTCGACCCCCATGAAGTACGGTTACACATTCTGGATTCAAGATGACCTGGAAAACGTACCGAACGACCTTTTCATGTCGCGCGGTCATAACATCAACCACAGCTACGTGATCCCGAGCTTGGACCTGGTTGTTGTTCGACAGGGCAATCAGAACCGCCAGCGCCAGGGGCAGCCCCCATTTGCCACGACCTTGATTCAGAGGATCGTAGCGGCAATCGTTTGAGAAGTATCTGAACACCCTTGAGGGGCCCGGGTATTCGTGTTTTGTCACTGACAGGCTCCTCAACAGAGTTTGAGCGCCCTCAACGATTCGTCTTGAGGATTGCCGGGTAGGGAATACCTCCCGTCCCTCGCCACTTTTGATAACTGACATCCATATGTAGGGGAGCAATGCGCCCATGAAACACCTAGGAAACTCGGATCTCGAAATCTCTCCCATCGGCCTTGGCACTTGGGCCATCGGTGGCGAAGGAGTATTTGGCTGGGGGCCACAGGATGATTCCAAGTCGATTGCTGCCATAAGGCGCAGTGTTGAGCGGGGCATTAACTGGCTTGACACAGCGCCCATCTACGGCATGGGTCACTCGGAGAAGGTAGTCGCGCGAGCGCTCGACGAGATTGGTAGCGCGAGTCGACCTTTTGTCTTCACCAAGTGCGGTCTGACCTGGGACGACACGAAGAACGTGATTCACAACATCACCGAAGCTTCGATTCGGCAGGAGATTGAGGACAGCCTGCAGCGGCTGCAGATCGATGTCATCGACCTTTACCAGATCCACTGGCCGGCTTTTCCTCCGGGAGCAGATGCCCCCGACATCGAGGAGGCGTGGTCGATCCTCGCCGATCTCATGGAAAAGGGTAAGGTGCGTGCGATCGGCGTCTCCAATTTCGACGCTGCCCAACTCGAGCGTGCACATAAGATTGCCCCTATCGCTTCGCTACAGCCTCCGTATTCGGCCCTGATGCGGCAAATCGAGGACGAGGTTCTGCCGTACTGCCTCGACAACAACATCGGAACGATTGTGTACTCGCCTTTGCACAACGGCATGCTCACCGGAACCATGACCCGCAAACGCATCGAGGACATGCCCGAATCTGATTGGCGGAAGCAGGTGAACCCGGCGTTCAAGGAACCGCACCTGACGAAAAGCCTTCAGTTCACCGAAGTTCTGCGTGGTGTTGCCGATCGATACGGTCGATCCACGAGCGAAGTGGCCATCGCCTGGACGCTCCGCCACCCAGCAGTAACCGGCGCCATCGTTGGAGCGCGAGACGCTGGCCAAGTGGACGGATTTGTTGACGCCATGGAGTTCCGACTCGGCGATGACGACCTCGCTGAAATCGAGGCTGCGCTGCCCGCTTCTATAACGCTGCTGTAGATATCATGGGTGCCTGACACCATTGAGACACGAATCACATCTCGAAGATCCCGGCACCTCTGGCTTCAAGGCTCGGCTCCTGGTCTCCATCGCCTAACGTTGCTGCCATTCCGCGGCGAGGTCACTTCGCCCCTGGGCGGTGTACAGCGCTCTGATCCTTCCGGCTGCGGTCATCGCCTCATTCGCGCTGGCCTCGCCCGGCGCGCTCAGTAGTGAGGCGTAACCTTCCGAAAGGAGAGGTTCCGCGGCGTCAATCTGTTTCGACGCTAGTAGCGCCTCGCCCAGCACGAGCTTCGCAGCGGCAACGCGCCAGAAGGACTCTCCGTACAGCTCCTGGAAAACTTGTAGGGCTTCCCGAGCAGGGTCAACGGCCTCGGCGTAGCGACCCGTCGCGTTGAATAGACTAGCCTGGCCCGATAGCAGATGGGCCAGGAGACCCCCGTCATCGGGGTGCTCGAGTCGACAGGTAATCACCAAGTTCTGGAACAGGTCGGCCGCTTCTTGCGAACGCCCAAGGTAAAACGTAGTCCTCAGAGCCTCCACGGCGGCGGGCACTACGCTCACCGTGATGAAGACAGTCCCGGCCCCGCTCGTCGTACAATGAAAGTAAGACTCTCAAACTGAAATCACGTACGTGAGGGGATGCCATGGCCCGGAAGACCCAAGAGGCAACGAATCTCCATCGGGAATCGGAAGCGCTGCGACGCTCCGAAGAACGATCACGAGCGCTCCTCGAGCACACCTCAGAGTCGGTGTTCTGCTACGAGTACGATCCGCCGATCCCGACCGACCTTCCCGTAGCTCGCCAAGTAGAGATGCTCTACGAGGGGGTTCTGGTCGAATGCAACGATCACTGTGCACGATCTTACGGCTCCAGCCACGCAGCCGAAGTGATCGGAAAACGTCTTGCTGAACTGTTCGGAACATCGTCCGGCCGCCTGGACGCCCTTTTTGAAGCTTTTGTCACCGGCGGCTACCAAATGCGAGACGGCGAAGGCGAAGAAGTTCTTCCCGACGGAAGCCGGCGCTACTTTCTCAACAGCGCCCACGGAGTCGTCCAAAACGGCAAGCTGAGGCAAGTTTGGGGCGCCTTTCGGGACATCACCGCGATCAAGAGCTCGGAACTAGCCTCGCGAGAGCGGGAGGCTCTCTTGGGGGCTATCCTCGAGTGTATTCCTTTCGACTTTTTTGCCTTGGATCCAAACGGGCGCTACGTCTTGCAGAACTCTCGGTGTCGCGCCAACTGGGGCCCGATCATTGGCAAGCACCCGGCGGACGTCGCGTGGAGTCCCGACGTGCTCGACCTTTGGGAACACAACAACCAGCGAGCCATTGACGGAGAGATCGTCGACTGTGAAATCACGATGGAAACCGCCGGCGAGACCCGGCACTTTCGCAACATTGTCGCGCCAGCTCGCGAAGGCGATCGGACACACTGCATCTTCGGCGTCAACATCGACATAACCTCCGAACGGACGGCGGAGGCGATGCTGCGAAACTCGGAAGAGCGCTTTAGGCTTTTCTTCGAGCATGCCCCGGTGTACTGCTACATGGTCGCCCCCGATGGCACCATGCTCGCCGCCAACGCTGCAGCACGAGCCTGCCTGGGATGCGCAGAGGAGGAACTCGTGGGGCGCCACGTCGGGACCATCTACGCAGAGGAATCCCAGCAACGGATAGCGGCGCTCCTCGAGCGTTGGCCTCACACCAGCGATCTCCGGGACGAAGAGCTGGTGATCGTCACCAAGGACGGACAACGGAGGCAGGTACTGCTCAGCGCGACTGCAATTCGCGACGATCGCGGAGAGATTCAAAGCTCTATCTCGGTCCAGATTGACGTTACGGAGCGCCGCCAAGCCGCAGCCGAGAAGGCCACACTTCAGGAACAACTCATCCACGCACAGAAGATGGAGGCCATCGGAACCCTTGCGGGTGGTCTCGCCCACGATCTCAACAACAGCCTGATGGGAGTTGTCGGCCTGGCCAGTGTCATGAAGCTTCGGTCCTCTCCTGACTCGCCGACAGCCAGAGACGCAGAGATCATCGAGAAGGCAGGTCGCCGTGCTTTTGAGATGACAGAACAGCTTCTGGGCTTTGCCCGCAAATCAAAGCCACTGGCACGCAGGATCGACCTGCTGAACACGGTGGGCCGCGTCGTCGCGATTCTCAAGCACACCATTCCCAAGAACATCGAGATCAGATCCCCGGACCCTCAGACTTCACTCGCTATTTCAGGTGACCCGGGGCAGCTCGAGCAAGTGATCATGAACCTGGCCGTCAATGCACGCGATGCCATGCCTGACGGTGGTGTGCTCGGCTTCACTCTCGAAGAGCTGACTGTATCGCAGCAGCCGAGCCGAACCGTGCCGGGTCTCGCACCGGGCCGCTACGCGGTCGTGGCCGTGAGTGATCAGGGTGGTGGCATTCCAGAGGGCGTCAGGAGTCGCGTGTTCGAGCCGTTCTTCACGACCAAAGACGCCGGTCGGGGCACTGGAATGGGACTGGCGATGGCGTACAGCATTGTGCGTGACCATGGCGGCGCATTAGCGTTCGAGTCCACTCCAGATGTTGGCACGGTGTTTCGAGTGTTTCTGCCGATAGCCGAAGGGGGGGCTACGCAGCGCAGCGAAAAGACGACCGACCATGCGCTTTTCGGCTCGGGCACGATTCTGCTGGTCGACGACGAGGAGATCGTCCGCGAGGTCGCCGAACGGATGCTGAAGGTGCTCGGCTATGAAGTACTGCTCGCAGAAAGCGGCGAACAGGCACTGGAGATCTACTCCACTCAAAGCCAGAAAGTGGACCTCATCGTCCTCGACATGATGATGCCCGGCATGAGCGGCCAGGATTGCTTTCGGGAACTCACGGCGAGGAACCCAGGAGTCAGGATCCTCTTTTCTTCTGGCAACGCACCGCCCGATGCCTCTCACCAGCCCTGCTCGGAGAACTGCGTCGGTTTCATTCAGAAACCCTATACGATAAAGGTGCTCTCACAGGCAATCGCTACAGCCATCGGAGAGAACGCCGAAGTGGAGTAGCTTGGGAAGGTGCCAGGCACCTACTCTTGCTGTAGCCCGCCCTCCTCGCCAGAAACCTGCTACAAGGTTCTGAACGGTGCAGCGCCGTGTGCACCAGCTGCTTAGTGAGATCTGCAGCCTAGAATCCTGCCGGGCCGAAGGTCCGTTCGATTTCGATCGTCGTGCCGATCGGCGGCGGTGCGATCTTCACCAATTCGCGGTCTCGCCAGGCCATCAGATCGATGGTCGAATCGTCGAGAGACCGATCAAAGGTGAAGGCTATTTGCGTGGGTCCATGGCCGCCAACCTCGAGGATTTCAACACTCAACATCTCTCGATGAAGGACATCGCCCTGCCGCAGTGCATGGTCTGGATTGCGGTACAGAACCTCGAAGATACTCTCCATCATCTCGCCGTCGATCACCTGATACTTGAGTTTGTTTGCCGAGGTCCGCGAGATCTCAACGTTATATGGAGCCAGGGAGAGTACGCGCCAACTCTTGGGCATCGGCAGACGAAGATGATCTCTGATCACGGGCAGGTAGATGGCCACCACATGATCAGGCGCGTTGAGCAGCACCAGATCCCTCTCCGGCGAAGCCTCGAACGAGCCGGCGATCGCCTCAGATGCCTTAGCCTGGAAGATTATGCCTGTCTGCATCACCAGGCTGTAGAACGGGGCCCAAACAAGGTGGATGAGTACGAGAAAGGCACAGGCCAGAATCCATGCCACTCGTGCCGGTCGCTTGACAGCGAGAGATTGCTGGCTCGTTGAATCAGAGATCTCCGACCCGGGCTCCTGCCCGGCCCGCACCCGCCACCTTTGCCAACACTGATGAATCACAATCGAAAGGACCGCACAAAGTCCGATGGCCGGCCCGAGCAGCAGCCGATCGGAAGGAAATGTCGCCACAACCGGTAGCGTGGCGAGCAGACTGCCGACTCCGAGCCACAGGACAGCGCCGCGAGTCTTCTCGTCGAGGCGAGGCCAGCTCAACTTCAGCATGCCGATGATCAGCCCCACTGCCAACACCCCGACGGTCGCCTGAATCGGCGCGAGATCAGGCATCACGATCGACAGGTCAGAGATGAGTCCCGTCAAAGCGCCACCGAGCAGAGTTGGGATTCTGATCATGGCCGATGAGAGATACGCCGCGGATTCTGCCACCGGATCGATGTAGAGGCCCGACCCCAAAGAACCGTAACCGAGGGTCCGGTACAAGACGACATACCCGGCAAACACTAGGGTCGCTGGCAGGAGAGCGGCTGCTCGTTGGCGCAGGTTGCCCCGTCTGAAGAGCTCATAGGCAAAGAGGTAGGCAAACCCTGCAAGTCCGGTCTCGCCACCCAACAACGAGATGACCATGAACGTAGGCGCGAGCCATGAGCCTGGACGCCAACCTTCCTCGCGCCAGCGCAGATGGGCCAGAATCCCGAGCATCGCAGGCGCCAAGGCCACCAGGGCGTTCCGATTCGAAATCCACGCTGCTGGAAGAGAGTGTGACTCATCGAGGGCAAAGAGAGCGAATGCCAGAAGTGCTGCAGTCGGTGGAAGAACACGACGCAGGAGCGCTCCGACTGCAGCCAGGAGCAGAGCCCACCACAGCAGGGAGTGCAGGTGATAGAAAACTGCATGCCGGCCAAAAAGGGCGAAGTCTACGCGCCACAGGAGTTCTGAGAGGGGGCGAAAGAAGACGATCTTGAGTTCATCCCAGACCCACCACGGCACGTCTCCCTTCTCGGCGTGGTCCATCATGGTCGCCGCATCGCCAGAGAAGAACTCGAACAGATCACGCGAGGGCGGAAAGCCCTCGATCCTGCCCTCCAAGATCTCCATGTAGATAAGGTCGTCCAGAATGAACCCTGAGAACACTGAAGGCGCAACCGAAGCCACACCAAGCAGGAATACGATCCCCCACCCGTGGCGAGAACAGAACTTTCTGCTGGTTTCAAGCATACGAATACAGTACTCGATCCAGGATTTGTCCTCCATGTATAGAGATGCCTAGCACCTACAGGGCTATGCAACAATGTTGCACTGACTAGGAGGTCTAGCAGCATTCTGATGAACGAAGATCGCCCCGAGACGCCGGAGCGACTGCGCTCAGTGGACGTCTTCCGAGGGCTCACCATCGTCCTGATGGTCCTGGTCAACAATCCGGGCGACCTGCGCACGACATACTGGCCACTGAAACATGCGGAGTGGCACGGTTGGACGCCGACCGATTTGGTGTTCCCCTTCTTCCTGTTCATAGTCGGTGTCGCGATCGTGTTGGCGTTAAAGCGACGGATCGACGGCGGCGCCGCGAGACGACCATTGGTGTTCAAGATCGTCAAACGGTCGGCAATTCTCTTCGGCCTTGGCCTCTTCCTCAATGGCTACCCATTCGGACTTTTCGGGCCGAGAGGTTTCCTCGAGGTGCTCGAGACCTGGCGAGTTCCCGGCGTGTTGCAACGCATCGCTGTGTGCTATTTGGTGGTCTCGCTTCTAGTGCTCTTCTGCCGGGTGCGCACGCTGAGGTTGCTGACCATGGTCTTCCTGATCAGTTACTGGGCGTTGATGACCCTGGTGCCAGTGCCAGGGCTGGGGCCCCCCGACCTCGACGACACCGCTGGACACCTCGCCGGGTGGCTCGATCGCGCCCTTCTCGGCGAGCATGTTTGGCGCTATGCGGAGGTCTACGATCCAGAGGGAATCCTGAGTACGATCCCGGCGCTGGCCACGACGCTTTTCGGCGTGTTTGCAGGGCTGCTGCTGGTGACTGCATGCGATCCTGTAAAGAGAGTGGCGCGGTTATTTGTGCATGGCTTCTGGCTTGTGTCGGTCGGTTTCGCCTGGGGCTGGTTTTTTCCCATCAACAAGCCAATCTGGACGAGCTCCTACGCGGTCTTTACGGCCGGTCTCGCGTACGTCTGCTTGGCAGTGTGCTACTGGTATGCGGATATCCGAGGCGAGCGGAGGATCAGCCAGGTTCTCGTGATCTGTGGAGCCAACGCCATTGCGCTGTACGTGGGCAGCTCGATAGTGGCACGCACGCTTGCGCTGCTCCGAGTAGGCGAAGGCTCGCTGAAGCGGCTCATCTTTGAGCAATTCTTCTCGTCGTGGCTACCGCCTCATGCCGCCTCACTGGCTTACGCAATGGCGTTCGTCTTCGGTTGGTATCTAGTGTTGGCATGGATGTATCGGAGACGGGTGTTCGTCAAGATCTAGAGCTGGCGGCCAGGTGAGGAACCTGTCCATCTTGGGAGAATAGAAACAAGAGCCGGGATTGGTGCCCCGGCTCTTGTTGTGGTCATGCGATGCTCAAGAGAGTGGCTCAAGTCCGTTCGCGCATCTGGAGAAGGGTGCCGTGCGCAAACAGGGCGTAGGACACAGTGAAGAGCAGGTCAAACAGCGGATCGAGCCAATCCAGGCTGAAGCCGACGGAGAACGAATAGGTCACGTCGGCGATCCCCGTAAGCAGGAATCCGAGAAGGAGAGATCGCCATACGGCACCAACGGAGCCCCTTCCGAGCAGTAGTGTGAGGCGAAACATGGCGACGGTCAGGATCAGCAGGATTGAGTCAAGAACAGGGTAGGCGGTATCCACAAGCAGTTGCGGAATCGGGGTAATGTCGGTGGGCAATGAGACGAGTGTGAATGCAACGCCGACAACAAGAGGAACCGTCGCAATGGAGGCGGCGGTCATGGCCCGGCGGCCACCGTCGGGAAAGATCCCAAGTGTAAGCCATGCTCGAATGGCCATGGCGACACCGACAATGAGCAGCACGAGCCCCACTACGAACATCGCATCAGCGATGGACGGGTACGGTGCGACTCCGCCTGAAGCTTGAGCAATGCAGAACAAGGTCGCCTGAGCAGCGAAGAATACGCAAAATCCAATGGCCAACAGAACTCGAGAGGCACGAGCCGGGTTGTCCCTCTCGACCGAACGGAGTCCTCGTGTGGCGGCCCAGGCCGTGATGAAGAGTAATGACAACCGGAGGATACTTCCGGTCAAACTGATGGCAGCTTCGGAAGATGAACTCCAAGGCCCCGTCACCATTCTCGGCAGGTCCACAGCCGCCCAGATGAGACAGATCGCAAGTACGGACAGATTGAGAGTGTTCCGATTCATGACAGGCCCAACCGTTTCTTGACCTCGGCGATCGCTCCGGCGGCATCGCTGTCTCCGGCCAAAACCCTCAGGCTGGTCTCCACAGAGCCCAGCACCTGTTCTATTTCGTCTGCGGCGAGTCGATCGTTGGTGATTCCAAGGCGCCGGATCGAACCCGTGCTTGCGGCGTGCGCGACCAGCTCACCGACATAGTCCGAGACAACCTCCTCAATTGTGGTGACGAATATTTCGCGTTTTATTGATGGTGGTGCCATCATCTCCCTCCCCCCAAAGAGATCAGCGGCCGTAACCGAGTGTACCAGTAGCTCCGGTGGTTTTGGGACAATGATGTGCATAGAGGATCTCTGCAGGAGACGATGGTGTCATCTTTCGCTGAATTGCATCCTCTGACACCTATCCGGAGCCGGAACCGATATCCTGTTTCTGCAGATGAGATCGCTTAAAGGAGTGTGTAATGCTGCGCCTTCGATTCCCCGGAGATGTTCACAACACCATATCTGCCGTTCTGGTCCTTCTAGTCGGCTTGCTGCTCGTCTCCGCGCCGGCGCTGGCGCAGAAGACCGCGAAGCCGGTATTGCATGGTTCGCACTGGGTCGCTGTGACCGGGAAGCCACTGGCAGCAACGGCCGGTGCTATGACTTTCACACGTGGAGGGAACGCGGTGGATGCGGCGTGCGCCATGCTAGCGGCGACCTCAACGATGTGGGATACCTTGGGTTGGGGCGGTGAGACTCAAGCACTCATATACAACCCTCATACCGGTGAGGTGAAGGGAATCAATGCTCTCGGTGTTGCACCCACAGGAGCGACTGCTGAGTACTTCAGAGACCAAGGCATGGTCTATCCGCCGGAATACGGACCGCTCGCAGCGGTCACGCCCGGTACTCCGGGCGGGCTCATGGTTATGTTGGCCGAGTACGGCCGACTAAACCTCAAACAGGTGCTTGCGCCGGCGATGGAGATGGCCGAAGGCTATCCGATCGAGAAAGTCCAGGCGGACAATATCGAGCGACGCCGCGAGGTTCTTTCACGATGGTCCTACTCGCAGAATGTGTTTCTGCCCCACTTGGATGAAGACCAACCCGAGCAGCGGGCCGCACCAGTAGCCGGCGAGGTCTTTCGCCAGCCTGATCTGCTTGCAACACTCCAGAAGTTGGTGGATGCCGAGGCTGCAGCACTCAAAGCTGGCAAGAGCCGCAAAGAAGCAATTTATGCGGCATACGAGCGTTTCTATCGTGGTGACATTGCTCAGGAAATCGTGCGCAGCTCACAGGAACACGGTGGCCTATTCACCATGGAAGACCTGGATCAATGGGAGGTCTACGTAGAGGATCCGGTCACGACGAGCTACAGGGACATCGATGTTTACAAGCTGACGACTTGGGTCCAGGGGCCGGCTCTGCTGCAGGCACTCAATATCCTGGAAGGCTTCAACCTCAAGTCGATGGGATACAACAGCCCCCGCTATATCCACACGGTGTACCAAGCTATGAATCTCGCCTTTGCTGACAGGGACTTTTATTACGGCGACCCCTACATGCCACCGCAAGAACCCGTTACGGGTCTGCTTTCCAAGGAGTATGCCGCTCTGCGCCGCAAGACGATCAACATGGAACGCAACGACCCGAATACACGCCCAGGTGATCCGTATCCATTTCAGGACGAGGAGAACCCATTCCTTCAACTCCTGGAAAACTGGAGTCCGATTCCACCAACGGCGGATTCTGATGGCATCGACGGGTTTCAGCAGGCGGCCGTGATGACCGACCACGAGTCGTTCGTTGCCGGGACGACCTCGATTCAGGCTGCAGACGCTGAAGGTTGGGTCGTGTCGGTCACTCCAAGCGGTGGTTGGATACCCGCATTCATCGCCGGCAGCACCGGCATTGGGTTGAGTCAGCGCATGCAGAGCTTTGTGCTGAACGAGGCCATGAACCCATTCAACGTGGTGCAGCCAGGGCAACGTCCGCGAGCAACTCTCACACCGAGCATCGCCCTCAAAGACGGTCAGCCCATGCTCGCCTTTTCGGTCCAGGGCGGCGACACCCAGGAGCAGAATCTCTTACAGTTCTTTCTCAATATGGTCGAGTTCGGAATGAACGTGCAGCAGGCGGCTGAAGCCCGCAACATCACCAGTTACCAGATGCAGAGTTCGTTCGGTGCACACAAGGCCGAGCCCGGACGATTGCAGTTAACGCCCGAGGTCTCTGCCTGGGCACGAGCTGAACTTGATCGGATGGGTTACTCGGTTGAGACGGTCGCACGAACCTACAGCCCGATTACCGCGATTTTCTTTGATCGCGAGAACAAGACGATGTGGGGTGGCGCCAGCGATTACGGTGAAGACTACGGTGTGGCCTGGTAGAGGGGCACAAGAAGCTTTTGAGCTAACAATCAAGACCTACGAACCTGAACTTACAGCCCCCTCAACGGTGTTGATGGGATTCAATTGGGGATGTCGGCCGGCTTCAACTCAGCGATGAAACTTGCGTCCACCCAGTAGGCGTCGAGATTTCCTGTTCGCGAACTGGTGTAGAAGAGATACTTGCCGTCAGGCGAGACAAAGGCCCTGTTCTCAGAGTATTCAGAATTAATCGATTCTCCCAGATTGACGGGCTCGGTCCAGCCACCATCGGGCTTGCGATAGGTGATGTAAAGATCATGTTTTCCGTAGCCGCCTGGCCTATCTGAGTCAAAGATGAGATAGCTTCCATCTGGGGCTATATATGGATCTTCCTCTATGTGCTCTGTGTTGATGGCCTCGCCGAGGTTCTCTACCGTTCGGAATTCTCCGTTGTCGGGTATGGAGAGATAGATGTCGGCTCTGCCCGCTCCGCCATCGCGTCTGCTGAAGAAGAAAAGAGATCCATCTGCAGTCAATGATGGCCAAGTGTCGAATCCCTGATTGATCGGTGCTTGAAAACGAATTGGGTCGGTCCAGCCCTCAGATGTTCTCGTGCTGCTCCAGAGGTAGAGCTCTCGTGCCGGGCCGCTGCCGTCCAGGTTCTTCGTCCAGGCGAAGACCACCTTTTCTCCGATCGGAGCGCGTTCAAGGTTGTAGAACCAGGATTTGCCGATCAGCGCTGACGGGTAGGGAGCTGTCCACCTGTTGTCGATCTTCCTCATGAGGATCAGAGGCTCTTGGGTCCAGTCTCCTTTGAAGTCATTTGGATATCTCCAGGTGATGAGTAGGCTTTTGTCGTCAAAGAATCCCTCCATCAGATCACGGCTCTCTGCTCTGGAAATGATCCCGGGAGCGAAGATGACTCCGGTGTTGCCCGGCTTCTCTTGGCCCAAATAGTCTCCTCTTATCTCCGGGAAAGTGAACGGTTCATCCTGAGCCCCATGTGACAACAGCAAGTCGACTATCTTCTGATTTCCGGTATTCCGGGCTATGTGAAGGGGGGTGGCGCCATCCGGGCGAAGGGAATCAACCGCCGCATCGTTGCCGAGGAGCAAATTCACTGCCTCTGTGTGTTCATGGAATGCAGCCTCATGTAAGGGCGTAGATCCGTAGATGTCCTTGGTGTCGGGGTTGGCACCTTGCTCTAACAGGTCGGCCAATAGATCAGCATCTCCAATGGCCGCAGCAGCATGAAGAGGAGTCCGGTTCATTCGATCCATGCTTTCGATCTCTGTTCCTCTTTCAGATTCGGCGAGACCCTGGTCGCACGAGAGACAGATCGACACTGAGAATATGAGCAAAAACGCGTGAAGCTTGTGAGCCAAATTCAATGTATGCCTCCCCTGGCCCTCCTTGAGTTACGATCATGCTGACAGGCGGTTCTCCCAGCATGCCTTGGATTTACAAGTTTTTGCATTGATGCGATCTGTGCCAAACACAAAGACTCTGGAACGTTGAGGAAGTTGTACTCGATGGAGGTCCCGGGAAGTCAGGGCCGTTCGAGTCAGTGACGACCTGAGTAATCACGGACCATAAACCTGAAGGTCAAACATCTTCTTGGTGTAGGGCCATGCGCGAACTGATAATGCAGGAACTCGCTGCATCCGGGACACTCGGGCGCCTGAAACGCCTTGCTCTCTATCCGAGTTGGCCGAGAATCTCGGAGCTGTAGACAAAATTTGCGGGATGGCCTCCTGTATGAAGAAAAACAACGGTTTCGTCTGGGCTGAAGAAACCGTTTTCCAACAATTCAATGAGACCGTTCATGGCTTTCCCCGTGTAGACAGGGTCGAGAAGGATGCCTTCAGATTTGGCGAAACGACTCAACGTTTCGCTGACCGCAGGCGTCAAGACTCCGTAGCCGGGACCAACGTATCCGTCTTTGGCAATGATGCCTTTCGGCGTCACGTCGAGGTCGAGTTCGAGAAGATCCAGGGTCTGCCGGGCGATGGTTTGGACGTACCCAGCCATCGTCTTTTGATTCTCAGAGACACTGATACCGACGATCCGTGTCTCTGGTGATGCCGAGTGCCGATGCAACTCCCGACGAACCGCGTCGTAGAACGCGACGGAGGACTCGATGGAAATCTCATTCGTCTTGAATCCGACTCGAATCCTGAGGCGCAAGTCCATTTCTGCATTGATCCTCGCTACGATCGTCGCGGCGCTATCCGCTTGCGTGACGTCGAGTTCCATTTCGGAGCTCAACTTTCCAGTCGAACCCGAACTCTTCATCGATCGGTTCGACGGTGCCGAGGGCCTCACGTTCAACGGACAGGGGCAACTCTTCATCGGCGCCGATCAAGCTGTATGGCTGATCGAGCCCGACGGTACAGCCAACAAACTCACGGACGTCCATACCCACCTCGGGCAGGCCGGCATTGGCGAACGCGACATTCTTGCGGCTGATTTTGGCCCGACCAACGTCTTTCGTCACGGACCTAATGACGACGGCATTGTCTGGCGGATCACACCGGAGGGTGAGAAGAAAGTTGTTGCCACCGGCATCGCCGATCCCAACTTCATCGTTGTTCACGAAGACGGTTCTTACCTGGTGTCGGACGACGGTACAGACAAGATCTACTTGGTCAGTACCGATGGAACAGTCACTGTGTGGAGCGATGCCATTGACTATCCCAATGGTATGGTTCCATCTCTCGATGGTTCCGTACTCTATGTGGCCCAGATCTTCGGGAGTCGTGATCCATTCACCACAGAGGACAATCTATGGGCGATACCAATGGAAGAGGGGCTCCCGGCCGGTCAGCCTGAACTCGTTGTCGAAACCGGTGGCAGCATGCTTGACGGCCTCGCCATGGACGAAGTCGGCCGAGTCTACATTGCCGACAATGGCAGCGGTTCCATCCGCCGATTCGACCCCAGAACGGGTGAACTCATCCTGATCGCCGAGGGCATGGATCACGTAGCCAGCCTCGTGTTCGGCGAGGGTGACTTTAACAACTACTCCATCTACGCAACGTGCACTGCTCGTGGAGGTGGCAGGATCTGGACGATCCCGGTCGGCGTCCGTGGCGCACCGGTCACACGCTAGCAAGAGGGTCAAGACAAGCTTGAGTGTGGCGCTAGAGACCTAGCGGTCCTTGGGGATCATGGAGCTGCTTGACTCAGAAACCCGCGGGCGTTCCTGCTCACCGGATGTGTGGCACCACTAAGATGCCGACGCTTGTTTTTGGAGATTTCACAAGAGTTAACACCTACAACTCGCTGGTTTCTCTATGCTTGGCGCCCCTTGACATACCTGTTGGATTCGCAGGGGAGGAAGTAGGTGCATGATGCATCTTCGAGTTATTTTGACGCTGGTGATCGCCCTTTCTGTGATGACTCCGAGCGCAGCAGAACAGCCCGCAACGGCCTCCTTTTTGGGACAATCCCTGCCGGGAGCGGAACCGGTTGTTTTTGCCCCGGACACCGTATCGTTACCTGACTCGCATGAACTCAACTCCGCATTTTCTGCTGACGGGAGATTGTTTCTCTTTACACGTCGAGTGGGCGAGGCGCTCAAAATCTTTGAATGCAGACTGACGGATGAAGGACGTTGGACCGATCCTGAGATGGTTTCTTTTTCCCGCACAAATACCGAATGGGACGAGGTGGACATGTGGTTCACGGCCGGGAACCGCGAACTCCTGTACATCTCCAACGTGCCGGTACCCCAGTTCAACGCCGGCTCCGTGAACATCTGGCGGGTCGATCAAAAAGGCGGGAATTGGGGCTCGCCAACGATGCTCGGTGCGCCCGTCAATAGTGATGGTCACGAGATTTACCCGATGCCGGTGGCTAACGGCGATCTCTATTTTTCATCGACGCGAGATGGTGGCATGGGTGGTCGAGACATCTACAAGGCTACGGCCATCGACGGTGGGTATGACAATCCTGTGAATCTGGGATCGACCATCAACTCAGAGGACAGTGAGGGTGACATTTACGTGGCTCCCGATGAGAGCTACATGATCGTAACCTCGAATCGAGAAGGCGGTCTTGGTCGCGCCGACCTTTACATCAGCTATCGCGCGGCTGACGGAACCTGGGGCGAGCTTCGCAACCTGGGAGCTCCGATCAACTCGGTTGAATCCGACTATTGTCCGGTTGTTTCACCTGACGGCCAGTACTTCTTCTTCAGCCGAAGTGGCGATATCTATTGGATGAATGCTGCAGCACTGAGTCAAAGGGAAGCAAACTGACGCCAACTTAGATCTGAGACGCCATTCAAAGGTTGCGCAAATCCTGTCAGGGGCTATGCTGACGCGATGAGCGGATCGCTTGGCCGAAGGAAACCTCTGCGCATCGGGCAAAAGTGGTACATCGATTTGCCAGACGCCGCATCCCCGCCTCCCATGAATGCGGTCAGACTGATTCTCCCGTGGGGAGCATTCGGTTCGGGGGAGCACGAGACCACTGCAAGCTGCCTCGAGGAGATCGAGCAACTCGCACCGTTCGACGGCATGGAAGTATTGGACATCGGATGTGGGACGGGAGTGCTCGCTCTAGCAGCTCTTCTGCTCGGAGCTGGTCGGGCCGTCGGCATCGACATCGATGCGCGTGCTGCGGCTACCACACTGCACGCAGCTCGTCTCAACCAGCTTTCCGACCGGATGGTGGTGGTTCTGGGGCCGCTTGATGCCATCGCTCCGGCGCAGTACGCTCTGATTCTCGCGAATCTCCACGGCGATGTGCTCCTCGACCTGGCCGATGCCATGGTGACGGCAGCAGCTCCTGGTGCTCGCATCCTGCTGTCCGGAGTCGCGTGGGAGTACGCATTTCTTGTCCGGGAGAAGTTCGCGGGTCTCGGCTGTCTCGGAGTCCGGGAGCGTTGGCTTGAGGAGTATGTGACCCTTACGCTGACAGCGCCCGTCTAGCCTGCACCCAGATGTCTGTCGGGCCTTTACACTCCCTTGATTGGCCACGTGTCGGCCACTCTGTAGCCTTCAGGCCAGGGATCCGTTGGATCCAGCATGTGCTGATGGGTGCCGGTGATCCAAGCCTGACCGGAGATGATCGCATAGATCGCGCTCTTCTCTCCCAGCGTGGTCGTTGATTCGATGTGGCAGTGAAAACGCGAACCAATTACTGACTCGGCGATATAGGGCTCACCGACGCCAAGCATGCCTTTGTGATGTAGTAACGCCATCCGTGCAGAACATCCTGTGCCCGTAGGACATCGGTCGAGCTTTCCGGGCTGAATAACGACGGTGTTTCGACCTACCCACGTTCCGTTTTCGTTCTCTAACGGACCGGCGACCTGGCAGAAGGAGATGTGATTCCACTCCGGATTCTCAGGGTGATGGAAACCGATTTGTTCATTGGCTGCATCGGTGATCTTGAGGCCGGTCGCTACGAGGTCTTGCGCCTCATCTGGGGTGATTTCGAAGCCGAGTTGGTTTGCGTCCACAATGACGAAGCTGTCTCCACCGTAGGCAGTGTCTACCTGCAGAGTTCCGACGCCCTTAACCTCAATGCTCGTATCCAACGTGTCGACGAAGGACGGGACGTTACGGACTGACACTTTGGTGACTTTGCCGTTCTTGCAGCTGGCAGTGACTTCGATCAACCCTCCTGGTGGCTCGAGAATCATCTTGGTCTCGGGCTCTTGCATTGGGATAATCCCAGTCTCGAGCAGTACAGTGGAAACGCACATTGAGTTGGAACCTGACATTGGAGGAGTGTGAGCAGGCTCCATGATGATCCAGCCCATCTGCGCTTTTGGATTCTTTGGCGGAACAAGGAGATTCACGTGTCGGAAGACTCCGCCTCTGGGTTCATTGAGGACGAAGTTACGGAGGGCCTCGTTCTCCGCTATCCATCGTGACTGCTCCCAGATCGTCTCCCCTGGGGGTGAAGCCACACCGCCCACGATTACATCGCCGACTTCCCCCGCAGCGTGACAGCTCACCACATGAATGACCTTCTTCGCGCGCATGTTCTTACCTCGTTTTTTACCAATCCAGAAACAAACGTACCACGGCAAAACGCTTTGCCATGGGCCAGGGATATCAACTGATAGAGGAGGCATCGGAGTTGGATGTCAATGCGATTTGTCGTTTCCGCTAGTTGGTGCTCGAGGGATCCGGCAATGATGCCGAGAACGAGACTTTGACAAACTCCGGGCTAGAACCACCATTCCCTCTTCCCTCCAATGCCAGGTCGATGGATAATCCGACAGCGCCTATGAAATAGTCCACAGACTTCGGCGCACGGAAGGATCTGATCCATGTTTGACAAGGAAACCTACATTTCGAGAAGGGCAGCCCTGCAGTCTCAGCTTGAAGGCGGCATCGTACTTCTGCTCGGCAACAACGAAAGTCCGATGAACTTCGCTGACAACTGCTACCCATTTCGACAGGACAGCACGTTTCTCTACTACCTCGGACTCGATCAGCCTGAGC
>JAAESQ010000275.1 GCA_024229275.1 bacterium | reverse complement strand
GCGATCTGCACCAATCCCTTGTGCCCTGGATACTTGCGCCAATGCTCGACGTACCGAAGGGTACGCCTCCGCTTGTCGCAAGCACCAGTACATCAAGATCTAGGCACATCTCATCCGGCAGAATCGCTCAGTTTAGGTAGTATCAAGACATGCGGGTTCTGTTTGTTACGGATCGGTTATCGGTCCATGGCGGTGCCGATAATCATCTCCGTCAGGTAATGGAGTCCATCGCCAGCACAGGCGCCCAACTCACACTGGCTGTCGGTAGAATTGACTCAACTGCACCGCCTCCACCGAAGGCGACGATCGTACGCATACGCTGCCTCACCACTCTGGTCTCGTCATCCACAGACCTTGAAGAACTCGAAGATCATGTTACGCAATCGGATGTCGTACATATTCAAAACGTCATGAACCCGATCGCGCTCAAGGTAGCTACAGCCCACGAACACGCGATCGTGACTGTCCAGGACCATCGCTTCTTTTGTCCCGGATCCGGAAAAACGCTTCCCGACCGGAAACAGTGTCTGATGAATATGTCTGATACGAATTGTTCGGCATGCCTCGATGATGAAGACTATCGGGCCGCCACGATTGAGCTTACCTCTCAACGCCAACAAGCTCTTGGCAATGCCTCCCTAGTCGTCCTCTCTGACTACATGAAGCAAGAGTTGATCCGTGCAAGACTGCAGCCTCCTGCAATTATTCCACCGTGGATAATTGTCGGCGATGAGCCTTGTGAGGTCGGCACCGGAATCGTCTTGGGGGGTCGATTAGTCCAACACAAGGATGTATTGACGGCGTCGAAAGCCTGGCACCTTGCGGGTACGACACACCCTCTCCTTGTCGCAGGTATTGGTCCGTTGTCTGAAAGCCTCGAAGGGGCGCACATTCTCGGTTGGCTACCACCTCAAGATCTGCGCCGTACTCTCCGCTCAGCCAGAGCCTTGGTTTTTCCGAGTTTTTGGCAGGAGCCATTTGGCATCCTTGGTCTGGAGGCTCTCGCTGAGGGCACCCCAGTGATTGCAGCTGAGACCGGAGGGATGTCTGAATGGTCAAAGATCGGATGCCTGAGCGTCGCTCCCGGTGACCACAGCGCGATGGCGGCAGCTATCCAACAGCTTGTCAGCGACCCAGACATGGCGCTCGCACTCGGCAAGGCAGGACGGCAGATGATCAGGGGGAGATTCAGCCGAGAGCTCATCGAGCCGCGTCTCCTTCGACTGTACGAAAAAGTCGCCAAGTCAACGACCTAAACTGAGTGATTCTGCCGGATGAGATGTGCCAAGATCTTGATGTTCTGGTGCTTGCGACAAGCGGAAGCGTACCCTTCGGTACGTCGAGCATTGGCGCAAGTATCCAGGGCGCGAGAGATTGGTGCAGATCGCCGGTGAGAATCGCTCAATCTAGGTCAGAATAAAAGACGAGCCGGGTCGAGTGACCCGGCCATTGTTTGGATTTCCGGTCGAACCCGGCTCGCCCATGTAGCTCAGGCTCAGAATTCGTGTTCAGGTTTCGGGGATTCGCGGTTCGCCTCGACATTCAGTGACCTCAGCATCGCAGCCTGTACCGGTTGTGCAAGGTCAGAATTTGGAGTCGCCCTCTCCTCGGCAATCTTCTCCTGCGCCTCGGCGCGCGCGATGAGCAGTGGTTCAGGCATTTGAACTGGCGTGCTCTCGTCGACAGCTCGCAATATGGCCGGCTTCTCAAGATCGTTCCAACCAAATGCGCAAGCCAGTTCACGCAGCTTAGCTTGGACCTTTCGCGCGTTCTCCGGCCCCATGCGCAGCAGTTGGCGCTGTACGTCACTCAGGGCCTGCAGACGGTCTTCCGCAAACACGTACGCTTTGGCTCTGCGCTCGACCTCAAGCGGCCCGTCCTGCACCTCGACTTCGAGCAGATGTACAAACGCCTGCTGCATCACTTGTTCGAAACCAGAATCTCCCCACGATGCTCGCGCGAACTCACCGTTGATCGTGGGTTCGACCTCATGAAACACGGCCGCAATCCCATCCGAGTCTAAGGAAGAAAAAGCGTCGGTAACCATGTCGAACCTTCGGAACGTACCTTGAGTAATCGCGAAGTCCAACTTGTAGTCATAGACAAAGAAATCTCCCTTGGGCGCAAGCGTTTCGAGAGCTCCTCGAGGAGTTACGCCTTGCGCGACGCTCTCTACTGCCTCGACAAATCGTTCGAGCAGGCCGTCCGTCAGGAGCCAAGACGTCAAACGAGGGTGTGCGGAGACTCCGGCGATGAGCGATCGAACCATTTGATCATTCATCTCGTACTCGAAATTGTTGTTGTGCGCCAGTTGAACCTCTTTGGTGCCAACTACGGCTTGAGGCGCAAGTTCGGTTTGGGCAACCTCGGCCGCCGTTCTTGGGCTTGGCATAAAACCGCCACCCACCACGACGAGCACGGCCGCTAGTGCTCCACCTCCGGCGAACACACAGGTCGCGACTACTGCCAGGATTCGGTCGTCACTGTTCATGGCTTGCCTCCTTTCGGCTTTTCACAATCCAAGAGTGATGTTCCGACAGGGAGGAGATGAGGCAGGAATGCGGCCGAGTAGGGCGAAGCTGAGGCGATGCGGTGGCAGACGGCTTGTGTTGTCAGCTCACCAAAAGGGCGCAAATAGCCGTGTTGTCACACTTTGGAGGCTTTGCCCACCGCCTCTGGGAGCCATCGCTGCCGGGCTCTAGGTAGGCGCCCTCTGCAATCCTCTGCTCATTCATCAACCGATGAACAATCGGATAGGCCTTCATCTTTTTCACCGGCGGCAGCCGATCCTTCTCGGTCTGGAGCAGCGCAGCAACATAGCTCATACGTTCTTCGCTGAGTTCGAGAAGTGTGCGCACGAATTCTTCGAGCTTCTTGCCTTGTCTCAGGCGAACGATCTCCCGCACCGAGAACAAATCATCGAACCCATCTGAGTAGATGCATACCAAATCGCCACTGTTCAGTTTGAGTGGAAGATCGGCCCGCCGATACCTCTTCGTGCTGAAACGCCTCGAGTTGACAGAGTTGGTCACAAGGTTTCGATGCAGGCTATAGGTCATAAGTTCCGCAAGGGTGACGCCATTGCCATCCAGATTCGGTGTTCCGATCAGTGATTCTCCAAACGACTCGAATCGAATCGTACCATCAGCGCCGGCTACGAAAAGCTTACAGTCACCAATCTGCCTGAGATCGATTTCCTTCGAACCGTCTACTGCGGCCGAGATGGTCGCAGCGACAACGCATGCGTCTGGAGCTTGGGACTTATATCCCAGTTCCTTAATGCGCTCTCTCGATTTGCGGATTGCGATCTCAAACGGATCCGGGTCACGCAAGCCGGACAGTGTCCGGAGGACCTCCGCAATCTTCTGCAAATTCTCTGACGTTGCCTCAGCCATTCTCACCGATTCCAGTTGAACCGCCTCGATAGCCGAGCGGACAAATCCTTCTCCGCTCACGCTCCGGTCGGGGGAATCGATCGACACCGATCGCCGAACCTCTTCGGCAAGACGTTCGCTGGGAAGACGATCGATCGCGTCCGAGACTTCCTCTACGAGTGCGCTACACAGCTGATCCTCGAGTTCCTGTGCCTCAGCAACTGCAATCCTGATGAGTTCTTGTGCGACGATCGAAGCCGAAATATCCCCACGCTGATGACCGCCCATGCCATCCACTACAGACAGATACGTGCGCGATTCATTGCCGAACCAACGATCCACTACAGCTATTCGATCCTCGTTGGTTTTCCTGTATCCGAAGCCATAGTGAGTCACAGCGACGATCTCATCCCCTGTTGAAGTGGTCGCCGTAGTCAGGGGTGCTCGCGAGAGAGACAAATTGGTAGCCCCATCGAGAATGAAGCCGTTCTTCAGCGTGTCGCCCTCTATTCTGACGGTGCGGTTATTCTCGCTTGTGCTCAAGAGATCTCCTCGATTAGTAGCTTCAAGAGTACAAGTATTAGTGCTCTGCGAGAGCTTCAACAGCCTCGTCCTTATCGTCGTAGATGGGAAACACATCATTGAGACGGGTTAGTTTAAGGAGGTTCATGATGCGCTCATGAGGCTTCAGTAGGGCAAGTCGACGTCCCTGAGCTGTGAAGCGTTGAAGATAGCCGACAAGTTCACCTAGCCCTGTGGAGTCCACATGATCGATTTTGCTCAAATCGATCAGAACGGCCGGCACGCCCTCTTCAAGAAGATCCAACAAATACGCCGAGAAGAGCTGCGCTGACTCCCCTAGCTTGATGACGCCTTCGAGGGCCACGATCGTTATATCGCGTTCTTGCGATCGTTCAATTTTCATCTTTGGCCCTCCTCACCCTCATCTACACCTTGCGTGTCGAGTCGCGACCTACAGTAACGGTGGCAGGCTCTACGCACTGCCTCGGCACCCCATTCTAGGTGCCGCTTGGCTACCACGGCAAGCATCTTGAGCCGCTGCGGCTCGCCGTGGTCAGAGACAACCTTGAGCGCCGCCCATGGGATGCCCCAAATCTCGCTCACTTGCGCCACTGCGGCACTTTCCCAATCGACTACCATCAATCCTTTGGCTACGTCCTTGAGTTCGGGCAGGATGAGCGGCGAGGCTAGCCGCCCTTCCCAACAAAAAAACGTTGCGGGAGAGGTCCCCGGCACTCTATTCAAGCACGCTAAGATTTCCTCGTCGGGCAGGAACCTGGCTGGCGGCGACACCGGCAAATCAGCTGGATCTATCAAAGCCATGTCAATCACAGTTGACGCTACCGTCAGCGTGCCTAGTTCGACTTCTCGATCAGGACATCCGGCCGTCCCAAAACTCAGCATCAGAGTCGGGTCGAGATATTGAACCGCCGCTTGGGCCGCCGCAGCTGCCGCGGTCTTCCCGGGTCCACAGCGAATCACAGCCAAGGGCAGATCCCACATCTCCCCTCGATAGAGGGTCCACTGTCCCCAGGGTTCTTTACTGATTGCCCGACCTACCCTGGCCATTGCCCGTGCTTCATAAGCATGGCTAACAACAACAACAACTGTCTGATTCAACAAGCTCCTCCGGGACGCGTGCCATGGTACCACCCACGATGAGAATCACAGGGTTCAGTGCTGCTGATCACCTTCCTCAAGCATGCGATTCTGGACGGAGAAAGGCGACAGGAGTAGGATAAGGCCGCGTTTACGGCACGAGGAGGTCACGTGGAACAGGTCAAGATCCGATCCGGCACGAGGGTCAAATTCAAGCACATTCATGAGGATGGTCTACCACCCGATTTCCTCTCGAAGCTGCGTGAATTCTCACACAAGAACACCAAGATCCAGGCCGTCTATCTGTTTTCCATTCAGGCAGATGAGCAGCAAGAGCAAATGAGTATGGCGATCGCCGTCAAGAAACCGGTATTGGGACGGGGCGAAGACGATTTCTTGCGCGTCGTCGACGAAATTCAGCTTATGCTTCCCAGCGATCTTGCAGTGAACCTCTATCGATTTGGTGAGTCGGAAGCCTTGACTCGCTACTGCCTGAAGAACCTTGAGCCTATCTACCTCCGAAGCACCGCCTGGCAGGAGCGCCAGCAGAAGAAGTTTCAGGAATAACGGGCTAGAACGGCCACCACCACGGTGAAGAGCTAGAGGTGGGTGGCTTCGTTTCATCGTCGGCGTGAATAGCCTCCAAGGCACGTCGATGTTCATCGACATCGAGTTCGACAATGAGCTGACCTGCTTCCTCGACTTCTTCCAGCAACTCAGGCGCCGAGTTGAGAATAGCCACATCGACGTATTTATCTTGAGGAAGGGCACGAGCCACCGCCTCTGACACGAGATTCAGTGCCTGACGCAACGATCTCACGGCATCCCCGCGGAGCCAAACGAAGAGAACGAGTTCGGGTCCGACCCCTGTATCCGGCACCACAATTTCTGCAAGGTGAGCAAACGCTATGTCTGGACAAACCTCGAGCTGGGTCTGCAGTGCACTGATAGTGCCGTCGTCAACCGCGCCACACGGATTGTTGATCTTCATTGAATCCATCCACTGTCTTTCCTGGCTGCCCCTCGTGATAGATAGTAACCACTTCCACATGGTACGGTAGAGCCATTCCGACTCACTGAGGAGTTCGGTGTGGATAGAACACAAACGAGACGCTACAGGCCATCGAAGAGTTTACCCACCCAAACCCTACTACAGGTTCTCGTGGCACTCGTATTGGTTGGAGTCCTCGCGCCGCATGGATTCGCAGATAATTGCGAGGGATTGGAATCTGCCCTGGCAGAGGCCAGTGATCTCGTGGACCAACACCGATTCCCGCAGATTGTCTCTATCCTGCGCCCCTTCGAAACGTGTTCGTCGGATGGAGACCTCCACTACGCCTTACATGCCGAACTTGGAAGAGCCTACTTCCACCTTGCGCGCTACAATGAAGCGTACGCCATGCTCCGAGAGGCGGTCACAAGCCGCCCTCAGCACGTAGAAACAGCGATCTACCTCCAGGCGTGCCTTTTCATCGGCGGCAACAGGGACGACGCATTGCTCATCTTCGAGCAGTTGCTTCGAGCAGGCGCGATAGACCTCTATAAGTCAGTGACACTTCCAGGAGAACGCCTTTTCTTGGCTGATCCCGATGTGTGGGAGTTGATCGAAAAGTACGCTCAACTGCTACCCATTAGCTTTGGAGAGGGTACTTTCCGAGGCGTTAGTCTCGGCAGTGAACGAGCTGACGTAACGCGCCTCCTCGGAGTGGAGGCATCAGAAGCAGATCAGCCTCTCCTAACCGCACGTGCCGGGCCAAAGGTCATCTGGGCCTTTGCATTCGACCAGGCTGACCGCCTCAAATCGATCACCATCGACGCAGAACGTCTATTGAAATACACACCATATCGACTGCAATTCGATCACGGCCTCAGCTGGCGTGTGACGGTTGAGGGGATGACCTCTGCCCTTGGTGCCGCAGATAAGTCCGAGATACTCGAGAATGGCGATTTCATGCTCAATTGGAATTTTTCGGACTATCGACTCCGCCTCGTCTTCGGCCTACCCCTTGCTCCTCGACCTCCCTCTATCCCGGAGGATATGCAGATGCTGAAGGTCGTTGAATTCTCCATCCCCGGTTCGCCTCTGAATTGAAGGTGGCGCCTCGAGGTCTGATAGCATGAGGCAATGGAATCCAGTGAAACTTCACTTGTCGGGCAATTGCTGATCGCTATGCCTACGCTTCGCGATCCAAATTTCTGGCGTACTGTCGTGCTTGTAGGGGTTCACTCACGAGATGAAGGTGCCTTCGGACTCGTCATCAACCGAGAAATTGAGGTCGATCCATCGGACATTCTGGTGGAACTCGGCGAGGAAGATCCTCCGACACGCGCACCCATTGTCCTCGGCGGCGGACCGGTTCAGCCTACTCACGGATTCGTATTGTTTGAGGGTCTCAACCTAGATGATGATCAGCAGGCTGTACTCACAATCGGATCTGAAATCACGGTTTCGGGAAGTACACAGACGTTGAGCCAGCTGCTTCACGGCAAACTTGAGGGCAGGTTTTACCTCCTTCTCGGCTATTCCGGATGGGCACCGGGCCAGTTGGAGCAAGAGATCGAGGAGAACTCGTGGCTCGTCGCTCCGTGCGATTCAACAATTCTTTTTGACATCCCTCTCGAGGATCGATGGCAGGCCGCACTCCAACTCATCGGCGTCGATCCAGGGACTCTGGTTGACGTGGGTTCCGCAGAGCCGAGTTAGCAGATCCCCACAGCGAAACTTCAGATCCGAACTTCTCATGCCACACCCGTTTGAGAGTTCGAGACAATTACGTATTCTCACCACGACCCTAGCTTCTGTCCTCGCTCACCATTCATCAATCCAGCTAGTAGGACGCTACGTCTCCGTCAGGGGACGGTAGACTCACTCGAACGGAACCGACAGCGAAAACAGCTAAGGCACTCCATGCTCGAGAGTTCAACAGACACTGAGTCTGTGTCTAGTAAGGAAGTAATTGACCCTTCAACTGGCATCTGGATTGCAACAGCTCAATCAATTGAGGACCGATCCCCTGAGGGAAAGTTCCTATGTGTGCGCGAAGAGTGGCACAGAAGGAGTCCAGTATGATCCGACAAACGACCCTGGCGTTCACGCTGCTGTCAGTTTCCGTCGTTACATCCTTTGCTGAGCAAAACGACTCACCGCAAACACAAGTCCGGCTGGCCGTTGGGAGACAGGTCTCCACGATCTCGTCTCCACCTGCTCCAGCAACCGGTATCGGACCATCTCAACCTCCAGCCATTGTAGACACGAGTATTCGGCCCCGCCGAGCTCGCCTCTTTCTCGACAACCGATTGATAGGACTGGCAACTGATTTCGACGGAAGCCCAGACTTCCTCTTCCTTCAGACCGGAGTCTATCGTTTGCGCGTCGAACTTGGAGGTTACGTGAGCGAGACAGTTCTCATCGATGCCAACTCAGGCTATCGTTACGATCTTGCCTTTCGTCTCGAGAGACAGGATGGAGTCGCCCGCGAACCCTGGTGGCGTCGTCAAGAGCGACCAAAGCACCCTCAACGGTTCTACTCTCCGATAACCGCACCTGTTCCTTCATCCGCTCGGCAGCCAAACCCTCAGCTGCGTGAACGCGACTATGCACGGAGTGAACTCAAGTCCGCCACAAAGCCCAGCAAGCGGAGTTCACTTCACCTGGAAGTCTCCCCGGACAATGCAAGAGTGTTCATTGATGGTGGATTCTTAGGAACAGGTCGAGAACTGGCCTCTCTCACTCAACCCATAGCGATTGCCGCGGGAGTTCACGACATAGAGGCGGCAGCACCGGGTCGTGCACCATCCAAACAACGGATTTCTCTGAAGGCAGGGGAGAAAATGTCTCTCAGAATCGACCTGCAACCGGAGGAGTGACCTGTCCAAAGAAGGAGTCACAGAACGTAAAGAAGTGTTGTCAGGGGTGGACAACCGTGGTCCCGGTCATTACACTATGACCATCTGATTGTGATAGGGAGGGATCCGGGAAGGCTTGCCACCTTGTGCCTACCATTTTGGGCCAACCTTAAAGGCCAACCTTTCATCCTATCCAGTTTTTTTCCCTACCAGTAAAGCTGAACCGCCCCTCCCGATTTCACACAGACATACCCGGTCATTGTGGCCGGGTATGTTTGTTTTTGGAGAGGGTGGAACGTCTGGCAGACGTCCCACCCTCTCCAAAAAGTGAACACGGATAGCAAGGCGCCAAGAGGGCCTCAAGACACCTGTTCTCAATGCCGCACGTGGTCGCTACCAGAGCGGACTTAGGTCGATCTGACAATCAACCTCAATGAACTCCGGAAAGGTCTTGGATCGATTCAACGCGGATTTCATCGTATTCTTGTCAGACCAAGACTCTGGGGATGTTTGGGGACAGGCGGGCAAGGATCTCGTAGTTGATGGTTCCGGCAAGTTCGGCAATTTCTTCTACTTCGATACGTTCGCTACCTTGCTGTCCGATGAGTACGACTTCATCACCAACACTCACATCGGAAAGGTCGGTAACATCAGCCATGATGATGTTCATGCAGACTCTACCGACCACCGGGCAACGTCGCCCACCGATGAGCACATAGGCGCGATTACCAACACTTCTTGGATACCCGTCCGAATAGCCTATCGGAATAACCGCTAATCTCGTCGGTCTAAGAGAGGTCCACGTTCGTCCATATCCTACCGTTGCGCCACGTGGAACGTCTTTTATCTGCCCTACTGTCGCCTTCCAAGACAACACTGGTTTCAGCTCCTCACCGTCGCGACCTCGCTCAAGAACCCAGGCCAGATGTGTCTCTCTTGAAGGCCAATGGCCATATAGAGAAATACCTGTCCGAATCATGGAGAAATCGGACTCCCGAAAAAGGAGCGCAGCCGCAGAGCAAGCGGCGTGAATATGCTCCGGCATACCATTCAAGGCGGTGCGAACTTGTTCAAGAGCGCGATGAAAATCAGCGAGCTGAGTTTGGGCGAAGTCGTGCTCAAGCGTATCCTCAATATTTGCAAAATGTGTCGCTACTCCAACGATGTCGAGACTCTCCTTCGCAGCTATGCAACACAACTCTCCCAATTGAGCAGCAGATACACCTTGACGATTGGTTCCAGTTTCAACCTTTATGTGAACGGGAAGCGCGACACCTGTCCGTCGACGAGATTCGCCCAACCAACGTAGAGTTTCTGGCGCAGAAACGACAATATGAGTGTCTTGATCGAGGCCGTCAAAGTCATTCTTCGCCACAAAACCCATCACTAAGATCGGTTCTCGCACGCCAATCTTGCGCAATTCTCGTGCTTCGGTCGCACTGTGCACTGCAAACCAATCAACACGGCTTGACAACACTTCAGCGACGCAGCGTAAACCGTGACCATAAGCATTCGCCTTCACGACTGCTGAGATCTGCGTCGGCCTCGGCACGACTTCTCTGAGGAACTCAAAGTTGTGCAAAAGATCCCGGGAGCTGACCTCAACTTGTTGTGATACGCAACTTTGCTGCTGACTTGTCATCAACGACAGTCTAGCGCCGTCCATCGTCGCTGTCGAATTTCAAGCCTTCGATGTGCCAGATTCTGGCACATCGACCAACATCTCTCAGCTTCCTGATTCGTTGCGATAACGACGCCAATTAGCGTGAATCATCCGAGAAAATTTCTCGCAGAAGTAACGTCCAACTGTGCCAATCTGAAACTACAACTTGACAGTCGAGACTTCGATGGATATTCTCAAACAACTCGCTCAGGAGGTTGAAATGGCTTTCGAACGCTTTGTTCCTCCGAAGACCGCCGCTTCTCGACCCAGAGTGACCGTACGCCCAAGCGGTTTAATATCGTTTGACGCAAATGCGGTCGAGGCCTTCAGTCTGCAGAAGGCCACTCATGCGGTGCTCTTCTTTGATAGGACTCGCAAAATTGTGGGGGTTCTAACGACCGCCAAGGCTGACGATGACGGTGCAGTGAAGCTGTCACGAAGAAGAAGGTCGGTGAGCCTGAAAGCACCTCATTTCTTCGACGCTTACGGCCTCACAATTGCAGAAGCACAGCGATTCGACGTCGGATTCGATGAGTCGAACGAAATGGTTACGATCAACCTCAAAACCATTAAGCGTCGTCGCGGCCGAAGGCCGAAGAAGACTTAGATCACTTTAACGCTACTCGGCTACCAATCTGGAGAAAAGAGCCGAACGAAGTTGTCGTGAGTCTGACGAGCTAACGCTTCGGAATCTACTCCTAGGTGATTCGCCAAGAAAACTCCGATTTCGCGCACCCATGCCGACTGATTGCGTTGACCTCGATACGGTACCGGAGCGAGAAACGGACTATCTGTTTCGACAAGAACGCGATGAAGGTCTAGCGAGCTTGCCATGGCGCGGATTCCATCAGCCTTTTTGAAAGTCACCATTCCCGAAATCCCAACAAATAGCCCAAGCTCAACCACTCGTGCCGCTGCAGCCTCATCCTCGGTAAATGAGTGGCAAACGCCGCGCAGCCTACGGTGAGGCTCACCGAGTACCGATACGAGATCTGACCACGACTCCCGATTGTGCACCACCACAGGGAAGTCCGCTTCCTTTGCGAGGTCGAGCTGCCAGCGAAAGGACCTAAGCTGGTCCTCTCGTGGCGAATTCATGTAGTGGTAGTCCAATCCGATCTCACCGACCGCCACGACTCCAGGACTCCGAAGGGCATTCTCAATGTCTCGTTTGAGTTCGCCATCGAGGCTGGACGCATCGTGAGGGTGCACACCAACTGCGGCAACCACAGAATCCGGATAACTCTTGGTCAGTTCCACTGTCCGAGCCAAATCACTCCGGCAAGTCGCAGGAACCAAGATGCCTTCAACACCTGCATCTGCTGCAGAACGAAGTATTTCGTTCACCTCAGAGGGGTCATACATCGTCAAGTGAGCGTGAGAGTCAATCCACATTGTTTGTCCTTCCTAAAATGAGCGATTCTGCCGGATAAGATGTGCCAAGATCTTGATGTACTGGTGCTTGCGACAAGCGGAGGCGTACCCTTCGGTACATCGAGCATTGGCGCAAGTGTCCAGAGCGCAAGAGGTAGGAACCGACGCCCGGCCGAAGGCCGGTGGAGCCGTGAGGCTCCTCATCCAAAGGATGCAGCGTGGGCTGGGTGCAGATCGCTGGTGAGATTCACTCAATTTAGGTCCCTATTCTTGTATCAGTCACGCGGCGCTTTCACGCCATACCAGACGGTTGCTCAACTCTCATCCGGTGTCCTTGAACTCACTGCGAGCATCAGAGCAGCCCCGACAATCGCAGCGGTATCAGCTCTGAGTATGTGCCTTCCCAAACGCACGGATTGCCACTCTCGAGCAGCCAATAGGCGTTGTTCGTCCGCACTCAGCCCTCCTTCAGGGCCAACGAGCAACAACGCATCGTCAGACGGTTCCATTTCAAAAACAGCATTCCCGTCCTTCGCGGCAACAAAGTTTGTGCTCCCTTGACGAAGTTCGACCAATTCCGCCACCGTTAATGGCGATTCGACCTTCATTGCCCAGGTACGACCACTTTGCTTCAACGCCTGCAGTGCAACCCTCGTCCAGTGCAACGACCGGGCTGACGTAGCGTCCTTGCCAAGCTGTGAACGATCAGCAATCACCGGAAAGAAGGACTCTACTCCTATTTCCACACTCTTCTGCACCGCCCAATCCATGGCACGGGTATGGAGCACACACAACGCAATACTCAGACCGGTCGGCTCGTGAACGTCACGTTGTACGGAATCGACAACCACTTCCATCCGCTTCTTGCTGGCGTCGCCAACGACACCTTCAGCGCGTCCTCCGCACCCATCGACAAGAAACACTGCATCCCCGCCACGACGCCTTAGAGGCCCCCATAGATGGGCACTCTCGGCGGGATCGAGCACTACCGACACTCCCTCTTGCAGTCTTTCTCCCGCTGGAATCAGAACCCGAGGCGGATTGCGCAGCTTCACTGCAATTCTTCCACTTCGTGGAATCTTCGAGTGGCGACGAGAGCCGTCCATTCGCCTTTTCGGCGTTCCTCAATGATGTCGAACTCATTCTCAGAGAGGGCCTTGACCACCCACGGGCCTTGATCGCACAAGACTCCGGAGACTACAGCGATGGCTTGCTCATTGAGGCGACAACGAATCTGTGAAAGAAGCGGAAGGAAGCTCATAGGAACCATGTTGCATAAGACCACGTCGAATCGGCACCCGGACAAGGCTTCAATCGGTCCAGCAAAGAACTCGACTGTCTCCCTGGCAATGTTGAGTCGGGCCGTTTGCCTGGCTACCCAGATCGCATCAGCATCGATATCAAAAGCAACGGCGCGGCAAGCACCCAGATGGAGCGCAGCGAGCGACAGAATGCCGGAACCGGTCCCTACGTCGAGAACAGACCTTTCAGCAAAAGGAATGCTCTCCATCAACTCAAGAATCAGCTGTGTTGACTCGTGTGTTCCCGAGCCAAAGGCCATGCGTGGCTCAATCGCCAAGCGATGGCGTCCAGCCGGCGCGTCAGTCGGAGTATCCGGGTGAGGATCGATCCACCATCGATCTCCGACCGCGAAGGGTCTCACACCAGAGCGAAACGCTCCCATCCAGTCTCTTGGCTCGATCCCATCGATCCGAGTACCCACGATGCGACGGGCCTCGAGACGACGTAGAAAGCGCTCAGCTTCATCACTACGATCAGCCTGAAAGTAGACGTTCGCCCAGGCGTCCGAAAGGTTCGGTTCGACGTGACAACCCAGTGTCTCGAGGCCGTCCATCAACTCGGGAAGCTCCTCCTCGAGTTGGGCCGGAAGATCGAAGAAGACCTTTATGAAACTCACAGCGTTGAACTTTGGAGGAGCGGTAGTATCAGCGCTCGCCACCAAGCACCGTCTTCAGGCGTTCGAAGAGCCCTCCGTGTGAACCCTGATCGACCGCCGGGAACAGCTGGGCCGTCTGTTCGACACTGCGTCGCTGTTCTCCCGAGAGCTTCTTGGGAACCACAACGTTACAGTGCACTAAAAGGTCCCCACGGCGCGAACTGTTGAGTTGAGGCAACCCGCTCCCCCGCAACCGAACGATTTTGCCGGGCTGACTTCCTGCCGGAACATCGACGCTGCGGTCCTCCCCGAGAATCGTGGCAATCTCAATTGATGCGCCGAGCATCACTTGAAAAACGCTGATCGGAAGAGATACATGGAGATCAGCACCTTCCCTCTCGAAGACATCATGTTCTTCGACGAGGATAGCCACGTAAAGATCACCTGGCGGCCCGCCAAGCGTACCCGCCTCACCCTCACCAGCAAGCCGTAACCGCATCCCGGAGTCGATGCCGGCGGGAACGGTGACCTTGAGCGTTGCTTCGTTTTCGTTCTGCCCACGCCCCCGGCATGATTGACATGGGTGACGGTTCATCTGGCCTTGTCCGCCACAACTGGGACATGTCTGTGCGACAGTCAGGAAACCCCTTCGAAAAAGAACCTGACCTTGACCGCTACATGCACTGCAGGCCTCCAGGATCTTTCCTGGTTCAACGCCCTTCCCATCACACTCCTCGCAGGGCTCCATTCGAGGCACGCGAATCGATCGTTCGATCCCGGTCGCCGCTTCCTCGAGAGTGATCCGCAGGTTGTACTGGAGGTCGTGACCGCGGCGAGGTCCAGGCCCTGACGATCGCCTCCTGCCACCAAAGATGTCGCCCAACCCGAACAGGTCGCCGAGGATGTCCGCAAAATCCCCAAAGGTCGTAGGATCAAACCCAGTGAAACCCTGTGAATCCACGCCCTGATGCCCAAAACGGTCATACTGTTGCCGTTTCTCTTGGCTGGAGAGGACTGCATAGGCCTCAGATGCCTCTTTAAACCGCTCTTCGGCCTCCGGATCATCAGGATTTCGATCCGGGTGATATTGCACAGCTACGCGCCGATACGCCTTCTTAACGTCGTCTTGAGAGGCACTCCTATCCACACCGAGCACCTCATAGTAGTCTCGCTTCGCTCCCGTCGCCATGAACTGTCTCTATTCTCCTTCTTCCGACTCGTCAGTACCCGAGGGAGCCAGGCCGGAAAGCATTCCGAGTGCTTGTGCCGGATCAACCATGATCACCTGGGTCAACAACTGAGAGACCTCCTGAACGGCGCCGATCGCTTCTTCGAGAACCGACCTCTCTTCACTCGCGAGAGCTTTTCGCGCACGATTTAGAGTGGATCGTGCTTGCTCACGCTCAGTCTGAGACAGGCTACCGCCAAACTCCCTTACAACACGTTCGTTTGAATGGAGAAGGCCTTCGAGCCGATTCTGCAGCTGCCGCGTTTCACGACGCCGCGAGTCATCATGTCTGAACTTATCCGCTTCCGCGATCAGTGTGTCGATTTCCATCTTCGACAGACCACCGGCCGGGTTCACCTCGATTCCCTGCTCTTTTCCAGTCGCAAGGTCACGCGCACCGACGTTGACGATTCCGTTCGAATCGATCGAGAAGGTGACCTCAATCTGTGGCACACCACGTGGTGCAGGAGGAATGCCAACAAGGTCAAATCTTCCAAGCGATCTATTCTCGCTAGCTATTCCACGTTCACCCTGCAGCACATGCACTTCCACCGTAGTCTGATTGTCGGCAACAGTAGTAAAGATCATGGACTTTTTGGTCGGAACAGTTGAGTTCCGTTCAATGATCTTTGTGAACAGACCTCCATGGGTCTCCAGACCGAGAGACAGAGGTGTCACATCAAGCAGGATGAGATCTTTGACCTCTCCTTGGAGGATTCCTGCCTGAATCGCTGCTCCGACTCCGACGACCTCGTCAGGGTTAATGTCCTGACAGGGCTCTCGCCCGAAGAAGTCACTCACGATGGATACCACCAGAGGCATGCGCGTCTGGCCACCCACAAGAATGACCTGATCCACATCGCTGGCTTCGATTCGAGCCGCTTCGAGCGCATTCTTACATGGATCGAGCGTGCGGTTGATCATGTCTCTCACGAGTTCTTCAAGTTGTTGTCTCGTGAGCTGCAGCTGAAGGTGCTTCGGCCCAGTGTGGTCTGCTGCAATGAACGGCAGCGATATCTCGGTCGTATCTGTTGTTGACAGCTCACACTTTGCCGCCTCGGCTGCTTCCTTGATGCGCTGCATGGCCATCATGTCTTCGGCCAAGTCGATTGCGGTCTCTTCCTTGAATCGTTCAAGCAAGTGTTCCATTATCCGAGCGTCAAAATCTTCTCCACCCAGGAAGGTATCTCCAGCTGTAGACTTGACTTCGAAGACGTTGTCTCCAATTTCAAGAATCGAGATATCAAAGGTCCCTCCGCCGAGGTCGTAGACAGCAATCGTCTCTCGCTTATCGGTTCCGAACCCGTACGCCAACGATGCGGCCGTCGGTTCGTTGATGATCCTGAGCACGTCGAGTCCAGCAATCGTTCCTGCGTCTTTGGTCGCTTGCCGCTGAGAGTCATCAAAATACGCCGGTACCGTGATGATCGCCTGAGTGATCTCCTCACCGAGAAACTCCTCGCAGAACTCCTTGATCTCACGAAGCACGAGCGCGGAGATCTCCTGCGGGCTGAGCTGGCGGTCCTGAACCTCTACGTAGGCATCACCGTTGGGTGCCTCCACAATTTTGTAGGGCACGAGGTTCTTTGCCCACTGCACCTCCTCGGAGTCATATTTCCGTCCGATGAGTCGCTTCACTGAATATGCAGTATTCATCGGGTTCGTCATTGCTTGCCGTCGCGCAATCTGACCGACAAGCCGCTCCCCCGCTGCAGTGAAAGCGACCACTGAAGGGGTGGTTCGTGCACCTTCCCGATTGGGAATCACCACCGGCTTGGTGACATCCACCACCGCTGCACATGAGTTGGTGGTCCCCAAGTCGACTCCGATGATTTTGCCCACGTCTGGTTTCCTCCTCGTTATCCTTCTTCGGGCACCGACTCAGATTCGGGCGCCAACTCGGTATCGGGTGCAACCTCAGGCTCAACAACCACTTCAGGCTCAGGGTCCGGCTGGATAGTTTCCGACTCTACCGATACGCCTACCATCGCTGGACGAATCAGTTTTCCACCGAAGAAATACCCTTTGATCAATACTGAGACCACTGTACCAGGAGGCACACCTGAATCTTCTACTCTCTGGACCGCTTCATGAAATTCCGGATCAAACTCTTCATCCACTGGATCAATCGCAGCTAAACCTTGTCGCTGCAGAACATCCTTGAGTTGCTTCGAGATCATCTCAACACCGTCGCGAAATCCTGCATTATCCATGTCATCGCTATGGAGCAGGGCACGGTCAAAGTTGTCGACAACCGGCAACAAATCACGGACGACGTTCTCGCCCGCAGTACGCTGGAGTTCAGCACGCTCTCGTTCGGTTCGTTTCCGAAAATTGTCGAACTCAGCCAACTTGCGAAGGTAGCGTTCTTTCAACTCATCGATTTCGGACTGCAACTGGCTGGCACGACTGCCATCTTCGAGACCATCCTCCGCCAACTGCTCGCTGTCTTCGCCGGTTTGATCTTCCTCGAAGATGAGTTCGATCTCTTCATCCTCCCCATCGATCACTATTTCCGGGCTGTCGACCTCTTCTTCCAATCGGTCGGCGCCACTGGATCCATTGACTGAATCAGGCATGGTCCGAACCACCCTCCTCCAACATTCTCGTCAGCGTATCGCCAATGAATTCCACTACTGGCACTATCCTTCCATAGTCCATTCGTCGGGGTCCCAAGACACCTATTGCGCCCCTGCGCCGACCCTGATGATAAAAGTAGGTTGCAACCATCCCCAGGTTTCCCTGTGCGGTCACATCTGATTCGTTGCCAATGATAAAGCGCGTTCGGCAGCCAGATTTCGCCTCACGGCTCCACTCTTCCGCTATCTTCCCACGATCTCCCAAGATTGTGAGCAAAGAACGGAGTCGATCTACTTCGGCAAAGTCTGAGGTTTCCAACAGCTGATCAGCTCCGGCCACCTTTACATCAGGGCTATCGCTAGAGAGTTCGAACAGTTCCTCCACGACAGTTGTCGCCCAGGATCGAAATCTTCCCGTCAACGGTTGAATCGACGTATCAGATTCACCGGGTGCCTCCTCCAATTCGCGGCGAATTGCCGACAGAGGGCGCCCCCGAAAAGTCGCAGTGATGTAATTCGAGAGGACCTGCAGGTCGTCGCCGCTCCACTCACCAGTCAAGGAAAACGCACGTTTCTCTATCATTCCCCCGGACGAAACCACTACACCCAGCAGTCTATTGCCTGTAAGCGGTATTAACGAGACAGCCTCCAGCGTGACTTCCTGTCCCAACGGATGAACCGCTACACCAGCCTCTCGAGTCATTTCCGAGATGAGCTGCGCAACCCAGGCTATGTCCTCGACAAGTTCTCGGCGAACGCATGTGATGCGATCTGCAAGCGCCCTGCGCGCGTGAGCTGGAAGACGCCGAGGTCCACACAGTTCGTCTACGTAGAGTCGAAAGCTCTGATCTGTGGGTATCGCTCCAGCAGAAGAATGTGATCGAACCACGTACCCGCACTCCTCCAGCTCTGCCAACACGCTTCGTATCGTTGCTGGCGAGAGATTGAGCGATGGGCGCACCGCCACCTGCCGAGACGCTACAGCTTCTCCAGTCCTGATGTAGGACTCAATGACCTCTCGCAGCACCGCACGCTGCCGCTTGGAGAGTTCCATCTTCATTCCCCTGAGTTTAAAAGCCGCATCGGGACAGACCCGCCGCGGGCGCAGCTATTGTAGCATCGGCACATGGACCATCCAGAGTTTGCCATCGTCGGCCCGGGTCGCATTGGTCTCAACCTGCTCAGCAGACTCCGTTCCGCAGGATGGAGGTGCGTCGCGATCAGAGGACATCGCGCGCCCCCAAGCGACCTATGTTCCGAACTCAAAGGCGACTCGATCTGGGACACTTGGAGTCAACCCGAAATCTGGACTTGCCCTCAGGTAGTCTTCGTTTCAGTGCCGGACGCCGCTCTCCCAGCGGTTGACCGAGATCTCTCGAACTCCCTCACCGTAGCCGGCGCTACAGTTCTTCACACATCAGGACTCAACCCATCATCGCTACTCGCAGATTGTCAGCGCGCTGGAGCAGCGGTCGGCTCGTGGCACCCATTGCAATCTTTCCCACCCCTATCCTTGCAAAAGGCGGAGTGGAAAGGCATTCCTTGCGCGATTGAGGGAGATGCCGCTGCTTTAGAAATCGGTTTTGCTGCGGCTCGAGCTGTCGGCGCCGAACCGTGGCAGATCAATCCGGAGGAAAAAGCTGCTTACCACGCAGCGGCAGTAGTTGCCGCAAATCTCTCTCACATCCTCGTTGCGGAGGCCTCACACATCATGTCTTCATGCGGGGCGTGGCCGAAAGGCGTAAACCCCCTAAGACATGTTGTGACCACGAGCACACAGGCAGCTCTCGAGGCACCTGATTTGAGTCGCCTGACAGGCCCGATCAGTCGCAACGATGTGGAGACAATTGACCATCATCTTCGCATCCTTCCGACCGCTCTTGCAGAGGTCTACAACAGCCTTGTATTGATCGCTAAAAAACGACTCGCAAACACCTGATCCGTTTGACCGTATCCCCGTCGATATGCTAGCGTTGGCGGTTGATTGAGAGCAATAAAGAAGCATGGTTTTCTTCAACTGGGCAACGATGCAGATGGCGGCCAAGATCGTCTACTACGGACCTGGCTTGTGCGGAAAGACGTCAAATCTTAGTCATATCTATGCAAAGACCTCTCCGGGTTCACGTGGAGAGATGGTCTCACTTGAGACCGAATCGGATAGAACCCTTTTCTTTGATCTACTACCGATCGAAGTCGGGACTATCGGTGGCTTCAAAACACGCCTTCAGTTATATACGGTTCCAGGCCAGGTGTTCTACAACACGACTCGAAAGCTCGTACTCAAAGGCGTTGACGGCATGGTATTCGTGGCCGACTCACAGCGACCAATGCGCGAAGCCAACAAGGAGTCATTTGCAGGACTCCGAGAGAACCTGGAAGAACTCGGCCTCGATCTCAGCGATGTCCCACTCGTACTTCAGTACAACAAACGAGACCTTCCGAGTATCCTAACTGTCGAGGAACTCAACGAAGACATCAATCCGGATCTCGGGTTCAGTTTCCACGAATCGTCAGCTACTAATGGTGATGGGGTTTTTGAAACACTCAAAGATATAACTAAGCTCACGCTAAAGAAACTCCGCAAACGCATGACTTCGCCACAAGAAGAACCTGCTGCGCCTCCAACCTCTACTCGCATATCGGCACCGGCCCCAACACCCAAGACTGAAAAGCCTCGGACGATTCTTGCTTCGGCACTTGCCCGGGCTGCCGAGGAAGGCGTGGACAGCGGCGGCGGTATGCCGGCAATGGCGCCCGCTCCTGAAATGGCTGATAGCCAAGCGAGCCCCGCAGTAGCGATTGCGACCGAACCTCTTCCGATTGTCGAGACGAGGGAGGAGCCTCTCTCAGCAGTACCGAACCAACAGCAAATCGAAGTCACTCCGCCAGAGGAGATACTCGAGGTTGAAGTGCTGGAGGAGCCTGCAGAGGTCGAGATACTGGAAGCTCCTGCTGAGGCAGTGCAAGAGACGCAAGAAGATCCTTTCGAGGCTGAGCAATTGGACGAGTCGACTGAAGTCGAAGAGCTGGCAGAGGTTGTCGAGATCGAGGTTCAAGAGAAGGATGAAGACCCGACAGCTGATGACTCCTTCGCAGATTCCGAACTGACATCGACACCAGCGCCACAAGAGGAACCAGACACAGACCGGCCAACGGATGCAGAGGTAGAAGAAGTTCCAGACACCTCGTCGCCAGACGAAGAGCTGGCAGACTTCGAGGCGCCAGTCGTCGATTTCGACTGTGTTCCTGGGCCTGAAGTCGAGCCCGAGCCTGAGGTTTTTCAGGCCGAAAGCAAGATAGCGGAACCGGATCCTCCAGAAGAGACCGAAATATCGCAGGAACAAATCGAGGAGGATCGAGAGGTCCGTGTCGAATTCGACCAGACAGATCCGCACATCGAATCGGCCGATCCTCCGCCGGTGAAGCGCGTCCAAGTTTCGAATCAAATGGACATACTTGCCGAACTGGACGGCCTGCGAAAGCAGGCAACGATGTCGAGTACAGCATCAAGCGAACCGAGAGAGGCAGATCTCGATCTCGATGCCCTTCTGTCGCCGAGCCCGAACCGCCGACGCAGGGTGAGCCAGCGAGTCGAACACGCACTTAACTCAGATATCTTCAAGAACATGTCGGGGCTACAGCTGGCAATAAGAATTCAAAACGAAGATGGCGAGACCATTCACACCCTGGAGCCGGTTTCCTGTAAAGTGAAGAAAGCAAAGGACCTGGAAACGCTGTCCGTTCTTCTCACAATCGATTTGGAGAATACACAGTGAGTGTGGCCCATCCGGATCACATCACAACTCCATGTAGAGACACGACCCTACAGATACAATCTAACCGCAGCGCATACTGCGTTGAACCTATTGGAGAAGAGCCATGAGCGATTCATACGCACTGACACGTTCGTTTCCCTCGATGAAGTACGACGACGCTGTTGACCGTGTACGCGCCGTACTCGCGGAAGAAGGCTTTGGGGTGCTCACTGAAATCGACATCAAGGCCACGCTCAAAAAGAAGCTCGACGTCGATTTTCGCCGTTACATAATCCTCGGCGCTTGTAATCCTCCGCTGGCCCATCGTGCTCTGAGCACAGAGCCCCTCATCGGAGTTCTGCTTCCCTGTAACGTTGTAGTCATGGAAAACGACGACGGTGGTACAGAAGTGGCTGCCTTCAAGCCGTCGGTCGGCTTCGACATGGTCAGCAACCCAGACGTGCAACCAGTTGCGAAAGATGTCGAAGAACGTCTTACGAGAGCCCTGGACCGAATCCTCTAGCGGTCTAGTTGGTTCCCGACGCGATCGAATCGTCTTACGCCCAACACAACGCCACCAGAATTGCGATCGTATCGAATCTCGACCGCTCCGTCTTCCCTTGGCTCATGAAAGAGACTCCGTGCAACAAAGTGATCTGGGTCCAATTCATGGACTTCAACTAATCTCTGATCTTGTCTGATCTCAACTCTTGACGGCTGATCGTGCATGAGAATCACGACGGAGGATGAATCTGAACGTGACCCGCTCGGCACATCTATCGCATTCGCGATCTTGATCTCATAGTCGCCACCCAGATTCACGACCTGCCACCCGGCGGGCACTTCTCGTTCAACGGTTTCGACCTTTGGATAGAGCAGTGCGACCACATCGGTCCGAGATTCCTTCCTCTCGACCTCAACGTCAAGCCTGCTCTCCCATTCGAGCTGCGCAAATAGATGACGTAAGTGGCTTAGGTCTCTGGGCACTTCACCACCAACGGTTAGGATCCGGTCACCCGATTTAAAACCTGCTTCGCTCGCTAACGAGTCGGGGAATACGATCCCAGTCAATAGTTCTCCGCCATCGTTTGCTTTCAGAGTCATGCCAAGATTTGGATACGCTTCGATCCCGCCCGCATCGTCAAAAACTCCAATGAAATCCGCCAGCGATCGTACGAAGAGAGCAGGTCGAACGCTCAAACCCGCACCGTGCCCTGAACCACCCATTGGGTGACCGTGGAGGCCTTCAGGGTCGGGTGGCGGAGCACTCACCGGACAGTACGTACGCACCTTGAGGGAACCACCGTCTTCCCGTTTGGCGTGCTGCTGCAATCGTCGTGCTATCCCAAGATCGTAGGCGACATGACCAGAGCCTACGACCACCATCACGAGTCCACCTTCGGGAAGCGCCTCAAGAATTGAACGCGCCATCACGGCATCCCAGACGCACTGGGCTTCGTACAAATTGTCGAGCCATGCTGGAGGCATCTGCCCGACTGTGTCCCCAAAATAGCGGCTGACCAGGTACTTATGTTGAGGGGAGTCATTGGCATCGATCTCGCCGACCTGAGCACGCTGCGTCTCATCGAGGCTCTCCAATCCACCCCGGTTCACCGCTCTGACAATCTCACGCGGAACGTTGAGTCCCACGATATCCAGTTCGTGCATGCGTGCCACGTCGAGGACTGGTTTGTTGTATTCGAACCGGTAGCTACCCCTGTCGTACCAGCCGACAGCTGAGATGAGCTCTTGATCGCTCAGTTTGCCGCTGCGCCATCCGTCCAGGTTCTCTTGGTCACCCCTATTGAAAAATTCCATTCCCAACACGACAGGACGGCCGCTTACCGCTAAGGCTTCGAGCAGTCGTGCCTGCTCCAACTTCTGACGCATGTCGGTGTGTTCTTCGCCGACCAAAAGCACATGAACCTCGGAGAGTTGTTCCACAAATTCTTGGAGGTTGACGATTCGGCCTTGATTTGTGTCAAAAATCGACCCCGCCGCCGCTGTCGCCAGCGAAGAGGATCGCGCAGGGTCGCCCAACGGAAGCAAGTCAAGCTCGCTTGCCTCAGTCATGCTGAGAGCCAACATTGCGCACAAGAGAAACGGGCCAACTCGCATCATCATGTCACGCACCTCCGGTGTCTCGCCACGACACAATACGGCAGTAGAGAATCTTAGGCAAAGAACACTGCTACAATCCCTGCTCGCCCGTCACGCTGAGAAAAGCGCTGAGGGTTCCAGTACGGGAAGGGCCGAGTCATGAAAGCAATCAACACATTGGCAGACGCTGTAGATTCCACACAATGGGATACCGTTGAAGAACTCTGGCTCGAAGCGTTGGAGCTTCGCCCCCTACCAGTGGATGAACTCCTCGGAATCGGCGAGTCCATCGGCGACGGTGGCAAGAAGGGCCTTCGGCGCACTCTTCTCGAACTTCTATCGGAGCAACTCGAGAGCAACAAGAACTGGAGTGGGGCGATATGCGCTCTCCGTGATCTCGTTGCAGCGACTCCGAAGCCATCTCCAGAGCTCATCAAACGCCTCGAGAACGCTCTCATTCAGTCGCGCTCTGGCTCACCCTCTCTGCGCCAGATCGTCGACACCTACCAACTCGCCAATGCCCGGAAACCGCACCAATTGCTCGAGAGCATGGAGCGTTTGATCGACTTCGATATAGGCACGGTCGTTGAAGTTCGCGGACAAGGGGTCGGACGTGTCGTCGATCTCAACCTTCAGCTTGAGAACGTAAAAGTAGATGTCGGTGGCAGGCGCCCAATATCAGTGCCTTTCGGGGCAATCTCAAATTACCTGACTCGACTCTCGGAGGGACACTTCCTCCGCCGCAAGGTAGAAACTCCGGACGAACTCGCAAAGCAGGTCAAGGAGACACCCTCAGATGCACTAAGGGACCTCCTCACCAGCATCGGTGGCGATGTCGAGGTCCAGAGGATCAAGGCAGCTCTCAAGGGAATCGTTACCCCACAAGCATGGACTTCATGGTGGGCGAAGGCACGAAAGCATCCGTGCATCGTGTCATCCGGCTCCGGATCCAGGCTTCGCTATCGAGCTGTAGAGAGTGAAGAGAGCGCAACTCGTTCTCTACTGGAAGAATATGACTCCGTCTCGGACCGCGAACGCCTCGCAATCGCCAAGCGGATCGCCGCCCAGAATTCTGAGGCGACCGATCACGCCGCCGAGCGACTGGTTGATTCGCTAGCTGTCTTGGAATCCGAGGATCCCGGTTTGGCTTGGGAAACATCAGCCTTTCTTCTAACTCGACAAGCGACAGAGGCCCAAGCGAGAGAGAGCCAGGATCGCCTTGTCCTCGATCATCCGCCATTGCTTCTGCTAGGCGGTATCGAAGATCGACTCCAGCGGGCTGCAGCTCTCAAACTGATTCGAGAGGAACTCCCCGACGAATGGACTGGGGCATGGGCTCAATGGCTGCTGTCAGAGCCTCAGTCCTCAAATCTCAACATGATCGCGGCAGAACTCGACAAACACGATTCGGATGCCCTCGACGGATCACTCGAGGTCGTATTCAGGAACCACACAGCCCATCCTGCTCAGTTTGTGTGGTCATGCGAGGCGATCATTGAAGACTCTGCCGCCGCTGCTCTCAAGAAAAGAATGACTCCGTCTCTTCTCGAGCTCATTCCTGACGTTCTTACGAAGCGTGAGTTCTCAGCTATGCGTTCTCGCGGCAAGACGATGCTCGAAGGCGGTAAAGTTGCGATCCGAATCATTCTCGAAGAAGCCTCTCCCCAACAAGCGACTCGTTTCGGCGCCAGGATCGCCCGTATAGATTCCGTCGATCCGAAACGTCAAAGCCTCGTTGCCCAAGCCGTGGATCAGGCGCAGGGCGCAACTGAAAGACCCAGCAAGCCCCTGCTCGTTGCTTCACGCGACGCCATTACCGCGCGGCAAAAAGAACTCAAGAATCTCCTCGACGTCGAGATCCCGAAGACGCTCAAGGGCATCAACGCGGCCGCAGCTGAGGGAGATCTGCGGGAGAATTTCGAGTACCACATGTTGCGGGACCGCCAGGAACTCCAATCAGCTCGGGCCGCGAAACTTCAGCGTGAACTGGGAGAGGTCAGGGTGCTTGAGCCAGGGGCTGCTGACGCGTCAAGCGTCAACATCGGCACAATCGTCCACTTCGAAACCACACCGGAGACCGATCTCCAGCCGGTCACAATTCTCGGTATCTGGGACGCTGACGTCGAAAACCGTATCTTCGCGAACGAGAGCGAGTTTGCCCAACGAATGCTCGGCTTAGAAGTCGGTTCAGAACTCGAGATCGACAATACTAGTGCGCGAGTAGTTCGCATCGAAGCATGGCCGGGAGAGTAAACTAGCTAGTAGTGAAAAGCGATCGGCCTCGCCGCTTCAGCCATGACCTACTCTATCTCGCCCTGCGAGTAGGCATCCCGTGCTTTGGTCTCCTCCCATTGAGACTCCTCCAGCATCTCGGCGCCACCATCGGCGCCCTTTCATTTCGATTCTCGAACCGAGAGAGGAAAAGGGCCGAAGCACACCTCGAAATCGCGTTTCCCGACTTCTCGGTAATTGAACGACAGCACATCGTTCGAGACTGCGCTCTTCACCTCGGCAGATGCATGGGCGAGATTGCATGGCTGTTACGCGTTTCCACCAACGAAGCAATGCGGGCTATCACAACTGACGGCGTTGAACACATCACTTCTCCACTCGAGAACGGTACGGGCGTCATCATGGTGACTGGACACTGCGGAAACTGGGAGATCATCGCGCCCGCTTTGCACTCTTACGGGCTTAGTGCCCTCTCCGTAGCGAGGAAGATCTACGACCCACGGCTCGACCGCATAGGCATCGAGTTCCGCCAGAAATTCGCAAACGAAACCATTCCACGAGGCTTTCGCACCGGGCATACGATCACGAAGGCACTCAAAGAGGGTCGCCTTGTAGCAATGCTCATCGACCAGGACATCGCAAATGTACCTGGGGTATTTACCCCTTTCTTCGGACGCCTCGCCTGGACACCTAGCGGAGCCGCAGCCCTTTCCCTGCGTACCGGATGTCGAATCGTCCCTGTATTCGCTCACCGGCGAAGCAACGGTCACCACCATGTCGATGTACTCCCCCCCATTCCCGAGCCCGATTCTTCTCTGACCTCCGAGGAGAAAATCTCGGCGTTGACAGCATCGGCATCGCAAGCAATCGAGGCTCAGATTCGACGGTTCCCGGAGCAGTGGGTGTGGATTCATCGCAGATGGCGCACGAGGCCGCCGGAGGAACAGGCTATTTCGTAGCGAGCCCCCTCTCTTCTTTGCCCGTCTGTCCCCGTTTCTGTTTTCCGTAGCGCTCGTTCACGTAATCGTTATCGTGTTCGAGTACTACGATCGCCAACGGCAACTGACCGGCACGTTCTCCAGTCGCCCCTCCCGTGCGTTACCAGGCACGGTTTTTCGAGATCTCAGAGCGTTGAAAAAGTGATGAGGCAGAGGCTCTCGAAAAACCAGAGCCAGGTACGCGCCGCCGAACGCTACATTCTCCGAACGGCCCCGTTCCTTTGTGTTCCCAAGCGGCTGAGAACAACCGCAGACTGACCGCGGTTTTTCATCAACCCGCCTGTCCGCGAACCCCCACCCTCAGACAGACGCTCTCCAGTACACACTCTTCACAACTCGGTGTACGCGCTGAGCACACCCTGCGACCATGCTGGATGGTACGAAGCGAGAATGATATCCAGGAAGACCTCGGGAACAATGACTCGAGGTCTCGCGCAACTCGCTCGGGATCATTTGCTGTGCTCAGACCGGTCCTTCTAGCGATGCGTCCCACATGAGTGTCCACGGCGATTCCAGCCACCACGCCAAATCCTGTCCCCAGGACCACCTTCGCGGTCTTGCGGCCGACCCCCGGCAAGCTCGTCAGCGCAGCCATCTCTGCCGGCACGACACCTCCATGATTCGCCATTACCCGTCGAGCAGATTCGACAAGTGCCTTCGCTTTATTGCGAAATAGTCCAGTTGTTCGAATCGCTTCTTCCAGGTCAGCCACATCGGCCGCAGCCAAATCACCCACCGTAGGCCATAGCTCGAAGAGGTGCGGCGTCACCTGATTCACTCGTTCATCGGTACACTGCGCAGAAAGCACCGTCGCCACGAGGAGCTGCCACGGATCGGCGTGAATCAGCTCACACTCTGCATCTGGATAGCTCCGGGCAAATCTCTCGTCGATCTCCAACGCCCGTTGTGCGATGTTCAGCGTCCGTTTCACCATCGGCACCCGGTCTAGTAGGCGAAACTACTGCCGCCGACGAACTCGCGCAGAATCGACGTATGGGGGACCTCGTCCGGGAAGATTGGCACAAAAAGTGAGAGAAACTTCAACAACCGAAACGCCTCTGGGTACGCCTGGCTCGTACGAGGGACCTGAAGCAGAAACCGTTCGGCGAAGATCCGCAAAACCGCGGGTTCATACACCAATGCAGAGTTGAACATGATGTCTGCCTCTTCCTGGAATGGAAAGATCCACTGACCCTCGCCTCGGCGAACTCGCTCCCAAAGATCGAGGGTTCTTTCTGCTGAAAAACCTCGGTACATTCGATCTCGAACGATTCTCCGGATCAAGCGACCGTCGGCCGTGAAGATGCGATTGTGATTGTCTATTGCCAGCTGGGACAAGGCGGAGATGTAGATTGCGAATTTCTGATCGCGTTCCAACGATTCTGTCAACTTATTGTTGAGCCCATGAATCCCTTCAATCACGAGCATCTGACCTGGTCCCAACCTCAGGGGCGACCATTCGCCGGCAGGCCGCCTCTTGCCGGCCACGAAGTCGAAGCGCGGCGTCGAAACCTCTTTGCCATCCAATAACTGAGTGAGGTGCTCATGGAAGAGAGGCAGATCGATGGCCTCGATCGACTCGAAGTCGAGTTTGCCGTCCTCGTCAATTGGAGTTTCTGACCTGTTCACATAGTAGTTATCGAGGGACAGGGCTACAGGCTCGAGTCCATTTACTCGGAGTTGGACACCCAATCGTTGCGCAAAGGTCGTTTTACCCGACGACGACGGCCCAGCGATCGCTATCAAACGCACTCGGTCTCGGCGAGCGGATATCTCGTCGGCGATGCGCGCAATTTTCTTCTCGTGAAACCCTTCGGCAATTCGCACCAGCTGCCCCATTTCACCGTTGAGCGCGAGGGCATTAAGTTGACCGATGTAGGGAATCCCGAGCAGATCCTGCCATTTCCGAGTTTCAACGTAAGTCTTGAATAATAGAGGCTTGTCGATGAATACGGGCAGTTGATCACGATTTGCTCTCTGCGGGAACCTAAGCAGCAAGCCGTCTTCATAGGCGACCACGTCGAACGTTGGGAGACAGCCCGTATGAGGCGCATAGGGCCCATGAGCGAGATCGATGAACTTCCCACAGGAAACGGTGTGTACAGTCGAACTACGCCGTGTTCTCAGGAGAAGAAGCTTGTCATTCCAGCCGCGCTTCCGAAAAGCCTCCTCGACCTCCTCAAGAGTCACGGTATTTCGTGAGATGTTCACACGCTCCAGATGCAACTTGCGCATGTATTCGCACAATGCAACGGTCATCTCCTGACAACCAGGGGTTTCTCCTCGAATCGAATAATGATAAGAATTCCCGAGAGACTGCCCAATCACCAGCTGTGCTTCGGGATAAAGCTGAGCACACGCTTCGTGGAGCATCAGACTGACCGAGCGTTTGTAGACTAGCTCCCCTTCACGACTCCCGTAGCGAACGACGTCGAGATCAACCTCGCCTCGCAGTGGAAAATCAAGCATCACCTGGCGTCGGTTCACGAGTGCCGACAAGACACGATCCGAAACCGAACCGTCGGTTTCCTGCAGAAAACTCGCCACCGTCGTTCCCTGCGCCACCCCGTGCTGCTCGCCTTGATAGCGAATCGTTACCTGACTCTCGTTCATTGATCCTCCGGAACTCACTCTCACAGAATCTCGGTCAAGCAGCTCCACGTGTGCTCTAGTCGGCATCCTTGATCACGAATCGAGCACGCAGCCTGGCGACCTCACGTGCAAGTTTAGCCAGTTTGACCGAACGAAGCACTTCCTCAAAATCCTTGTACACAGCAGGCGCCTCGTCGCGAGGGTAATGTCTGCAATTGGTCAATACATCTACCTGATTCAACTGAGAGTCGATCGCCCTCTGTTCGAGGGTTCGAATTGCTGCTCTTCGTCCCATCACACGTCCTGCACCGTGATTGATCGAATAACAGCTCTTCGACGCTTCGTCACGCGCAACCATCACTACAGAACCAGCCGCTGGGTTACCAGGAAGCAGAATAGGGTGCCCTGTTTCGGCGAAACGAGTTCCTGCGAGGCCGACATGCCCGGCCGGAAACGCTCGGGTCGCCCCCTTGCGATGGACCCAAACCTCACGGCCATCAAGCATCTCTCGTCGGGCTATGTTGTGGCTGATCAGGTAGACCAAATCCCCCCGAACACCTGGAATCACTTCCTGAAACGCCTCGAGCACGAGTGCGTTGATGAGCAGATGATTCACTGTCGCGAAGTTGCCGCCCAGAGCCATGTCGTCGAGATAGGCATCTGCCTCCGGTTCGCCAAGCTCGGCATAAACGAGCTGACGGTCACCCCCGGGGAACTTCAACCGACGCAAAGCAAACAGACGTTCCAACTCGGCGAACTGCGCCTTCGCAAGCTGAAACCCGAATCCGCGCGAGCCACAGTGTGACAGAAAGGCAACGTGACCATTCTTGAGTCCGAATCGAGCCGCCAATTGCTGGGCGCGCACAGATTGACCAACCTCGACTACCTCACACTCGCCGAAGTGATTCCCAGAACCGTACGAGCCAAGCTGGGCTAACTTCTCGCCAAGCTTTATGAATCGGCCCCCGTCGCTCCAGAACTCCATCCGAGCTGCCAACGACTGTTGAGAGTCGTCGTGACCCAAGTGGAAGGCATCCTCACAACACGACGCCCAGTCGTGAGGAATTCCGAGCTGTCGGCAAACACCCAACGAAGCGCCTTCAACGACCGCTTGCCTCGCGTGTTGCAGACTCACACGACGCGCCTTTGAAACTGATCGCTGGCCCTTGCCGGCGCCGGTTGGCGTCCTATCGACGATGGCGTCGATCAGGCGCCGCCTCACGCGACGATCCTCGACCTCTTCTGCCGGAAGATCGAGTTGGAGAAGGCTCATCGAGCACTTGATGTCGACACCGACCGGGCCGGGATAAATATGACTGTCAGACACCAGAGCACAGCCGATTGGTGCGCCATAGCCGATGTGTGCATCAGGGTTCAACACAAGGTCGGAAACACCAGGTGCAGATCTGGAGTTCACCGCTTGCTGCAGACACTCAGGTCCGAATCCTTCACGGATAGAGGGAGTCCCAATCACGGTCACGCGATCTTCACCCTCGCCTGTCCGAATCTCCGCTTCAGCAGGACCGATGGGATGCATCTTCAGGTTGCGGCGACGCGAACCGGTCACAGACACCTCCAACCGACCGCGTTCATGGCAAGCATGCAGACACTCTGGAACGACTCGAAGTCACTCCTCAAGACCGACCGAGAACATCCGATCGAGGTCGTACTTGGAAAACACTCTGAACGCGATCAGCGTCTCGGAGCTTTGAATTCCTTCAATCTTGAGCATGCCCTCAGTAACGATCGTTGCCAGCTGATCATCATCCTTCGCGCGAAGGACACCCACCAGATCGTAACGACCGGCAACCGAGTAGACCTCCGAAACTCCGTCTATACCTACCAGCTCCTGCGCGACCTGATTGATGAGATCTCGCTTGACATTGAGCAACACGATTGCGTTGACCATAACCCCTCCGTTACGCCTCGCCACTATCCTCATTCGGTTCGCTGATATCCGGAGGCGCATCTAAATCCGTGCCGTCGCCACCCTCGGCAGTCACTGGCGCGCAGCTGAAGACCGTTCGGACACTCAACTTCGAGAAATAGATCCAGGAGAAAACGGCCAAGCTCAGCACGCCTACCAGCTCAAAGAGTCGTTCGATCGTATTTCTCCCCTGCCCGCCATCAGCTACGCCCCACAACACGTGGAGAGCAACCATTATTACCAACACGCTGAGCCAAATCCTTCGACCCCAGTCTCGGCGCCGTAACAGGCCTACTGCCGCGACGAGGATCACAACGCCAACGAGAGTGGTGGCCGCCATCCCGCCGACCCATGCTGGCCCCCAACGGGACAGATCAATACCGGCCGCTTCCGGCAACTCTTTGAACTGAGCGAAATCGATCAACTCCTGTGCCCACTTGGCACGAACCAGTCCCCAAACTCCAACCGATAGATAGAGAACGCCCAGAACAGCTGCGACTGCACCGACCAGCTTGACTCCACGAATCTCAGACATATTTCGCCACCTCCTGCACCAACCGAAGCATGGTCGTGGCTCTGGCCAAACCGATCACCTTGCCTTCTCCGAGCGTCCGTCGGCCAGCTCAAGCCTACCAGGCCCGTCAGGAGTTCGTCTTTTACCTAAACTGAGCGATTCTGCCGGATGAGATGTGCCAAGATCTTGATGTTCTGGTACTTGCGACAAGCGGAGGCGTACCCTTCGGTACGTCGAGCATTGGTGTAAGTGTCCAGGGCGCAGAAGATTGGTGCAGATCGCCGGTGAGAATCGCTCAATTTAGGTTTTAGTTTGCAGGTTCCTAGGGTGCTCCAAACAGGTCTTTCATCCAGCTGCGATAGCGATCCAATAACTCCATACGCGGCTTTTCCTTCTCGAGTTCCCTGTCGATCGCACGCTCGATTGCGGCCCGCAACGCGCGCTTTTCTCTTTCAGAGCACTGCGCCAACATTTTGGAGAGCATTTCAAGCGAGGCCATGTGCTCGTCGAGATATCTCTCTTCCACATCTCCACGCATGTCGATGTAGACGATCGCAAACACAAGAGCATCTGATAGGTGACGCATGTTGGAAGGGCGGTCCCCCTTGCGGTGAACTCTTCTTCGATCAAAGGTACCACTTTGGTCGCCAAATTCAATTCCCGTTCAAGAGAATCTGTCATGATTGTTTCGGAGATCGACCATATGCGACCACAGTTTCAGCGAATCCTGCTCATCTGTCTTTCATATTGCTTGGCCCTTTCGGTGGCTCACGCATCCAAGCTCGAGGACCTGGTTCCTCATCAGGCGACAGCTGTTCTTCTGGTCGATCAGCCAAATCAAACTCTCGAACCAAACGGGAGTAGCCCAAACCACACTCTATGCCTCGAGGAGATTCTCGCTTCTGTCTTTGGTGCTCTTGGGCCATCTCGCGATGGACACTCTCGGTCAGCCGAGTTGTGGTCCTCGCGTGGGCCAACTCTCGAGACCCTGATTCGCCTCACTCACGGGGGTCTGCTGGCATTCAAGCTCCACAACAGATCAGTCGACATGGGAGTTGAATCGACTCGCAATGACAGCGACTTTGGACTGGTCGCGGAAATCACAACCGATGGTCGATCGATCAGCCCAAGCGTCCTCAGGGAGCTGACCGGCCAAAGTCCCGGTCACGCATTGCCAACGACGCCCACTCAGCAGCATCGCGGTGTCGACCTGTATCTTGCGCAAGATGGCGATGGGGCAGGGAACCCTGGCAATCGCGGGGGTTGGGCCAGCGTCGACGGCTACTTTATCGGTGCCGGTTCGATCTCGACACTCAAGAAGATCGTTGATCGAATTGCTGAAGGGAATCAGGATCGACCATCGCCTACTCAAGACAGCTTTCGATCTGCATTGGACCGCGTCGGAGGACATCAGGCGTTTCTCTACTTCGACCTCACCTCCCCTGAGAATCGTCGCTTCTTCCGCTCAGCTCTGGAGGACGCAATTCAGGCTAACGACGTGCTCAGTGGCATAGTGGCCCAGATTGGCACACAGACGATCGACTCACTCACCTCGGCCTTTGTGAATATCCGATTCACTGAACAAGCTATCAGCAGTGATTTCAGCGTCACCTTCGGCACACTTCCGCCGGCTTTTGGACTTCTCGGTCTCGGGACCGAATCGGCCTCAGCTCCGAGTTCCCTCCCACGTACTGTCCGCAGATACGGGGTTGCGCATGTCGATTTTCCGTCAGCGTGGTCGCACCTCGCGCGCATAGTCGGCTCCCTCAATCCCATGCTGCTACCCATGGTGAACAACCAACTCACAGCCATGACCACTCAGGCCGGAATCGACTTGGACCTGAAACGAGACCTCCTTGACAATCTCGACGGTAATGTTCGGTTCATGGAGGTTTTTTCACCCGCCATAGCTTCGAACCAAGGGGCCGGCGGTATTCCGACTCTGGTACTACCCCTCCGTGACTCTCAGCGGGTCGGATGGGTCGTTGATGAGCTCCGAAAACTTGTTGCTCCGGACCCTCGCCTCGTCGAAGTAAGTGATATCCACAACCTTCGAATTTGGACCGTTCACCGAACACCACTGAGATCCGCCTCCCCTGCTGGGGAATCAGCGGACCCAGTGTCGGTCGCGATCGTCGGCGATACCCTCATCGCATGCCTCGGTGACGCTGAGACCTTAAACGCAGTGCATGACCAGATCAGTGAAAGCCGAACGCGACCTGCAACGCAGCAAGATGGCCTCAGTCGCTGTCTCCGTTTTCTGCCGTCCAATTACCATGCATTGTGGTTTGAGTCCTCGGGTGTTTTCGATCCCGTGTTCGCTTACGGCATCGGGCAGCTTACTCCCGGCCACTCGCCCTGCGAGGTATCGAGGGAATCGAGATTCGTATCTCAGCCAGCCCCCCTCGCGACGGCCCTCTATCTTGACAAGAACGCGCTGATGATTCGCAGCCGCCTCGTCTCTCCTATTCGTTAGATACCCTCACTGATAGGGCTCTCTGAGGAGCGGTTGTGATGATGCTCACAGACCCGCAAGCCTCTCGGACGTATATTGTTTTCAAGTTCGAAAGCCCCTTCCTCCTTCCCAAAGCCCTCGCGGGCTTTCTTTTTTTTCCAGCTGTCCTGCTGCATAGCCGTTCACCCTCTCAGCCGAAACGCGCGTGAGCTTTTTGAACCGCTAAGCTCGCAAAGAACACTAAGGAAGACGCAAAGAAGAAGAAGAGATGGGCGGTTCTTCGAACCGCGAACACAACGACTCCGCCGTAACCCCGTTCGTCCCGCTTGTCACGGCGTAGCTACCAAGCGAAGCCGGATTCGTCCCGTATTGCCGTTGCCCCGTTGTCCCGTCTTCCCCTCACAACGTCGACAACGGATCTACATCTATGACACGGTGAACGCTCGAAGGAATCTGAAGGCTCTCGATCGCGGCAAGGGCGGGTCGTAGAGACGCGCGATTGGAGGCCGTGAGTATGACCTGCCAGCGCCAGCGATTGCGTATCTTCTCCAATGGAGCGGGTGCCGGACCGCGCACACGAACTCCTTCTGAGGCGCTCGAAGCTGCTCGCGCTGCCGCAGTGGCCACCTTCCGCGCCGACCCTTCCGAGGCCGATTCGAAGCGAGCAAGTATCATCCGTGCTGCGGGCGGATACGAGAAGGCACTTCTATATAGGAGCTCTTCCTCGAGGAAAGACGCTGTGTCGTGCTGAGCTGCATGTCGAACGGCCGGATGGTCCGGGTAGTATGTCTGCAGGATAACCCGCCCTGGTTTGGTTCCACGACCAGCCCTACCTCCAACCTGTGTGAGCAGTTGGAACGTCCTCTCCCCAGCACGGAAATCCGGCAGAGAGAGCATCGCATCGGCCGATATGACACCGGTAAGTGTGACGTTTGGAAAATGGTGACCCTTGGCAACCATCTGCGTACCGATCAGCACCCGAGTCTTACCGGACGCGAAGGACCCAAGAGTCTCCTCGAGTCCTGTGCGTCTTCGCACCACATCACGATCCAGCACGCCCACCGGGATATCTGGATAGAGTTCGGCAAATCGATGGGCGACCTTCTCCGTCCCGGCTCCAATGGCATCGAGTAACCCACCTCCACACTGAGGGCAGGAGGATGGAAGCTTGCGCGTATACCCACAGTAGTGGCACCGCAGGCTGGCATCTTGGCGATGAACCACCAGCGAAACCGAGCATGACGGGCATTGCACTCGGTGGCCGCAGTCCCTACAGAGAAGGGTCGGAGCCCAGCCGCGTCGCTGCATCAGCAGTATTGCCTGTTCACCTCGTTCGAGCGTTCCCCCCAGGGCGTCGTGCAGGCGCTTCGAGAACAGTGTCCTCCCCTGCTCGCCGGGATCAGGGCGTTCCTTCCTAAGATCGACGATCTCTACTTCCGGGAGAGTCCCACCGGCAACTCGCCGACTTAATACAAGGCGCTGGGCAAGTCCGCGTTCGAGCAGAGCCGCTGCTTCTGTCGAGGGAGTCGCGGTGCACATGAGGGCCGGTATGCCAAGCTCCCGTGCGACCACCAACGCCATGTCGCGCGCGTGGTACCGAGGCGCTTCTTGCTGTTTGTACGCCCCATCGTGTTCTTCGTCGATGACAATCAATCCCAGGTTCGACATCGGCGCGAATAGCGCAGAGCGAGGACCGACTACGATCGAGACTTCGTTGCGATGAATTCGGCGCCACTCCCGCCAGCGTTCGCCATCAGTCTGTGCTGAGTGCATCAGCGCGACTTGAGAACCGAACCGAGCCTCGACGGCGCCAACGACGGCTGGCGTCAATCCAATCTCAGGCACCATTACGAGTCCAGTTCCTCCTGATCGAACCACCTCCTCAAGGGCTCTGAGATAGACCTCAGTCTTCCCCGCTCCCGTAACTCCTTCGAGAAGTATGCTTTCGAACCTCCGGGCGGACACTGCCTGCAAAAGACAATCTACCGCGATCTGCTGTTCGTCGGTGAGTTCAAAGCGCTCTGTGGCACCCGGCAGAGACCATCGCGATCGTTGCGGTGGTAGCTGTGTAAATCGCTCCACCAGACCTTTCTTGGCGAGAGCCGCAATCACAGAAGGAGATGTCCCCGTTGCGCTGCATACATCCTGAACCAGAGCCGGCCGCGCCACCTGGAGCAGCCACTCGATGACAACCTGCTGTTTCGGGGCGCGAGAGCACTGTGCCAGGAGTTCTTCGGGCTCCAGTGTCCCGCGTAATCGCACTGCCGCCACCTCGACCTGAGGCGCCCGATCCCGACGCCGGCTCTTCAACCGAACGGCTCCCAAGTCCTGCAAATCTCTGACGACCGTTCGCGACGTTGTTCGCAGTCGGGAGAGCAACGTCGGCATCTTCATCGATCCAGACTCGCGCAACAGTTCAAGCACACCCTGCTGGGCCGCGGACAACCCATCCGGCGCCAACGCCGCCCCTGTTGGCGTCAGCCGAACCTCCTCGCTGTCGCTTCGCAGCAATGACGCAGGCAACATCGCAGCGAGCGTATCTCCGAGGCCACATCTGTAGTAGCCCGAGACGAAAGCTGCAATATCAAGGAGGTGTTTCGGCAACAAAGACTCGGAGTCCATGATTTCCACGATCTCGCGGATCTTGCTGTCCGCGAGGTCGCAGTCAACGTTGGTCTCCACAATCAGACCTGTGACCTTCCGCTGTTTCACCTGCACGCGCACGCGAACACCGGGTGTGGCAAAAGGCTCGAGATCTGCGGGAACTCGGTAGATCAGCGCCTCAGGGGCACTTCGTGGAAGGGCGACTCGAATCAGCACTGGGCCGATCCTACCGCGGTGTGCTCAGTTGTTGAAGAGAGTTTACTGTTCGTGACGAGATAAATGAGTACACTCCAGCCATAGGGGAGCTCTCCATGTAGCCTGAAAACATACACTCCAAATGATCGAGTAGCACATGCGAAGGAGGAGATTGTTGGCAAAACGGCAGAAACGAGTCCATGGAGAAATCGAAGGGAAACCGAAGAACGCTCGCGACAGTGTATTCGAGATCGTCTGCCGTATCCCAAGAGGCAGAGTCATGACCTACGGTCAGATCTCAAGCATGCTGGCGTCACGCCTCTCGCCGGTTGCAGTGGGATGGATGCTCCATCGCTGCCCTGAGGATCTGCCCTGGCACCGCGTTGTCAATGCTTCGGGAGGCTGTTCGACCGAGCGTTTGCCGGATCTTCCGCACGGCATACAGCAAACCCTCCTTGAGGGTGAAGGAGTGGAGTTTCGAATCAACGGAACCTTAGACCTTGAGCAGTATCGCTGGTGGCCGGAGGAATTGCCTGGATCCTGAGACTTCCAGAAGTAAAAGCCTTCAAGTTTGTCATCCCGGCCGAGCCATGGGCGAGTGGAGAGATCTCCCGCTACAGTTAGCAATCTACTGAATTAAAACAACATACATACTGCTGATTTCAGCGGGAGACCCTTCGGCTCCGCTCAGGGTGACAGGTATTTAGGTTTGGTGTCTTTCACTGAGTTTCCGCCGCCAGAGCGGCGTAGCGTTGCCAAAAAAACACAACCCTTCAAGACCGTCATGTTGAGCGAAGCGGAGTCGAAACATCTCCCGTTGAATCAGCAAACTGATGCCCACAGCAGAGGACGGGGGACTCGAGCCAGCTGGAGATCCTTCGACTACGCTCGGGATGACAAAGATTGGAGTGGCGTTGTCATGCCATGAGTCAGCGCCGGACCGGTGCAGATAGGCACAGGAAGAGAACCGCGATCCTCAAGTCAGCGCTTCGATCGCCGATTTCCGATCAACAACTATTGTGAAGACCTCGTGCAGCATGGTTATTTCGAATATCGTGTACACGTTCTCACTCATCCCGAAGAGAGCGACTCCTCCACCGAGTTCTTTGGCTTTGCGCAAGACTCGAACGAGCACGCCTATACCCGACGAATCGATGTATTCAACGCCGGAAAAATCTAACGCCAAACGAGATACGCCAGCTTCCAGCAACTCGTCTACCTGCTGCTCCGCTCGCTTCAAATTTTTGCCGCCCATCTTGTCTTTGGGCGCCAAAATGACGACATCACCTTCGCGTTGAGTTTCGAACATCTTACGGTTTCCCTGCACCAATGATACCTGGTCGCTTCTCGTGTCAACACTGATTCCCTGAGTTCTGGCGAACTGGTGGCACATTGTTTGTTCTAGGAGAAGACGCGGCCTGCCCTATGTATCTTCCATACTACGTGACTTGCAGCCTCGTCTCTTTCCTTGGTGGGCAAGGCTCGATCGTCCGTTGCTTCAGCCAGGTTCCCTCTCAGCTAGTGCTACCGAAGAAGTCCAGTTGCGGAACGTGGGGGATGAGTCCTTCTGAGTGGGCACGTTCGAGGAAGAGTTGCATACCTTTACGGCCGCGTTCACCGTAGTCGAGGGTCAACTCATTCACGTACATCCCGACGAAGCGGTCGGCCTTCTCTGCACTCAGGCCACGGCCGAACTGAAGCGCATACTCGAGGGCTTTTTCCCGGTTCTCGAGAGAATGCGCGATCGACGCATGCAGCAGGCGAGCCACTTTGGCAATCATCTCCTCGCCGAGGTCCCGGCGAATCACATTGCCGCCGAGCGGCAGCGGCAGGCCGTCGTTTTCTTCCGCCCACCACTTGCCGAGGTCAACGATTGCCTCGAAGCCTTCGTCCTTCCAGGTCAGCTGACCTTCGTGAATGATCACTCCAGCGTCGACCTTGCCGCTTTTCACTGCCTCACCAATTTCGTCGAAAGGCACCGGTATAGTGCTGAGGCTCGGATTCCACAACTTCAGAGCGAGGGCAGCTGAGGTGAGATCTCCGGGCACCGCCACAGTTCCCGAAACAAGGTCCTTTTCGCTCAACCGCTGGTTCGCAATGAGAACTGGGCCATAGCCGTCGCCCATCGAGGCTCCCGAACCGAGGAGGCCATAACGTTCATCGAGATGTGCATAGGCATGTATCGAGACAGCGGTCACTTCGTAGGTGCCGTTGAAAGCCTCTCGATTGAGGCTCTCGATATCTCCCATGACGTGTTCGAATACGAGACCCTCGGTGTCCAAGGTGTTGTTGGCAAGAGGGTAAAACATGAAAGCGTCGTCCGAATCTGGCGAGTGGGCTACGCGGATTATGGTCATCAGTCCTCCAAGCAGTTCACAACGAAGGGGGATGATACACCAGAGAAGGCTGTGCGGGGCGGACGGTACGAACGGCCATACGGGATCCGGCTTCGCTAGAAAGCTACGCCGTGACAGGTCGCCATCGTCATCGTCATCGTCATCGTCATCGTCATCGTCATCG
>JAAESQ010000274.1 GCA_024229275.1 bacterium | reverse complement strand
GACACGAAACCCCATTGTGGCGCGGTCGTCTCGACCGCGTATTCGTTCGCTCCTTCTTCATCACATTTCATCTCTCATAACTGCCTCCCAGCTATTGGGATTTTTCAGCTAAATACACAAATACGTACCTGGCACCACGAAAGCCATCCGCCACGGTTCGAAGAACCGCCCATATCTTTCTTCTTTGCGACTCCTCCTTCGTGCTCTTTGCGCACTTCGTGGTTCAAAAACTCGTACACCCAGGCTCAGCAGCGCCTCCAACCGAATCCTCCACCACAGACTATTCGCCGGACCTGTCCTCCCGTATAGCCGTTCGTCCCGCTTCACCTACCGGGCCAGCTATGATGCCTACGATATGAATGAAGACGAGAGTCTCAAGGGATTACTTCTCTGACGGAGGCAAATGTGCGATTTCTTGTTGGAGTCCGCATCACTATCTTGGGCAGCATTTTGGTCATCGGTGCAGGCTGCACTTCCCCGGAGGCAGCCATCAACGAAGGTTATGGTGAGTACGTCCTCGTCCCTTCAGGAGAGTTTCTGATGGGCGACAATTTCGATGAAGGCCACGCGGACGAGATTCCCGTGCAGTCGGTATTCGTGGATGGTTTCTACATCTCCCGACATAAAGCCACAAACGCTGACTATCGACGGTTTATCGAAGCAGGTGGATACACAAACGAAGCGTACTGGCAGCTTGGCGGTTTCGGGGAAAGTGGGGATGCGCCAGATTACTGGGAAGACACTCGTTATTGGGGCGGTGGCCTCGAAGGTAATGACGCCCACCCAGTGGTCGGGGTCAGTTGGTTTGAGGCAAACGCCTATTGTTCTTGGCTGAGCATCGAGACTGGCGCGGTGTTTCGTCTGCCCACCGAGGCTGAGTTCGAAAAGGCCGCCCGCGGTACAGAACAGCCACGTTATCCGTGGGGCAATTCAATAGACCCGAGTTGTGCCAGTTTCGATAGTGGAGAGCCAAGGGAGACCTTGCGTTTGACCCCTGTTGGCTTCTTCAACGGTGAGGTCCGAGGAGATCTACAAACCAAGGACAGTGTTTCTCCCTATGGGGCGTACGACATGGCCGGCAATACCTCGGAATGGTGTTCCGACTGGTATGGCCGCGACTACTACACCAACTCTCCCGTCGCGAATCCCAAGGGACCAAGTTCCGGTGTCAGTCGAGTACTGCGTGGCGGAGGCTATATCGACAGCGCCTACTACCAAAGGTCGGCGTCGCGGCATCGAAAAGGCGCCCATTTCAAAAGTAATAAGGCGAGCTTCCGGTGTGTGCGCGAAGTCGGGGAAGGGAGCTGATCGTGCAGGGTCTGCGGCTGACACACAAGAAACTGGCGGCCCTGGTCGCGACAATAAGCCTGATCGGCATCAACGGTTCTGCTCAAACGTCTTCCGGTCCGGCACTTCCGGTGATAGTGGACGAAGGATTCGGCGAGTTCGTACTGGTTTCACAAGACGAGTTCCTCATGGGCGACAACTTCAACGAGGGCGATGCCGACGAGGTTCCGGTTCACAGGGTCGTTCTGGATGCCTTCTACATCGCGAGGTACAAGGTCACCAACAAAGACTTCTGGCGTTTCATTGAAGCGGGCGGCTATTCCGAGCCCTCGTACTGGAGCGCCGGTGGTTTTGGCGAATATGGTGAGCTTCCGAGGCACTGGAACAGTTCGAGGTTCCACGGAGGTGGCATCCCTGGTGGTGGGGACTTCCCTGTAGTCGGAGTGAGCTGGTTCGAGGCTGCCGCTTACTGCAGTTGGATTTCAAGTCAGACCGGGCAGAACTATCGATTGCCGACCGAAGCCGAATGGGAAAGGGCCGCTCGTGCAGACGACCAGCGGCGATTCCCGTGGGGTGATTCAATCGACGGCAGTCTTGCCAACTATGAGTTCAGTGGCGGCCCTTACGAGCCGGGACTCACACCGGTGGGTTTTTATGACGGCACAGTGCGCGAAGGCTTCAAAACCGGCAAGAACATCTCACCATTCGGAGTTGTCGAGATGACCGGAAATGTCTGGGAATGGTGCAGTGACTGGTACGGCGGGGACTTCTATTCGAGTTCACCAACGCAGTCTCCAACCGGGCCGGAATCCGGCAGCAGCAAGGTTCTTCGGGGCGGCGGATGGGTCGACAGCCACTACTACCACCGTGCCGCCAACCGAAACAGCAGTTTCCCCGAGAATCGAAACCCGATTCAGGGTTTCCGCTGCGTCCGCGATCAATGATTCTGGTGCTTGACTAGCGTTACAGATAGATCCCGTCTTGCCTTCCGAAACGCACGTGAGATCTGAACCACGAAACTCGCAAAGCACATAAAGAAAGACGTAAAGAAGAGAGGAGTGGCGGATCCCTGATCCGCTCGACTTTTCCCTTAGCGCCCTTCGTGTTCTTCGTGGTTCAAAAACTCGTACCCACCGGCTCAGTCACACATCTCATCGAAGCCTGCAACGACGGGTACTCGCTGTCCTGCCGTATAGCCGTTCGCCCCGCATAGCCTTCCCCGTTCGTTTGACAAACGTACTCCACCGAACCGATATTCGGACCATCGTTCACCATCCCCGGCAGGGGACAACAACTGAACTTTGAGGGAGGGTCTGATGACTCGGAGAATCTTTGTGTCGTTCGCTTGTGTGTGCGCTGTGATTCTGGCCTTAGCCGGCCCGGCGTCCGCCGAGGAGGAAAAGGGCCTCGGAATGATCATGGTCGAGGATGTTGTGGTTCATCCGTCAGGGGTAGCCACCTACGAAAAGGCAGTGAAGGAGTTGATGGCCCTGTGGAAGGCCCACGAGTTTCCGTATCCTGTCTACACCTATTCGACCGACAACATGCACTACTACCTTGTGTTTCCGGTCGAAAGTCTCGGTGAGGTCGAAGAACTCTTCGCTGCGTGGGATGTATTCGTCAAGGAGTGGGGGCAGGACAAACTCGATGAATTTGACGCCAAGTGGGCGGGCGCCTTCGATCACTATCGGATGGCGATGTATAGCCATCGTCCTGATCTATCCTACGAGCCCAACGACATACCGATAAAGGCGGAAGACGGCAAGTACTTCCTCTGGGGCTTCTGCGACATCATTCCAGGATATGAAAAGAAGGCGGAGGCCTTGTTCAAACAGTTCTCGGCCCTCTATACGAAGCATGAGATGAAGGAGGCCTGGCGAACCTGGCAAGCTGGATTCGGGGCCGACCTTCCCGGGCTCGTATACATGGAATGGGGTTCATCGCCTGGTCAATTCTGGACAGGCATCGATGCCGCTCAAGAGAAGGTTGGGGAGGAGGTCGAAACCATCTGGCTTGAGTTCCTTCAAGTTCTTCGCGGATATCACTACACAACCGGGACCTTCCGCCCAGAACTCTCTCATCTGCCCGCACAAGGGGAAGAGGCTGAATAGAACTCACACTCGAGAGTGCCGGATCGAAAGGAAGACGTCACTGGCTGGTGTCCGTTGTGACGAGATGTCAGGCATTCGCCTCTCGATTTGGTCTACGTCCAGGAATGAACATGGGAGTTCTCAGTCTGTATTCGATGTACTCATTACCGAGACGCTTGACGAGTTCAGGTTCCTCGATATGTTTCAACTCCCAGACATTGATCAGAACGTACAAGGGAGTGAACACCAGCACCAAAGAAACTGAATTGAGGCCAAAGCCAATGCCAAACAAAAACAGGAAGACTCCCGTCAGCATCGGGTTTCTGGCATATCGATAGGGACCAGTGCACACCAACCTCGGTGGTGGATTGAATGGTACCGGTGTGCCGCGTACCTTCAGGAAATGAAACGCCGACCATCCGGCGACGATGATTCCAAGCGCGACGGTTGGCACCGACACCGGAAGCCTCGCCATCTCGGGAAGAAGACCGGGCAGACCCAATAGCCTATCGACAAGAACTGCGGCCAGCACAAAAAGGGCGGAGAACCCACCAAAGATAAACAGCCCAACCGGAGTGAGCAGAGTCCTGGTCCTTTTTGTGCCAGTGGCTGCCCTATGAAGCAGGTTGATCCAATTCTCTCGAATTCTCATGTCAGTTGACCCATGATACCGGCTGCCTCGCTCAATGTATCGAGAGAACTGGAAAGGGAAGAAGAGAGAAAACGTGGTTCCCTAATCAGCCCCCATTTCCCCTTCGTGCTCTTCGTGCGCTTAGTGGTTCAAAAACTCTCACCCACCGGCTCAGTAGCCCCTCCCATTGGAGCCTCCACCAGCGACTGAGCGTGCCCCTGTCCGTTCTCATCTTTCATCTTTCCGCTTTCATCATTCTGCAGCTCAGCCCTCTTCTAAAGCAGCGCTTGCACCGCCGCTTTGAGGTCTTCCTTGACCTTCTCCCAGGAAATAGGCGCGAGCAGTCTGAGCGGCGGATCGTCGTCTGCCTCGGCGAAATAGACAAGGCTTCGAACGACATGGCCAACATCACGTTTGGAGTACTTCTGTTTGAAGAGGTCGAGATACTCGGGCAGAGATCGGTAGCGGTCGATGAGGATCCAGAAGTCTATGAAGTCTTTGCGAGTTCCCCTGCTAGTGATCGCAGAGAGCTTCATGGCCGCGATGTCGTCCCGATCGGCGAGCTTCAATGCCCCTGACTGAGTGGAAAGAGTCGGTAGCAGTAGAGGGTATCTGTAGTTAATGAGGCTCACTCGAATACCCGAAATCTCCAGGTCGAGCGCTTTTCTACTCATCGAGGTGACTGTCGGGTGTTCCTGAAGGCGGTCTTCGAGGTCCCCAAGCAGGGCCTCTGCATCGGTCAAGGATGGCGAGAATAGATCCAGATCGACTGACACGCGGTGGCCTTCAAGGAGAGCGAGTGCTGTACCGCCAGCTAGATAGAAATCATGATCGACGAGAGCCTGGGAAAGGTCTTCGTAGACCGAACGCATCCCAGGAGGCGCGGATCGCCAGTCGAGCCTTAACCGCACCATGCTGCCTGGCGGGCGCGTGCCGCATTAATCCATACGGAGGCCTGCCCCTCAGGCACTGAGCAGACCAGGCTCCAGAAGGCGACCTCTCTTGGATTGAGGACCTTTGCTCCCCTTCCCTTGAGGAACGTCCTCAGCCTCTCCAGCCCAGCGACCTGAATCAACCACTGCATTTCATCCCAGCACCCATGAGCCATCACTCGCTCGCAAACAACGTTTGGAACTCCGTCTGAGAAGTCGATTTTGTCGGAATCATACTCCCAGAGGAGGCGCTTAAGGTTCTCCGGAATATCCACAAGTTGATTCTAGCAAAAGAGTTGCCTTCTCCGGCCCACACAGCCGCTTGTCACGGCATCCTGTGACGGCGTAGCCACGCGAAGCCGCAAGCCATGCGCCGACGAACCTGTCACAGCGTAGCCTCTTGGCGAAGCCGGATCCCGTCCTGCCTCCCCGCTGAAACGCCCGTGAGAATTGAACCGCACAACTATCCCCCTTTGTGCTCTTGGCGCGCTTAGTGGTTCCAAAACTCGTACCCATCAGCTTAGCCAGACATCTCACCGAAGCCTTCATCGCCAACAGAGCGTGCTCTTGTCCGTTCTCATCTTTCATCTTTTCCCACCAGCCTCCTATCCTCCACCCAATAACATCCAAAACCATCCAAAAACTTGACATTCAAGCGACCTAAACGGATATTAAAGGATGTATATATGGAGGTGCAATGGATGCACTCGACGCCATTCGACTGACTCCTGAGATCCTGAAGGCGATTGCCGAGATAGAGCACTTCAAAGGCCGCTGGGAAGCGATAGGTTCTTTGGCTCCGGACCGGCTGACTGCGCTCCGGAGAGTCGCCACCATCGAATCCGTAGGATCATCGACCCGTATCGAGGGTGTGAAGCTCACCGATGACGAGATCTCCGGTCTTCTATCTGGTGTCGGCTTTCAGGTATTTCGGACCCGCGACGAACAGGAGGTTGCTGGATACGCTGATCTCATGGAACTGATCATCGCGTCATACGCCGAGATTCCACTGACTGTGAATCATATCCACCAGCTACACGGTAACCTGCTCAAGCATTCTTTCAAGGACGAGCGCCATCGGGGGAACTTCAAGAAATTGCCGAATCACGTCGAAGCCTTCGACGAAGCCGGTCGCAGCCTCGGAGTGATCTTCGATACCGCAACTCCGTTCGACACACCTCGGTTGATGGAGGCACTCGTTACCTCGACGAATCGAGCGTTGGCCGAGGACCGTCATCACCCGCTGTTGATCATAGGCAACTTCGTGGTCCGCTTTCCGGCTATTCATCCATACCAAGATGGCAACGGCCGACTGTCGCGGGCATTGACGACACTTCTTCTTCTGAGAGCTGGGTACACCTATGTGCCGTACTCATCGCTCGAGCGGATGGTCGAAGACAACAAGGATCAGTACTACACAGCTCTTCGTCAGGCTCAGGCGACACTGGACCGCGACGAGTCCCAATTGACTGATTGGCTGGTGTTCTTTCTGAATTGCCTTGTACAACAGAAAGAAGCCCTCAAGAACAAAATTAAGGTCGAAACACTGATGCAGTCATTGCCAGCTCTCTCTGCGCAGATCCTGGCCATTGTCAGTGACCATGGTCGAGTCACCGTTCGCGAAGCCGCTGCACTCACTGGTGCCAGCCGCAACACGATTAAAGACCATCTCAAACGGCTTGTCGAAGGCGGCCGTCTCAAGAGAAGAGGCCAACATCGCGGAACCTGGTACGAACGGTCTTGAAAACAGATTCAGAATGGAAAAAGGAAGAGGAACACTAGCAATCTGTGGAACTGTCTCTCCTATCGTTGCCCCGTAGACCCGTTGTCCCGTCCTTCTGCCCCCGTTCGTTCTCATCTTTCATCTTTCCGCTCCCATCTTTCTGGTGCCCCGCCCCGTCCTCTTCTAAAGCTCCCGATGAAGGATGCAGAGAATAGCTCCATGGATTTTGAAGTTGTCCTCGGGTTCGACGATGATCGGCGGATACTGCGGATTGTCACTGTTGAACTGCAATTGATTGCGCATTCGTCGGAGTCGGCGAGGTGAATACTGGCGTTTGATCTCGACCGCGACGATGGTTCCCGATTTCGGTTTCGTCACCGTCATATCCATGAGCACGACATCGCCTGGCCACAGGGTCGGATACATGATTTCAGAGCGAATCTTCGCAGCGCAACGTTCAGGACCGGCCAGATACGCCGGTACGTAGTACGTGCGCTCGAGTTCCTCGTCCGGTCCGTCATCCCAATCCTCGTAGGGGACGTCGGAAAAGTACGGCAGAGGGACCGACAGTTCGGCGTTGGCCGGCGCGATCTTCTCGCCGATGACATCTCCAAGGTGTAGGCCCATCGCCTGGCAGATCGAAGTCAAGGTGTCGAGGGTGGGGGAGTGATCGCCTCGTTCGATCTGACCGATAGTGTTGTGTCCGACATTTGCCAGTTTGGCCAGGTCGATCTGTGAAAGTCGGCGCGACTGGCGTTCACGCTTGAGGTTTTCTGGCACGCTCATGTATTGCGCTCCTCGTGCTTGTAGTCTGAGTCAATAATAGCAACCTAAGAACAGGTTCGAAAGTAGTGAGGCCAAAATTCGTGAGGCATGAACGGTGCTGTATGTTCTGATTCCTAGCCCACCCAGCTGAAACGCGTGTAAGGTTTGAACCGCTAAGCACACGAAGGAAGACGCAAAGAAGAGAGAAATGGCGGATCTTCG
>JAAESQ010000273.1 GCA_024229275.1 bacterium | reverse complement strand
TGCCCCAGCGCCCAGGTAACCACATAGCCGTTTCCTTCCAGGAAGCCCTGCGCCTTTTTGCGTGCCCCCAGCATGCGGGCAATATCACGAGCAACGCTCGGCTTCTCGGCGACCACAACAATGGTCATGGCGATTTCCTGTCAGACATTGCGCAACCTACAGTCGACGATTCATCAAACCGATGTGCTTAACCCACTGTTCCCGGGCTTTTCATACTTGGAAAAATACAGAACCAATATAGAACGCCCAGCAGTAGAAATCCAGTATAACTATAACCGCGTCGGCAGGTATAAAGCGTGTAGGATGTGGTGAGGCACGAACCGCATCAGTCGTGGAATCTGCGAACGATACCGGTATCCTGCGAAACGGGATAATCTACGTAATATCACCGTTCGTGAAGCGAACAACATCAAATATCCAAACCTGGAAGGTGTCTTCATGGCCAGCACTACAAACCAGCAGTTATATGTTCAGGACGAGTTGCTCAAAGCTCTCGCCAAAGTGGATCGGCCGAGTGCGGTTTGCACGTCAGGTGATCGGCCGTTGACGATGCCGGGACTGGAGGTCGGAGAACTCGGCGCGCTGTCATTACCTCTCGGCAAGACACAGGCCCGCAAGCTTATCAAACGATGCCATCAAGCCCCTTACGGTAAGGGAACGAAAACACTGGTCGATACTGATGTGCGGCGAACCTGGGAACTTGACCCCGATCAGTTCCGGTTGACGAACCCGAAATGGGAGGAGTTGGTCGAGGAAATCGTTACCAACGTGCAACGGGAACTGGGACTCGAGGACCGCAAACTGACGGCTCATCTGTACAAGCTGCTGGTTTACGAAAAAGGGGGATTCTTCCTGCCGCACCGCGACGGCGAGAAGCTCGACCGGATGGTGGCGACGCTGGTAATTGTCTTACCTTCGGTTTGTGAAGGTGGCGAGTTGATCGTCTTGCATGACGACTGGCAGTACGAGATCGACTTTACGGGCGCTACCTCGGGGTACGAGTTGAGCTACGCCGCGTTCTACGCTGATTGTCCGCACGAGGTCCGGCCGCTACGAAGCGGGTATCGCCTGTGCCTGACATACAACGTCACGCTCGCCAAGTCACGGAGCAAGAAAGGTATCAGCGCTCCGTCCTATGGCGCGGCCTCCGTTGCCATCAGTGAATTGCTCGATGATTGGCGCGGACATGAGGATAGGCAAAAGATCGCCGTAACCCTCGATCATCGCTACACACAGGATGGCCTGAGCGTAGACACGCTGAAGGGGATCGATCGGGCGCGGGCCGAGGTGCTGTTCGAGGCCGCGGAGCAAGCAGATTGTGTGGCTCATCTGGCCCTGGTCACGCTGTGGCAAAGTGGAGAAGCCGAAGGTGGATACGACGAGTACTCATACAGAGGCGGCTATCGAGGCTATCACCGTTCCGACTTCGAAGATGAGGATGACTACGATGAGACCGGCGGCGATTATGAGATGGGAGAGATCTATGATCACAGCCTGTCCGCCAACCACTGGTCGGACCACCATGGGAAAAAGGTGCGTCTTGGTGAGATCCGTTTAGACGAAGAAGAGATCGTATCGGAGGTGCCGCTGGACGAAGGAG
>JAAESQ010000272.1 GCA_024229275.1 bacterium | reverse complement strand
GTCCGTACCCGGTCACAGTGGCGGGGGCCGCGCCGGGTTTTCACCGGCTTCCCTCTTGCGCTGTTGCGACCGTCCTATGTAGTGACGACCATAGAGTGGCAAAGAGTCACGGTCAAGGGGCAGGAGGTTGTGCAGAATGATGAATGATGAATGCGGAATGCTGAAATCCGAGCCCGCGCAGTTGTGGACGCTGTGGCGATGAGGGAAAGGTGGCTGCGAACCAAAATGGCTGACCGGGGCAACGGCTAACCTCAACCGTGTTTTGCTGCGCCCCCGAACTCACGGGTCCTCCAGAATCAGTTCTGTGGCTCTTGGGCCAAGAGTCCTGTCTCCGTACCTGTGCTTTACTTTTGGCATTCGATCTGGAAAGGTCTGCCCGCCTTTTCATCTTTCATCATTCCGCATTCATCATTCTGCCCAGCCGTCCCGCCCCTCGTCTGCGCTACAGTTGTGGGCGCTGAGTATGCCAAGGCCGGGAGATTGAATGCCAGAGCAGAAGGACCCTGTATTTCTCGAAGACTTCGATCTGACAGAGCTGTTCCCCGTGCCATCGGTTTCCGAGTGGCAAGCAGTTGCGGAGGCATCTCTCAGGGGTCGCAGCCTCAGCGAACTGGTGGATTTCACCCATGAGGGAATTGACGTTCCGCCATTGTTTACTGATGGGGGAAGTGCTGAATTCGATGCAGGCTGGCCTGGTCAGACTCCATTTGTCCGGGGAAGCGCCGTTTTAGGTTCGGTTGAGAGTGGCTGGAATGTGTGCGAGCCAGTTTCAGCCGCAGATCCGAATCACGCTGCCAAAGCTATACGAACCGCCAGTCAACGTGGGGTGAATGCGATTTGGCTGAGGTGCACTAGCACGTTGGGAAGTCGCCAGGTGGAAGAGTTTGGTGAACTTGTCACTGCATTGGCTCGCAGTCCAATCGAGTTGGACCTCGACGCCGGGGGATCAGCGCCCGCCGCATTGGCTCTTCTGGTGTCTGCTGCGCAGCAGAGAAAGATCAATCTCGAGTCCATCTCAGGAACCATCGGATTCGACCCGTTGGGTACTTTGGCAACGGATGGGGAGCTTGCCATCGGTCTCGACAGGAGCTTCGAGCTCGCGGCTGAGATGGTTCGGTGGCTCCAGGCAAACATGCCACAGATGCGATCTCTTGCGGTGTCAACACTGGGCTATCACGAAGCCGGAGCGACGGCAGTTCAGGAAATTGCCTTCACTGCCGCGACAGGCGTCGAGTACTTGCGCTTATTGACAGCGAGGGGATTCGATCTCGATGAGAGCTGCTGCCAAATCTCCTTTGTAACCGGGATTGGGCGGGATCTCTTCATGGAGATCGCGAAGCTACGTGCTCTGCGTCAGGTGTGGTCTAGGGTCGTTGAGGCGGCGGGAGGAATTGAGGCCTCACAAGCGGCACCGATTCTCGCCGTGACCTCACCCCGAACTCTCACCCGACGTGATCGTTGGGTCAATGCGCTCCGCACTACAGTCGAGGCTTTAGCAGCGGTGACTGGCGGTGCCGACTCAATCGCGATCCTACCGTTCGACTCAGCTCTGGAACAGCCAGGTGAGGCCGGGGGGAGAATCGCCGTCAACGCCCACGCATTGTTGAGAGAGGAGTGCAGTCTGCATCGGGTCATGGATCCGGCCGGGGGCAGTTGGTACGTTGAACACCTTACACGACAGTTGGCGGAGAAGAGTTGGGAGCTTTTTCAGAGTCTCGAACGGGACGGTGGAATGCGTGCATGCCTTCTCTCTGGTTCGATCCATGAGCGAGTTGCTGAAGTCGCAGCCTTAAAACGTGATGCGATCTCTCGGCGTCGTGATCCCATAACCGGTGTCAGTTCGTTTCCAGATGAAAACGAAGCATGTCTCATGATTAAGGACAAAGCTCCCGAGTGTCATCAGTCGAGTCGTCAAGCCGACGGTCCAACGATAGAACTCGCAAACCTCTCATCGGCGACGGCGGGAAGTGTGTTGGAACGGGCGATTGACGCAGCTACTGCGGGAGCCACGGTGCACCAACTGGAGGTAGCGATGGTTGGCGGTGAGCAGCCTTTGCGTATCCCAGCTCTGGTTATGGAACGCGAAAGCTCGATCTTCGATCGGCTCCGGGATCGAAGCGATGCCTGGGTCAGCGAATATGCGCGCAGACCGTCCGTATTCGTAGCATGCCTTGGCGTTGCGGTAGAACTGCGTGCCAAGGTGTCGTTCGTGCGTGGCGCTTTGGCGGTGGGTGGGATTGTGACGTCCGATGAAAACGCTTCGGCCAACGTTGCAGAGGCTGTAAGTGCCTTTTCCGAGAGCGGCGAAACGGCCGCCGTCATCTGTGCGCTCGATTCGCAAGGCCCAGCCGCAGTTGCTGATTTAGTGTGTGGACTGAAAGAGAAGGGCGCCGAACTAGTGTTGATTGCGGCGCCACCGGGAACGAGCGATGCCAAGTGGAGAGACGCGGGTACGGACGGCTATCTATACGCCGGCTGCAACTTGGATGAAATCCTCGAGATTGTACTCAACAGTTTGGGGGTGAGCGAATGAGTGGCCTCCCGGACTACACGCGCGTTTCACTTCATTCGGATCGCGACACCAGCAGCGATCGTCAGTGCTGGGAGAGCGCTGCCGAAAAGGCGACCACCGGGAATTTGGAGAGCCTCTCTTGGGTCGCTCCAGAAGCCATCACAGTTCAGCCGATTGCCGGAGCGATGGACCTTGGGCCAGTGGCTCATCTCGACTATCTGCCTGGCGTTCCTCCGTTTCATCGTGGTCCATACCCGACAATGTACGTAACGAGGCCGTGGACGATTCGCCAGTACGCGGGTTTCTCTACTGCGGAAGACTCGAACGCGTTTTATCGACGAAACCTTGCGGCCGGCCAGAAGGGCCTATCGGTGGCCTTTGACCTCGCAACCCACCGCGGTTATGACTCGGATCACCCCAGAGTGCGTGGAGATGTCGGCATGGCCGGCGTTGCGATCGATTCGATCCTGGACATGCAGGTGCTGTTTGACCACATTCCGCTCGATCGGGTCAGTGTGTCGATGACCATGAACGGAGCGGTGCTGCCGATACTCGCTCTCTATGTCGTTGCTGCTGAAGAACAAGGAGTTGGACCGGAGAAGCTGGCGGGAACGATCCAGAACGACATTCTGAAAGAGTTCATGGTCCGCAATACCTACATCTATCCTCCGGAAGCCTCGATGCGGATCGTCGGCGACATATTTCACTTTAGTTCGCGTCAGATGCCTCGTTTTAACTCAATTTCGGTCTCCGGCTACCACATGCAGGAGGCTGGAGCGACCTGCGACCTAGAACTGGGCTACACGATTGCCAACGGTATCGAGTATGTAAGAACAGGGCTCGCTACTGGGTTGAAGATCGACGACTTTGCACCCAGGATCTCATTCTTCTGGGGTGTCGGGATGAGCTTCTTCATGGAGGTGGCGAAGTTCCGTGCCGCGCGCTTGCTGTGGGCGCAAGTCATGCGCCGCTTCGGCGCCGAGGATCCAAAATCGATGGCACTCCGCGCCCACGCGCAGACCTCGGGTTGGAGCTTGACGGCACAAGATCCATACAACAACGTGGCTCGTACCTGCCTTGAGGCGATGGCGGCTGCGATGGGTCACACCCAATCGCTACACACTAATGCGCTCGACGAGGCTCTGGCGTTGCCAACCGATTTTTCTGCTCGCATCGCACGAAACACCCAGCTTCAGCTGCAGGATGAGAGTGGGATCTGTCGCGTTGTCGACCCGTGGGGAGGGTCATTCTTCGTCGAGCGCCTCACTCACGATCTGGCGCATCGTGCATGGCAGCACGTTCAAGAGATCGAAAGCCTCGGCGGTATGACTCGAGCGATCGCCTCCGGACTGCCGAAGCGTCGCATCGAAGAGGCGGCGGCTCGCACCCAAGCTCGAATTGACTCGGGACGTCAGACGATTGTTGGGCTGAATGCCTTTGTCTCAGAAGAGCAAGAGGACCTAGATGTCCTTCGCGTTGACAACGATGCCGTGTATGCGGCCCAGTGTGCACGGCTCGAGATTCTGCGTCGGGATCGAGACTCCAGCGCCACCGATGACGCTCTCGCGGCATTGACAGAGTGCGCTCGAACGGGCGAAGGCAATCTGTTTGAGCTTTCGATCGCAGCCGCTCGTGCAAGAGCAACGGTGGGAGAGATGAGCTACGCTCTGGAAGAGGTTTTCGGTCGACACCGCACTGTGGCAACGACGTTGACTGGAGTCTATCGTTCAGAAATCGGAGACGATGTGGAGAAATTCGGTGAAGCACGGCAGCTTGCGGCTGCCTTCGAGGAGGCGCAGGGGCGTAGACCGCGCATTCTGGTAGCCAAGATGGGCCAGGATGGCCACGATCGCGGCCAGAAGGTGATCGCAACAGCCTTCGCCGATGTGGGCTTCGATGTCGATGTCGGACCAATGTTCACGACACCAGAGGAAACGGCGCGGCAGGCTATCGAGAATGACGTACATGTCGTTGGAGTGAGTTCGCTGGCGGCCGGTCATCTGCGGCTGGTTCCCGAACTGAGAAGCGAGCTCGATCGAATGGGACGGCAGGACATCATGATCGTCGTTGGCGGTGTGATTCCTCCACAAGACTACCCGGCTCTACTCGAGGCAGGGGCATCGCACATCTTTGGCCCGGGAACCGTAATATCAGAAGCTGCGATCGAAGTCTTGGCTGAGCTTGGTGGATAGTCAACGAGAGAAGGAGTCTGGTCAATATCGCAGGGGCTAGGAGAGGCAAGCATGGCGTCGATTCCCGAGACTCGAGATCTGGTGAAAGGAATTCTTCGATGTGATCGCACGGCCCTTGCGCGCGCCATCACCCTGATCGAAAGCAGTCATACTGACCATAAGGACGCAGCGACTGAGCTTTTGGCCATGCTCGAGCCGTATGCAGGTGGTGCAATGCGAGTTGGTGTGACCGGCGTACCTGGCGTTGGCAAAAGCACGTTTATTGAGACGATCGGACTTCAGCTCGTCGAAACCGGTCATCGAGTGGCGGTACTGGCGATTGATCCTTCGTCTTCGGTCTCTGGGGGTAGCGTCCTCGGTGACAAGACTCGAATGGAGAGACTTAGTGCTCTAGATGCTGCTTTCATTCGACCGTCGCCCACATCGGGAGCTCTCGGAGGTGTCGGTCGCAGGACCTACGAGTCCATGATTGTCTGCGAAGCAGCGGGCTTCGACGTCGTGCTGGTCGAAACAGTTGGCGTTGGACAGTCTGAAATTGATGTCGGTGGACTTGTAGATTTCTTCCTCGTACTGCTGCTGGCGGGTGCAGGCGACGAGCTGCAGGGGATCAAACGGGGCATCCTTGAATTGGCGGATCTGTGGATTGTCAACAAGGCGGATGGTCCGCAGCGAGAAGCGGTTGAAAGAGCTCGCTCAGAGTACGAACGCGTGCTTGCCATGTATCGAACGTCGGATACAAGTGGCCTCGGGCCAAAGATCTTTTCGTGTTCAGCCATCGAGGGGACTGGGATCGAGGAGATCCTGGCCGAGCTACGGACACGATTCAGCACGTTGACACAAACTGGAAGACTCGAAGCTCGGCGCAAACGTCAGAAGGTCGATCGGGTTTGGGCTTCGGTGGAGGATGAACTCTTCCGCAGCGTGCGGCAGCACCAGGGAGTTCGCCAGAAATGGCAGTCGCTACGGGAAGACGTGATCGCCGGAAACGTCAATGTGCCGAAGGCGGCGCGGATTCTGCTGTCGGTTTACTACTCTGAGTCGCCGTCATCGCCGTTGCGTACGAACGGTGGAGCTGCTTCGCAGCAGGAGCCAAAGGAAGAACGGGCCGCCGAAGAAGGCGGTGATCACACCGACGGGTAGCTCGATCGGCGCGATTACGGTTCTGGCAACTGCATCGCAAATGGCCAGGAACGCTCCGCCGAAGAGTGCTGTCACAGGAAGCAAATGTCGGTGCCGTGCTCCGACCACCAGGCGACACATGTGAGGGGCCATCATGCCGACGAATCCGATCGGTCCGCAGGCTGCCACAATTCCGCCCACCATCACCGAAGCAGCGATAAACAGAATCTGTCGCGTGCGTCCCACATTGACACCGCGACTGGCAGCAATGTCCTCACCCGTCGACAGTAGGTCGAGTTCACGACTCAACGCCAGGATAACGATGCCGCCCACTACAACGAATGGAAGCATCCGATACACGTCGCTGTAGCTTAGGCCGGCTAATCCACCCATGAGCCAGCGCACGATGCGGTAGGAGTCGCCAAGAGATGCGGTGTACTGAAGCACAAGTATCAGGCTCGAAAAGAAGAAGTTCATAGCAACGCCGGCGAGGAGCAGTACGGACGACGAAAAGGCTGGCCGAAGCCGCGCGATCAGCCAGACGATGCCAATGGCAACAAGAGCACCGACCAAAGCGGCAACGGAACTCACCGGAAAGAACGAAGCCGAGACCGCGAGACCGGCGCGGGTCACTGCGGCTACACCGAACGCCGATCCGCTCGCAAGGCCAAGGGTGAATGGTGTCGCGAGTGGATTACGGAATATCGCCTGAAACGCAGCCCCGCACAGTGCAAGAGCTGCTCCTGCAAGGAGCGCCCCGAAGAGTCTTGGGAGGCGGAGTTTCCATAGGATGACTCCAGCCGGAGTCGTGCCGGTTGGATCACTCAGTGCGCTGATTGAAATCGATTCCTGGCCCACCCACGGCACGATCAAGATTCCAGCTACGCTGGCAAGAATCAGCAGAGTGGCCGCTCCGGATTTCACGCGGCGCCTCCGCCGGTGACTACTATGAGTGGAAGATCAGAGTCTGGTCTTTGAATCAGCTCGAAACGCGTGTCGTAGATCGATTTCAGAACCTCTTGGTCGAGAATCTGAGATGGTGGACCCTGTACGACAACTTTGCCTTCACGGAGGGCGAGAATTGAGTCTGCTGCGGC
>JAAESQ010000271.1 GCA_024229275.1 bacterium | reverse complement strand
TAGAGTGAGTTCTATCGCGGGTCCCCATCGATCGCTGAGGGCGAGCGCTCGCAACTGTACGATGTGCTGCCCCGTTTCGTTCTTCCAGCGGGCGCCACAGCGCTTGAGGCGGAGCTCGAAGAGGCTCTTGCAGGTCGCCTCGACATTGCCGCTTCCGATAGCAAGGCCAAGCCTCCGGGCCCGCGCATAGTTCATCCGATCGGCCTCTTTGCCGTGATTCTGGAGATACGAAATCGCCGCGTGAACGGGGTTGTTGTCGGTGACACCTTCATCCATTCTCGATGCGATCAATTCTTCGAGGATCTCGATGGCACCGTTGTCTCGGTTCAGGAGCCTCAGCTTCCAGCGGTTCATTGTTTCGTCTTCCGTGCCTGCGTCCGCGATGACCTTGGCTGCGGCGCTGAGCTTTGAGACGAGGTGCGGAAAGTCGACGAGCTGCTCGATGTCTTCCTCGAACTTCTCACTCGTGAACCCATCCTCCAACAGATTCCACATCTCTGGCGCTCCGTCACAAAGGAGCTGGATCCTCAGACCCGAGCGCTTACTCCTCAGCGTAGTCACATCGGCCACCAGCCGATTGCGTAGCCCAAGGATGTCCCCCTCCGGCATGCAGCCGTAGCGGATCGTATGAAGCGCTGCTCCGGTCGCGTCGTGAAGGGTCACGGTCCCGCAGTAGGCCATGCGGAAGTTCCG
>JAAESQ010000270.1 GCA_024229275.1 bacterium | reverse complement strand
GAAGGCAAATGCGCCGCGGGTCTGGACGCAGCAATTCCGGTCGTGGCTCATTGGCGGCTTTCTTCCCTACCGCGCTATCTGCAAGCCGAAGACGTGGAGCGTATTATCGAATCATGTGACCTGACCTCGTCAGTTGGCAAGCGTGATCGCGCAATTCTGCTGCTCCTCGCACGCTTAGCACTGCGGGCGGGCGACATCGTTCAGCTACGTCTGACCGATATCGACTGGAAGGGCGCATGGCTTTCCGTTTCTGGAAAGAGTAGACGTGAGACGCTACTGCCTTTAACCCAGGAGGTCGGCCAGGCAATTGTGGATTATCTGCAAGACGGACGACCGCAGTGCGATAGCGATGCACTGTTTATTCGCGCCCGAGCTCCCTTCCGATGCTTCGCTCATCATAACGCCGTCTCTGTCATTGTCGAAAATGCGATGCGACGGGCTGCGGTTACATGCCCCAGCCGGGGTGCAGCCCATGTGCTGCGACATTCAGCGGCAACCTCGATGCTGCGGCAAGGAGCAACGCTGCAGGACATATCAAGCATTCTCCGACACCGTTCGATTGAGACCACACAAATTTATGCGAAAGTCGACATAACTGCTTTGGAGCAAATTGCTCAACCATGGCCGGAGGTGCTGCCATGTTAGCGCAAGCCATAGCGTCGTATCTGGCGGTGCGCCGCGCGTGCGGATTCGCTCTCAAGTCTGAGGGCAGTCTTCTAAATAGTTTCGGCGCCTTCTCTGCCGCGCGAGGAAAGGACTATGTTTGCGCGGAGGTCGCCATTGAGTGGGCTGGATTAGCACGAACGGTTTTTTCGCGTGCACGTCGGCTGGGCCACGTAATTCGATTTGCTCGCTATGCGCGGGCCGAGGATCAACGCCATGAATTGCCCTTTGCTGTCTTTGGCCGCGAGAAAGGACCGCGGCCTGTCCCGTACATCTTCTCCGCAGATGACATCCAGCGCCTTGTGCTCGCGGCCTTTCAGTCGGGTTGCCGCTCGTTGCGGCGAGACACCTATGGCACACTTTTCGCTTTGTTGGCATGCACGGGGCTTCGCGTGTCGGAAGCCATTCGGCTGCGCTACGATGACATCACCCCGGACGGGTTGTTGATCCGGTGCTCCAAATTTCGCAAAAGCCGCCTTGTGCCTTTACATCACACGGCTCAAGCGGGGCTCGAGCGTTATCTGGAGCGTCGACGACCCTATGCTCCGTTCGATGATCACGTATTCGTTTCGTTGCGACGAAAACCGTTACTTGTTCGCGATGTTGAAACCGCATTCCACACCG
>JAAESQ010000269.1 GCA_024229275.1 bacterium | reverse complement strand
CTATCCACTTCGCTGCGCCGTGTCGGCATCAGCGTTCCGGGGTGTCTATGAGACCCGCCGCAATCGGTTAGTGCTGGGAGTGTTCTGGACGGGGCGGAGGTTGGTTCGTTGAAGACGTCGATCTGTGAAATTGCAGATCCCGCCGGACATCCTGTCATGCTCATGACACAAGATGGCCGAGGGGATCTGAATGACCAACGAACAGCGAGAGATTCATCGTGAGAAGAGGATCATCGAGTACGCGGAGCGGACAGGGAATATCCACAAGTCCTGTCGATACTTCGGGGTCGCGAGATCGACGTTCTATCTGTGGAGGGACCGGTATCGCGAGTTCGGTGACGAAGGGCTGAGGAGCCGGAGGGGCGGTTTTCACGACCACCCGAACAAGACGCCCGAAGAGGTCGTTGGGAAGATCCTACACCTGCGCAGGACCTACCACATGGGCCCGATCCGCATCGTGTGGTACTTGCAGCGCTACCACGACATCAAGACATCCGACGCGACGGTTTATCGGGTCTGTAAGCGGCATGGGCTCAACAGACTCCCCAATCGAGTGGGTCGGCGTGCCGTGCACACGCACCGCTACGAGAAGCAGGTCCCGGGGCACCACGTACAGGTAGACGTCAAGTTCCTGACCCTGAAGCGGGAAAAGGGCGGCCCTGTACGGCGGTATCAGTACACCGCCATCGACGATGCGACGAGAGTCCGAGCGCTG
>JAAESQ010000268.1 GCA_024229275.1 bacterium | reverse complement strand
TATGGTGCGGGCCTCCGCGTCTCGGAACTGGTGCGTCTTCAGCCGCAGCATATCCACGCCGACCGAATGCTGATTCGTGTGGACCAGGGGAAAGGCCGCAAAGATCGTTACTCCCTCCTCTCGCAACGCCTGCTGGACGAGTTGCGCGACTACTGGCGGGAAGCTCGCCCCAAGCGTTGGCTGTTTGTCAACCGCGACGGCACGAACCACGTCCCCAAGTACACGCCGGCCAGAGCCTTCTATCGGATGAAAGCCCGAGCCGGGATCGTTCACGGGCATGGTATTCACACGTTGCGCCACAGTTTCGCGACTCATCTGCTCGAGGCGGGAGTCGATCTTCGCACGATTCAATTGCTGATGGGACACCGTAGCTTGAACACCACGGTCAAGTACTTGCACGTCACCCAGAAGCATCTCGGCGACATTAAGAGCCCGCTGGACTTGTTGCGTATGCCACAGCCTGACGACTCGTTGGAGTAAAGCAGATGACCGTCGTCGCGCACGACCGCGCGGCGTCGGCAGATGTTTCCCGAGTCGAGTTGGCTGACGTTTTCGCACGCCACGCGGAAGCGTACTTGGGCACTCATTACGCGACATCGATCCAACGCAAAGTGGTGCGAGCGATCATCGCCTGCCGCACCCCTGCCTTGGGAGGCCATCGCGAATGGTGCCCGCGATGCGGGTACGAACGCTACCTGTACCACAGCTGCCGCAACCGACACTGCCCCAAGTGCCAGTCCTTGGCAAAGGCCGGTTGGGTTGCGGATCGACAACGGGAATTGCTGCCGGTGCCGTACTTCCATCAGGTGTTCACCTTGCCCCACGAGATCAACTCGTTGATCCTCTGGAATGAGGAGAATCAACGAGCCTTGCTCGACTTGCTGTTCCAAGCTGCCTCGCGGACGCTGCTGGAGTTCGGCAAGAACAACCTTGGCGGCAAAGTCGGATTCACCATCCTGCTGCATACCTGGGACCAACAACTGCGTCCCCATTTTCATCTGCACGTACTGATGGCATCCGGCGCTCTGGCCGACGGCGGCAAACGCTGGGTTGCCGGAGGAAGCAAATTCCTCTTCCCTGTCCGAGCGTTGAGCAAGGTCTTCCGCGCCAAGTACTTGGACGGCTTAGCAAGGTTGATCGAGCGGAACTTGATCCAGATGCCTCCGCATCTAAAGGGCGCCGCTGGATCGGCACTGCCCTGGGGTTGGCTGCGACGCTTGCGCAGGAAACCATGGGTGGTTTATTCCAAACCACCCTTCTCGGGACCGCGAAAACTCTTGGACTACCTGGGCCGCTACACCCATCGCGTGGCGATCTCCAATCATCGCATCGTCTCTTGTGATCACCAGGGCGTCTGTTTTACTTATCGTGATCGCGACGATGGAAACCGTCGAAAGTACAAGCGACTTGAGGCCGTCGAGTTTATCCAGCGGTTCTTGACCCACGTCCTCCCGAGCGGATTCTCCCGGATTCGGCACTACGGCTTCCTCGCCAACCGCATCAAACATCGATCCTTGCAGCAATGCCGAATCCTCCTCGGTGCGGCTCCGGTGATCGCCGAGCCCGAACCACCTCGGACGGTTGCCGATTGGATGCAACGGTTGCTCGGTCTCGATATCAACTGTTGTCCGAAATGCCGTGGACCGCTACACCGTGAGTCGCTGCCGCGCGTTCAACATCCGAGAGTGCAGCCTCCCGCACCCAACT
>JAAESQ010000267.1 GCA_024229275.1 bacterium | reverse complement strand
CTCACGCAACCACGCTAGGATGTCGTCCACGACGGCGGTATCCTTTGCTCCCTTCGTTCTGACTGCGCTCGCGAACGCGTAGCCAGCACGTCTCGTGATCGCGATCAGGACCGGCACCAACTTCTCCTCGTCGCCCGAGCGCATGAACGCGTAGTCGAACTGCACAACGTCCGGGCCGTCGTTCATCTTGAGTTTCCCGTGCGCCTCGTCCTTGGCGCGTGCCTTGACGCAAATGGCGCACCATTTGGCAAAAGGCAAATGCGTCAAGCAATGCCTTGCCTGCTCGAGCTCGCTCGGTGCTGTCGCGAGTGGTTCACCATTCGCTAGCCGAGCATGTTCACGTAGAGGTTCATGCGCCTCATCGTCCATTGTCGTCTTTTCCCGGAGCCGTGTCGGCATAGCTCCGACCAGCTCCTCGGTATGGTAGTCGCTGTGGTTCGCGATGAGGTTGTCCTGATGGTTCGCGGTGGTGCCGTCGTAGTGGTCATGATGCTCATGATTGTGGTTCTCGATGGGCAGCCGCATGATCATCTCTCCGACGGCGTCAGCGAACGCTGGCGTGTAGTAGGCAGAGATCTTCGCGGCCAGCCCACTCGTCATCCCATGTGGATGATCATGACCACATCGCCGACCGAGCACCTGATCAATGTTCGGCACCGTGGAGACGACTCTCCAAGGCTTCCTCAGAAGCTCTCCATGTTGGTCTGCTAGTCCATAGCAGCAACCGTCAAACTCCGTGCTGAACATCATGAACCTCTCCAACTCCTTGACGATCTGGAGCCTCCACCCGAAGCATCCACGAGGCCACTCGAAGGCCATGTGGACCAAGTCCTTAGCCACGGCTCGCTCTCGAACTCGCCGAACGACGCTGAGCAAGACCTCCAAGAGCCTCATGCTCACCTTCCGCTCCTTCTCGATGTTCTCGATCATTCGCGTCGTTCCTCGAGCCTCG
>JAAESQ010000266.1 GCA_024229275.1 bacterium | reverse complement strand
GCAAGTTACCTAGAAGTGGGGGAGTTCTTGCCGCGTGTGCTGCAATCAAGTTGGTAAGAGAAGCCGGTATTTCACTTCCAATGCCGCGACCAACGCATCTTTCAAGCACTGCAGCGCGTACGTTGAGCGAAACAGGCAGAAGGCACGAGAGAACTACGCAGGGTTGGGAGGGGAACAGGCTCAAGGAACTCTTGCCCGGCCTCGTGAGGCAAAGGTCGGAATGGGCATCTCTTTGGCCAAGTCGTAGAGGATGGCTTCCTGAAGCTGCTGCATGGATTCGACGCGGCAGTGACGGAAATGCGATCGCAGGTGGTCCCACAACAAGCGGCGGCTGCCCAGCTTTCTGTGAACGGCTTGAAACAGCGGACAACACCGTTCCTGCGTTTGGTCGACCAGAAAGGCCAACATCATCAGCATCGCCAAGACTACCGACAGATTCTGCTCCCCATGCCCAAAGTTGTGCTCGAAGTGATAACCCTGATTCTTCAGCGTATTGAATGTTTCGTTTTCAATCTTCCAACGCGCACGACCGCCGCGGACCAGATGCCGCGCGTTGTCACGAGTGATCGTCAGATCGGTGACCCAACTGAAGCGTTTACGAACCAAGCCGTCCGACGCGTACTCGGTGTACTGCAGGAAGTTCACCAGCAGATCCGCGTTGGACTTGTTCAGCGGCAGGTCGTGGGCAAAACGAATCTCACATTGCACCTCTTCCTTCTTGGCCTCGTCTGTCCAGCGAAGTGTCGTGACTCGACCTTCCGCCTCGGCCTTGCTCACCTCTTCGAATAAGTGTTCGTGATCGTCTGGCTTGGCTCCCAAGATGAAGTGCATATCGAGGCTCTTCAGGTGCCGGATGTGAGGCGCATTACTTGCTAAACCATCTTCCACGACGACCAGTTTCAAGTTCGGATGTTCGTGTCGAATCTTTTGCAGAAGACGCTTGCCCGCATTGCGTTCGCAGTCGTTTTTGTTGTCGCCGTCTTGCTTGATGATCGGCTCGGGCGCGAGCGGAATGACTTGCTTGTGATCGGGATGTACCACCACCGCTGCCAACATCTGATGCTGATACGTGATCTCGCCCGTCTTGCTGTTCTTCTTTTGCAAACAAGAGTCGCAATGAATCTTTTTCGACGAGAAGTATCCCGTGCCATCCAGCGACAGCAGATAGGCGCCTTCATGAAAGGCGTACGGTTCCAGGGCCTTGCCGCGCTGCAGTTGCCCAAAGACATCGTTAAACATGGGCCGCAGCCAATCCGGTTCGAGCGGATCGAGAATCGTTCGCATCTGCGTGTCGCTGGGAATGCTCAGGATGCGAAAGAGGCTCTTCATATTCGCATCACCCCGGCGTTTTTCAAACGCCAACAGCGACGGATCCTTCAAGGAGAACAAGGCGAAGGCGGACATCACGGCATCGGCCATGGAGTAACCACAAT
>JAAESQ010000265.1 GCA_024229275.1 bacterium | reverse complement strand
GTAGAGTCCGAGCAGTATCTGTTGACGCTGATGCGCTATATCGAACTCAATCCGGTGCGTGCGGGTATGGTGGAGCAGCCCGCGGATTATCCCTGGTCGAGCCATCGTCGCAATGCGCAGGGCGAGTCGGGATTGAATGCGCAGTGGATCAGTTCGCATGACGAATATCTGCGATTGGGCCAAAATGACGTGGAAAGGCAGGAGATTTATCGGGACCTATTCCGCACGGCCATCTCGGCTTACGACTTGAGGGAAATCCGCGAATGTACGCATAAAGGCTGGGCGCTGGGTAACGAGCGCTTTCGTGAGCGGGTCGAGGTACTGGGACAACGGCGTGCGATGTCAAAAGGGGTTGGGAGGCCGAAAAAAAAGGAAAAAGGGATCAGGTCTTGATCAGTGCCTTCTAGCGATGCAATGATCTCAATGTCGAGAAAGGCACGGAACAAGACCTCATTATTCTCCTCGCCCAACCCGAGCCTGACTTCCAATTCGACCAAACGGTAAGCTGGTGATCCAACACCAGTGACCCGATCGAGTCGCCCTCCACACCCAGGGCGACGGGTCGATCCTGCCCCCGCGCGCCCTACGTGGCGATTCTTTGCGAAATATCGGGCCTGTGTTTCCTCAGAGTCTCCCCTTCGCCTCTCTCTACTTCGATCCCGCGGGCAAGTGCTGTCCCGATTCCGGGACTTGATGGCAAAGATCGAGGTGGTATGCTCGGCCAGGAACGGTTGGATCGCCTATCCTTTAACCACAGAAGATGTCGTCGAGAGTCTTTGGCGCTCGCCCGCCC
>JAAESQ010000264.1 GCA_024229275.1 bacterium | reverse complement strand
TGTGGTCCGCATTGGAGAGCTCCCGTTCAGAATGGTCCTTGATACTGGGGCTGCGAGGAACTTGGTTCGCAGTAAGTTCCTTCGGCAGCTTCAGCGAGATGAAAGGACCAGAGCAGGCGTTGGCTTGCGGTATCGTGGGGATCGTTCCATTCAGCTGGAGGGTATAGCCGAAGGGGTTTTGACGAAGCCAGTGGATACTTTCGTCGACTTGACTTTTCGGCCGTTAGAGGCGCCTGCTAATCAGCCAGAAAGGGCAAGTGCGTTGGCGCTCACTACCTTGTTCGGAGAGCTGGAAGGTGCTTCAGATGCGTTGATCGTTGGTTACCCCACCCTAGCTGAGTGGGGGTTCGGCTTAGAACGTGACGACGATGGAATTGTCTGGGTGGAGCTTCGTAGTCTGGGATTACGAGTCCCGTCCGAGACTCAGCAGCAACAGGTCTCTGAGCCGGCCTGTCGGACGGTCGAGTGTGGATGCAAGTTAGTCCCGAAGGATAGAGTCTACCTCGAGGGCCCAGTAGTTGCGAATCTCCCGGTAGCCCTTGATGGGCAGGCAACGAGTGATCTCTGGGTTCGGGGGACCGGAGTGACAGGGGTTCGGGTCGTGGAAGGCCCGATCGAACAGGTCCTGCCCCCCGGCTCCTCCGACGGAGCAGCCGTTGTCACGGTGGAACCTGGGTCCCGATGTTTGG
>JAAESQ010000263.1 GCA_024229275.1 bacterium | reverse complement strand
GCTCAACCCCAGCCACCCCACCCCTAATCTTTAGCTGTGACAAAGAAATAAGTCTAACGCACGTCGAGCTCGCAAAGGAAGGAGGCAACGACGGGTAGCCCTGGCGTAATCGGAAAGCAAGCAGGATAATTCCCTTGCCCGGAACATGCGATTGCCATATTCTCCGTTTGCAAGTGATCGGTTAGTCCAGAAGGTCATGAAAGCACGCTATGCTCGTTACTGCCCAAACGAATCGTGAGAATCAATACCAGGCCGTCGCCGTCGCGACCGCGACCGTGACCGCTTCTGCGGTGCTGGGGTGGTTTTGGCCCTGGTGCTGGCTGGGCGTCGTCTTGGGACCGTTGGCGCACTGGTGGATGCGGCGAGGGTGCAAACGCCGCGTGCAGGTGATGGCGCAACCCTTCCCGCAGGTTTGGGAAGGGGTCCTGCGGTCGCGAGTTGCCTATTTCAATGCCTTGGACGAGGAGCAGAAGAAGCGGTTTCGCCAACTCGCTCAGATCTTCCTGGACGAAACCCGTATCACCGGCATCCGCACCGACGTCGATGAAACGACACGGGTGCTGGTCGCCGCCAGCGCGATAATTCCCGTCTTCAAGTTCGACCACTGGGAGTATTCACGGTTGGGTGAAGTGCTGATCTATCCAGGCAGCTTTGACGAGAACTATCAGACCGACCGGGACGGTCGACACGACGCGCTGGGCATGGTCGGCGCAGGTCATCTCAGCGGCGTAATGATTCTCTCCAAGCCAGCGCTGCTTGCGGGATTCGATATTGCGGATGACAAACGGAACGTGGGAATTCACGAATTCGCTCATCTCGTCGACAAGGCCGACGGTGTCATCGACGGAATTCCCCCTGGAGTTCCCGCCGATGTGGCTCGCGAATGGATTCGGTGGGTGGCCAAGGAATTGGCAAATCCACCCGCAAAACGTTCACACATCAACCCGTACGCGTACACCAACGAGGCCGAATATTTCGCGGTGCTCGTGGAATACTTCTTCGAGGCGCCGGGCATTCTGCAACAGAAGAACCCT
>JAAESQ010000262.1 GCA_024229275.1 bacterium | reverse complement strand
GAGTGTCCGCCAAGGGTAGTCGAGGTCGACCCGGAAGGTCTCCCAATCGTTGAGGTACTCCCGCGCCAACGTGCCGGTTTTCTCTTCCTCCTCATCCCGATTTTGATCTCAGCACCCCAAGAAGACTGCATTCAGGAGATCGGCATGCTCAGACCTCCTGATCTCAGGGATTCTGAAATGACCCCACTGCAAGAAAACACCCGTAGAGTGCGCGGACTAACGGGCTACGAGAAGCCGTCACCGCCACGACCTCTGGTGCGCAAGCAGGTCCAGGAGCGAAGACCGATCAGGTGGAGACCAATTTATAAACCAGTCGCAAGGTCGTACCTGGAAAAACCGTCTCGGTCTGGTTGAGCTCGTTACAAAGGTGACCGATCACCTCATCGGCACAACGATTGGCCTGGTGATGCACACGCACCGTCAAGGTCCCGGCGTTTTCGTCGGGCAGCAGGTCAGCCTCCGTGCTATAGAGTGCTCTCAGTAAACTCCGCGCATCGTCCTCTCGACGCATCTTCTCCCGCGCCATCTGCACCATCGCGGTTTCGGCGCGGTAGGCCACCATCTTGATGGTATCGATCAGATGCTTGCTTTGGGTGCTCAGTTGCTTGAAGCGTTCCTGTTCGGGTAGCTCGGCGATGGTGATGTGGTGTTCGACCGCTTTGCGCCGGCTCTTGAGCTCATCGAGCTCTTTCGTCAACGCTTCGATCCGCTCCTGGAGCTCGGCTTTTTTCTGCTCGAATGCCTTCACTTTTTTCGGTTCGATCTCGCCTTTGAGACCCAGCGCCGAGAAGGCGGCGAGCTTTCGGGTGAGGTGGCCCTGTTTGCTGCGCACCTGGCCATCGAGCCGGCGATAGGCCGGATTCACTACCTTTGTGGTCTCAGGAATCTCCTCGGTAGCATAGTCGACCAAACGATCCAATCCGTAGTGTTGACGCATGTACTTGAAGAAGTTTTCCTGCGACCATCTGGCGAACATGGCCGCCGCCACCGGCCCCGGATCCGAACGGTAATCGGTCGATAGCACCGAGGTCTGATGGCCACTTTCGGTGCGTTTGCGGATTTCGCGCACCCAGACCTTACCCCCCGCCAGGAAGGTGCCCCGCTCGGCCAGGTCCATATCCACACAGGCACCCGATGCGAGCTGCACCCGGCAGGGAAAGAACTCCTCCTGCGACCAATCCTCCCCGGGGTGTTTGTGGTACGTCAGACAGGCAATCCGCTTTTCCTTCAGTCTCCGCATAAACGCCGGACT
>JAAESQ010000261.1 GCA_024229275.1 bacterium | reverse complement strand
GTGCGTCACTTCTTGCGAAGACTCACCTGGTTCTTCACCCAACTACCATCGTAGCCGACTTGAATAGCAGCACCCCGCTCTAGACCTATGTCTGAATTGTGATCGGACGTCGATTTGGGAGAAAGCCTGGTCGCAGCAGGAGTGCTTGGCAGTCGCTTCATTTGAGTCGGGTCGACCGACTATTCAAGAACCCTGCATCTCCTGGATTTCAGTTGCTCCTGAACTCGGCGTCCCAGGAACGTCTCAGACCCAAGAACGAAAACTACGGTTACGGTGCTAATGAACGAGAGAAAAATCCCAGAACATCCTCTGCGACAAGCTGATGGATTTCCACCCGATTGACACCCTCTCGATCTCTACAGATCGGCAAATATTTCTTTCCCCGAGGGGTGCACTCTGCAAGGAAGGTGTAGTGACCGACCCCCGGAAGAGTCTCAACCTCGCATCCGTCAATCGATTCGGCCACTCGAAGTCCATTTGTTTCTGGCGGCACGATTTCATCCGCATCACCAAGAACAATCTTGACTGGCAGACTGAAGGAGCGAAGCGACTCCTCAGTCAGCGCCATGCCAACCGCCGGCGCCATCGCGTAGATACTCCGAATTCGTTCATCTCGAAAAATATCGTTGTGCCTCGCGAGCGAAGACTGAATAATCGGATCGCTTTCTTTGAGTTGATCGAAGAGTTCTAGCGCCTCCGGAAACTCAGGCGGCGCTTGACAAGAAACATCGGCTTCGGGACTTACGCAGAATGAATGAAGCGCATCGAGGCTAGTTCTCGCTCCACCCACACTCAGCACCGTGTACCCTCCCAGGGAATACCCAGCAGCTCCGATTCGACTTTGATCGATTCTCGGTCCAAGAACCTCATCGACCAGTAGCTGATCTAGAACCTTTGACAGGTCAATGGCCCGTTCCCAAAAGAGCATGAAACCCTGAGGCATCAGCTCATCTTCTGCAGCCGTGTTTCCATGGTGATTTACCGCAGCCACGATGAACCCATGACTGGCGAGATATTCCGCCAACCACGCAAGCTGAATGGCTGATCCTCCGGTTCCGTGCGAAAGCAGGATGAGGGGATACGTCTCTTCGCCTGAAATGAATTCAGCTCCTGGTGCTGCCCATCCGGCAAAGAACACCGGTCGCCCAGCCTCGCCGATCAACCACTCTTCCTCAACTGTCGTTTCTACGGCTGGATACCACACAACCGTGGTCATCGGTCTTTGGCCATCAACTTGCCAGTTCGTGCGTTCGTGGTCGACAAAGGTTCGCGCCGTGCGTCCCACCTTTTCGGGCCGTACAGGGGCGGTTCTGGGTTCGCTGTTTTGGGAACCACACCCCATCACAGAGACACAGAAGACGACAGCAGCGAACAGACGGATACGAATCAACATCACGAAGCCCTCCTCGATCACGAGAACGCGCGCCATCATAGATGTCTGGCTCTCAGAGTCAAAACTGGGAGAAGCCAATGATCTCTTGGAAGATCACTTGATGCTTGGCGAAAAATGGACTCAGGGCTCGAAAACACAGACTATCGGCCTGATGACCCAGGCGATCATTGGTAGCATCTCACTCATTCTTCCGAACCACACTGCGAAAGACCGCAGTGATCTAAATGGGAAGAACTCGGTGCCAACGGAGGTTGACTCGATCGCATGCGCACTACGTATCTTCTTCTGGGTCATTTGAGCCTGGCTGCTGGTTTCGTCGGAATC
>JAAESQ010000260.1 GCA_024229275.1 bacterium | reverse complement strand
GCCGTTCCAACAAAGTGGGCAGACTTGGCAGCGCTCTTGCAAAAGGCCTGAGCAAGAACAGGCTCGGTGGTCTTGGCACCAACTGTGGCATGGCTGAGGTCATCGCGCGCCTCGAACGGCAGGGAACAGTCGCCTTCGTCCACAAGCATGATTGAAAGGACGGCGGTCCAAGAGACGGGTCGCCACTTGGCCTCAGCTAGCGTAAGCACGCCACAGTCGGAGAGGGTGCTCAACGAGGACATCAGAGCCTCTGCCGCAACAGACTCGCCACTCTTCTCCGACACCCTTGCCGACAACTTGCCAATGTCAAGACCGAGGGCTGGAAAGCCCACTGATGGCGACACAAGTTGGTCCAGCACCGTCTCGGGGCACAAGCCTTTGATGACAAACTTGAAGTGGGCTGCAAAGACCGACGCAAGCTGCCGCCCATGCCCAGTAGCAATGATGTCAAGTTGCATCTTGTCTAATCCCAAAGGCGGTGTCTCGGGGACGTTCGTAGGCTTCGATAGGAGGGCGCGAAGCACACCTCCGACGCGGAGAACTGTCTTTCCGAAGAGTGCTCGCTCATCAGGGCAGCGGCTGTTGGCGAGGAACCTAGTTGCATCGGAATGGAAGTTGGAGAACGCGGACCCGGCCGCCACGATGGCTTTTGCATGGTCCTCGAGGGACGACAGGGG
>JAAESQ010000259.1 GCA_024229275.1 bacterium | reverse complement strand
GTCAGCAAAGAGAAGATGACCTTGTTGTCGGCGAGGCGGGAACGGAAGGAATTCGCGAAGCACGCAGCCTTGGCCCGGTAGGCATCGAGGAAGGGTTTAACCTCGTCGCGTTTGTTCAGTAGCTCACCTGTGATGACCCGCTTATAAACGAAATTGATGGGCGCGCCGCCAAAAGTGAGGGTCCTGCCGTCGAACGCGGCATCTCGGGGATCGGCAACGATGCAAGGCACACCGTTCTGTTCGAAGTAAGCCTGGAAGATGTCGAACTCCGGGCTGGTTGCGATGCCCTTCCAGTCCACAATGGCAATGCGCATGGGGTCGGTCCCACCCCACTGCCGGTATATCCGGATGAAAGCGTCCAAAAGAGCCTTGCGTCCGGAGATCCCCCGCACCGGATAACGCTTCTCGAACTCGGCGAAAAACGGGGTCGTCCGCAGAACCTCCCCTAACTCATCGGCATAGGCAATCCCCGCAGGAGAATCGCAGTTGAACTCCAGGAATGTCAAGGAGTTACC
>JAAESQ010000258.1 GCA_024229275.1 bacterium | reverse complement strand
CAGAGGGGCTTTAGGCCGGATTATCGCGTTGTCTCGCACCTGACACTGAAATGCGTGGTTTCGCCCATCGGTGAGCCCAGAAGCCAGCAAACGCCTTCGTCTTCAGCATGGGGAGGGGCCTTCTAGCAGCAGAATAATGATTACCACGCCACTGTCGCGTGATTCATCAGGAGTTCATTGCCTTTTCGAGGACTCACAGCGCGAGACCAGGGCCATGTCAGAACAGAATGCGAGGCGGCATCGGTGTCAATAACTAAATGCCGGGGTGCCCGGTGCCTATTGGCAGGCGCGTGAGGTTTGAACCACGAAGATCACGAAGATCGCGAAGGGGGCGCAAAGAGATGTTTGTCTCAGCCTTGGCGGCCAAGACCGAGAGAAACATTAGCTCCTCGTCGTGTAGAAACACGAACGCCCGGGTGCCCGGAACCTTCTATTTTCGGTAGTGAGATTGGTCGTGTGCTAGGCTTGGATCGTTGTAAGGAAACTCGATTCTCAAGATGGCGCTTCTTCCCGGAACTCGCCTTGGTCCGTACACAATCCTCGGCCCCATCGGGGCGGGGGGCATGGGTGAGGTCTACGTCGCTAGGGATCCTCGCCTTGATCGCGAAGTCGCGATCAAGGTCCTCCCCGAGGACGTCGCCACGAATCCCGAGCGCCTGCAGCGCTTTCGGCAGGAAGCCACGACCGCCGCCGCCCTCAATCACCCCAATATCCTCGCCGTTCACGACACCGGCAGCCACGAAGATGCCCCCTATGTCGTGACGGAGTTGTTGGAAGGTCAGACTCTTGGTGCACGTCTGGCAGCGGGGCGCCTGCCCATTCCCAGGGCAGTCGAGTATGCGGCACAAATCGCTCGGGGTCTGGCCGCCGCCCACGACCGCCGGATCGTCCATCGCGATCTGAAGCCCGAGAACCTATTCGTCACCACGGACGGGGTGGTCAAGATCCTCGACTTCGGTCTGGCCAAGATCGCCCTCACTGATCCGACCGAGACTCAGGAAACCAAGACGCTCAGCGTCGGCGAAGGCACAGCCCCTGGAACGGTGATGGGCACTGTGGGCTATATGTCCCCAGAGCAGGTGCGAGGCGAGGTCGTGGATCATCGCTCAGACCTTTTTTCATACGGGGCGGTGCTCTACGAGATGCTGACGGGCAGCCGTGCGTTCTCGGGCGAGAGCGGCGTCGAGATACTAAACGCTATTCTCAAGGATGAACCCGCGGACTTATCCGCGACGCGGCCGGACCTGCCTCCCACGCTGGTGCGCACCCTGGAGCGTTGCCTTGAGAAGAAGCCCGAGGACCGTTTCCAGTCGGCGCGCGATCTGGCGTTCGGTCTCGAGGAGGTTCTCAAGGGGCCAACGACGTCTTCGGCGGGAACACCTCAACCAGCGGATCGACCCCGGCGTCTTCGCCCGGGCTCGCTTGTGGCCATCGGGGGAGTCGCGCTGGCGGCTGTGGCGCTGAGTGCAGGCATCGTTCTCAGACCGTGGCAGACGGATGACGGACCTGGGCCCGTGCCAACCCCACGGATCGAGTCGATCGCGGTGCTGCCCTTCGAAAATCTCTCCGGCGATCCCGAGCAAGAGTACTTCGCGGACGGCATGACCGACGCGCTGATCTCGACGCTCGGAACCGTCAGCGCGCTGCGCGTCACCTCGCGCACCTCGGCGATGCGCTTCAAAGGCACGGACGAATCGGTGCAGGAGATAGCGGAGAAACTGGGCGTCAACTCTCTGATCGAGGGCTCAGTGCTTGCCGTGGGGAACCAGGTTCGAATCACCATGCGTCTCATCGACCCGGACGACGACAGCCAGCTCTGGAGCGGCAGCTATGAGCGATCGCTCGAGAATGTCCTTCAGCTGCAGGGCGAGCTGGCAAAGAGAGTCGTGCAGGAGCTGGCTGTCAACCTCACCGGTGAGGAGGAAGAGCGTTTGGCTTCGGCGTATGTTCCCGATCCGGAGGCCTATCTCTTGTACCTGCGTGGTGAACGCGCGCTCTCCCGCATGGACCCTCGATCAGCGCTGGATCTCTTCGAGCAGGCCGCCGACCATGACCCTGGATTCGCTGCCCCATACGTGGGGATGACCATGGTGTACGGCTGGCTAGAGCGTATCAATGAACTGGGTCGAACCGATGAACTCACTGCGGTTCGGAGTGCGATGGAGCGGGCGATGGCCGCCGACCCTCAGAGTGCTGATGTCCATCTCATCGCGACCCACTACCACTTCCTGAACTGGGAATGGGACGCAATGGAACGGGCTGCGCGCAGAGCCGTAGAGCTCAACCCGAGTCACGCGCGTGCGTGGGTTTACCTGGGCACGGTTCATAGCTGCATGGGGCGTCATGAAAAGGCGCTTTCAGCGACCCTGCAGGCCAAAGCCCTGGACCCCCTCGATTTTGTCGCCATCGGGTCTGTCGGAGGAGCATATCTCAACATTGGCAGGTACGAGGAGTCGCTCACAGAGTTGGACTCGGTCTTCGAGATCGCTCCCGGGAATCTTATCCCTGGCTTCTATCGAGGATTAACTCTCAGCCTAATTGGCCGGCATGATGAGGCGATTGAGTCACTCAAGAGCTACCGTGAAGCTGTCGGGCAAAGCTCACCGGGCACTCTGGCCTGGGCCCTGGCCCGGGCGGGTCGCCGAGACGAAGCGCTCGAGACCCTCGCCGAACTCGAGGAGCGCCTCCCCCGTGGATTGGCCACACACTATGACCTGGCGCTTGCGCACCTCGGCCTCGGCAACCTCGACGAGTTCTTCGCCAGCTTCGAGCGATCGGTGGACGAGTTCAGTTCCGCAGCACCAGGTTTGCCCACGGATCCGCGCTGTGCTGAGGTCCGCGACGACCCGCGCTTCGTTGAACTCGTGAAGCGCATGGGTCTTCCGGAGACGGCGCGCCCCGCCGTTTCGACCGTGGATCGCTGAGGGATTCCTCACTGCTCTGCTTGCGTGCCACGTGTCACTCTATGATATCTAGAAGAGAAGTTGTTTAGTTTGATGAGGATAGGTGCGATTCGGCGCCTGCGCTGCGTGCAATGCGACGGTGTGATGGTCTGTACTCAAATTGTGCTTCCGATCCGTCAGGCGCGTGAGTTTTGAACCGCTAAGCCCGCAAAGACCGCAAAGGGAACGCGAAGGGGAATCCGGTCGAGTTATCCGTTGTTTCGGGCCTGGTGTCGAAATCTGTGTGGTTTCGCGCATCGGTGAACCCTGAAGCCAGCAAACGTCTCGGTCCTCAGCTCGGGGTGGGGCTTTCTAACAGCAGAACGATGCTTGCCACGCCACGGTCGCGTGATTCATCAGGAACTCATTGCCTTTTCGAGGATTCACAGCGCGAGACCAAGGCCATGTCAAATCAGAATGAGGCGGTATCCGTGTCAATGACACGAATACCCGGGTGCCTGGAACATTTTCACTGTTTTTTTCTTGGTTAGCGCCTCTGCCCCT